>NZ_URDP01000003.1 GCF_900546705.1 uncultured Oscillibacter sp. | reverse complement strand
GCTGCTGGATTACAGCCGGGCCGCAGCCGTCGATGTCCATGGCGTCCCGGCTGGCAAAGTGCGTCAGATTGCGCAGCAGCTGAGCCGGGCACTCGGCACCGGTACAGCGCAGGGCAGCACCGTCCTCGTCCCGCACCACCGGCGCGCCGCAGACCGGGCAGTGGTCCGGCAGCGTATAGGGTGTAGTACCATCCGGGCGCTTGGAGACATCCACCTCCACGATCTCCGGAATAATCTCGCCCGCCTTCTGGACCACCACGGTGTCCCCCACCCGGATGTCCTTTTCCGTGATATAGTCTTGGTTGTGCAGCGTGGCACTGGTGACGGTGGTACCGGCCAGGCGCACCGGCGTCAGCACCGCCTTGGGCGTCAGCACACCGGTGCGGCCCACCTGGACCACAATATCCAGCACCTGCGCCGGCTTTTTCTCCGGCGGATACTTAAATGCCACCGCCCACTTGGGGAACTTGGCTGTAGATCCCAGCACCGCCCGCTCCGCCAGGGAATCCAGCTTCACCACGGCGCCGTCAATATCAAAGGGATAGTCCATGCGGGTGTCGTTGATCCGCTCGATCTCTTCCCGACACGCTTCCGCGCCGGAGAGTTTCTTGTGGGGAATCACCCGGAAGCGCTGGGTCGCCAGATATTCCAGCGTCTGCGTATGACTGGTGAACTCCATGCCCTCTGCCTGCTGCAGGTTGAACACCTGGATATCCAACCGGCGCCGGGCGCATACCTTCGGGTCCAGCTGACGCAAAGAGCCTGCGGCGGCATTGCGCGGGTTAGCCATCAGGGGCTTCCCCTGGATTTCCCGCTCCCGGTTGATGTCCTCAAACACCGACCGGGCCATATACACCTCACCCCGGACCACCAGCAGCGGCAGCTTGTCCGGCAGTGTCATGGGAATGGATCGGATTGTCCTCAGATTCTCCGTCACATCTTCTCCTACGCGGCCGTCTCCCCGGGTAGCGCCCCGGACAAATACACCGTTCCGGTATTCCAGTGCGACGGAGAGACCGTCCACCTTGGGCTCTACGGAATAGACCGCCCGGCTGCCCAGTGCCTCGTCCATTCGGGTGCAGAATTCCGCCGTCTCCTCGTGGCTGAATACGTCCTGAAGGCTCTCCAGAGGCACCTGGTGGGTATAAGGCTGAAATCCCTCCAGAATCTTTCCCCCCACCCGTTGGGTGGGGGAATCCGGCGTGATCTCCTCAGGGTGCTGGGCCTCCAGTTCCTCCAGCTCCCGATTAAGCATGTCGTACTCGTAGTCGCTCATGGTGGGTGCGTCCAGCACATAATAGCGGTAGCCGTTTTCATTCAGAATCCGGCGCAGTTCCTGTATTCTCTCGCGGTAATCCATGGGTCCTCCTCAGCTTCCGTTCAGAATATAATCCTTCAGGTCCTCTTCATAAGTTTCCGGTGCGGTACTGAAATAGGTATAGGTGTCCGGCACAGAGCCGACAATCACCGTCTCCGCCACCACAAAGGAGTTGGAAACCTTGGTGGCGGTGGTAAATCCCGGCAGCAGAATGCTCACATAGACATCTACGTTCAAAATGATCTGGTGCTTGGTCTGGTTGATTCCGGCATCGATAAATGCGTTTTCAAAATGCGCCTGGGAGGTTCCCACAGACTCCATCCGCACATGGATTCTGGGACCGCGCCCTGCCAGCAGGGTCGATCCGGTCAGTGTGCCCACGGGAATAGACAGCTCCCGGGCGGACACCTGGCCGATACGGGTCAAAACTGTGTCAAGTATTTCCGCTTGCAGGTGATTGAATGCAGCCATGTTGCTCCGCACAGCGCTGATTTTTCCATCGTTGTCCTTCTCCAGGGACACCAGTTCGTCGTACTCCAGTGCGCCGGTCTCAATGGCCTCATACACAGACTCGGATACGATGCCGGTCACAACATTGGAGACTCTGGTCGTGGCAAGCCCCTCCAGAAGCGGACGCATCTGCATGGCGGCCACCAACACCACAGTCAGTATCGCCACCACACCGGCAAACAGAATCAGCCGCACTGACAAGCGGCGGCTGCGGCGGCGGTAATGGCGAAAAAATCCCGGCCCCATACGGCATTCCCCCTCCGCACAGTCTATGCGCGGAGAGGTTGCCCTTATTTCAGGGACAGCACCACGTCTTTAAACGCCTTACCCCGCTCCATGAAATTTTTGAAGCGGTCGAAGGAAGTGCTGGCGGGAGAGAGAATCACCACATCTCCTTCCACTGCCCGCTCCCGGGCGATACGTGCGGCCTGATGATAGTCCTCCACATCAATCATCTCCAGGCCCTGGTAATTTTCTGCCTGTTCTACGCTCTGGCGGATTACACCGGCCGTAGCGCCGCACAGCAGCAGCAGCTTCACATGGTCGTTGACCACCGGGCCCAGTTCTGCATAGCTGATGCCCTTGTCCTTTCCGCCGGCGATCAAAATCACCTTTTCCGGAAAAGACCGCAGTCCCGCAATCGTCCGGCTGGGGCTGGAGGCAATGGAGTCGTTATACCAGCGCACACCGTCCAGTGTCCGGATCAGCTCGATCCGGTGCTCCACGCCGCCGAAGCTCTTTGCAAATGCGGCGATCTGGCTGTCGTCCACCATGCCGTCCACCGCCGCGATGGCAGCCAGGTAGTTTTCTACGTTATGCTCACCGGGGAGCCGGATATCTTCCCGGGACATGACCACCCGCTCCTGCCCACGGCTCCGGGCAATGATCTTGCCGTCACGCACAAATACACCGTCTTCCACGCACTTCTTTCTGGAGAAGAGCCGCGCACGGCCAACAGCCCGTTCTGCCTGGGCAGCCGTCAGTGCATTGTCCGCATTGAAGACAGCAATATCTTCTGGAGACTGATGTGTAAAGATATTTTCCTTTGCAGCAATGTACTCTGCAAAGTTCTTGTGCACATCCAGATGATTGGGTGAGAGATTGGTGATAACCGACACATGGGGACTCCGGGTCATAGTCATCAGTTGGAACGAAGAGAGCTCCAGCACTGCCACATCCTCCGGACGAATGGAGCCGGTCTCCGCCAGCAGCGGATGTCCGATGTTTCCGCCCAGATGCACGGTCTTTCCGGCCAGGCGCAGCAACTCTGCGATGATGGTGGTAGTGGTAGTCTTTCCATCACTGCCGGTCACAGCGATCATGGGACAGGGACAGACCTCAAAAAATACTTCCATCTCTGAGGTAAGCACGCTGCCCGCGGCCACTGCCGCCGCCAGCTCCGGCACATCCGGCCGCATGCCGGGAGTGCGGAAGATCACATCCTCCCGCAGCTCCTGCAGGTAGTCGTCCCCCAGCCGGAGACGGCAGCCCATTTCCTCCAGGCGATCTGCATAATCCCCCAACGTCTGGCGCTGCTGCCGGTCCCGGGCAGTCACGGAAATGCCGCGGCCCGCCAGCAGTTCGATCAGCGGACGATTGGATACGCCGATGCCGATTACCGATACCGTTTTCCCTTTCAGGGAATCCAGATACTGCTCAAAATCCATGGAAATCGCTCCTTATGGTTTCGCCCGCAGGCGATGATTTCATACAGGGAAATTATACCGCAGTCAAGACAAAATTACAACCGGGCAATCGCTCTCTTCCCTCCCCCGTTGACAATTCCCGCCGCTTCCTGTAAAATAGTCTTCGCGAGGAAAACAGACAGTCGCGTGGACAGGCCGAAAGGTCGTTCATGAGGAAAGTCCGGGCTCCACAGGGCAAGAATAACGGGTAACGCCCGCCGAAGGCGACTTCAGGAAAAGTGCAACAGAGAAATACCGCCGGCTCTGCCGGTAAGGGTGGAAAGGTGCGGTAAGAGCGCACCCGACGGCTGGAGACTGTCCGTCGCTGTAAACTCTATTCGGAGCAACACCGTGGGTGGAAGCATATGGCTGGCCCGGCCGCTTCCCGGAGGTGGCTTGAGCGTTCTGGCAACAAAACGCCTAGATAGATGACTGTCAAATACAGAACCCGGCTTATAGTTTTGCTCGCTTTATGATCTGGCCCCGCCTGCGAAATACGCAGGCGGGGCCTTCTTTCATGATTTACCGTTTCTTCCTGCCGGTCAGCTCTTCCAGGGTCTTGCACAGGATGGAAAAATCAATGGGCTTGGAGATGTGGGCATCCATGCCCGCCGCAGTAGTAGCTGCGATATCCTCTGCAAACGCGTTGGCCGTTACGGCGATGATCGGTACAGAACGTGCATCCGGCCGGGCCAGTGTCCGAATCTGCCGGGTAGCCTCGCAGCCACCCATTTGGGGCATCTGCATATCCATGAGAATGGCGTCGATCTGGAACGGGTGGGAATCCCGGAACTTATCCAGCGCCTCTTTCCCGTTCCATGCCTGAATGATCTCCAGGCCGTTCATGGAGAGAATCTCCGTGGCAATCTCCATGTTTACCATGTTGTCCTCCGCCAGGAGGATGCACTTTCCCTTCAGGGAGAATCCGCCTACCTGGTCCGTTTCCTTGGCCGCTGGCTTTTCCTCCCGCACCACCGTAAACGGCAGTGTGATCGTAAAGGTGCTTCCCTCTCCCAGCTTGCTGTCTACATGGATCTGACCGCTCATCTGGGTCACGAGATTTTTGACGATGGGCATTCCCAGTCCTGTTCCGGCTACCTGCTTGGAACAGAAGGTTGTCTCACGGGCATAAGGTTCAAAGATATGCTCCAAAAACTCCTCAGACATGCCAATTCCCGTATCTTTCACCACAATCTGGTACTGAGAATACGTTTTGTCCTCGAACTGCTTGATGCTCACGGACACGGTATCGCCCTTGGAAGTAAACTTAAAGGCATTGGAGAGCAGGTTGTTCATAATCTGCCCGAACCGGGAGGCGTCTCCCAGCACCGTGGCGCTGTGGAGCGAATAATCTACATGGAACTCCTTGCCCTCCGCCTCTGCCTGCAGACGGAACGTGGCAGTACATTCATCAATACACTGGCGCAGATCAAAGGCCTGATTATTTAAAACCACTTTTCCCTGCTCCATTCGGGACATATCCAGAATATCATTGACCAAGTCCAGCAGCTGACGGCTGGAGTAGTAGATCTTCTCCATATAGCCGCGCACTTTCTCCGGGTCATCCGCGTGCTGGCGCACCAGCTCAGAAATACCCAGGATGGCGTTGAGAGGTGTGCGCATATCGTGGGACATATTATTGAAGAACGCATGTTTGGTTTTCTCACTGCGGCGGGCATTTTCCAGTGCATTTTCCAGAAGCTCCCGTTCCCGCAGCTGCCGCTGCTTCTCCTGGTCCACCTCCCGGAAGCACAGCACAACCTCCTCCGGGGCAAGAGATTCATCAAACAGCACCCGCACACTGACCCAGCGATACTCATCCCCAAACCGACGCAGGAAGTCGCCGCCGAAGTCCCGCACACGCTTGGACACCAATTCCCGAATACTCTCCGTGGAAAAACTCTTCCGGAACTCCCGGAAGGTCTTTTCCTCAATGACTTGGCTGGTGGCATCCAGCAGCATGGAGTAGGGTCCCTTTTGGGGAATCCTGCCCCGTACATAGTCCGACCCCTTGATCATCTCATAGGTTTCGTTCTGGTAGTCCACCCGGTAGAGCGCGTAGTAAGTATTGCCCAGCACCCGCACCGTCTCATTGGTGCGCTCTACCTGGGCGTAAAGCCGCAGATCCCGCCAGGCAAAAATCAGGACACCCGCCAAGCATAGCAGCATCACCAGTCCCACCAGCATGGAAAACCAGTTGAGCTGCTGCAAAATCGTGTCAAACGGAACCGTAACGACACCGATCCAGCCATTGGGCATGTTATAGTAGTATACCGCCCGCTGGTGACCGCTCAGGTCGTCCACGTGGGCGTCGTATTTGTCCAGTGCACCGCTTTTGATATCCGGCAGAATGGTGTCGATGTAGGCCTGCAGCTCCTCCCGGTTGTTGGGCAGATCGCTCTGGTCATACAGCAGCGTTCCCTGATTGTCGCACACATAAAACGACGCCCCCTCCGGCAGTGAAACTGCATTGGAGTGCACCTGGAAGTTCTCCGGGAAAATATCAAATGCCAGCACAGCGTCTGCCCCCGGGCATTTTTGTGCAATGGTAATCACCGGCTTATTGGTAATGGAGTCCGTATAGGCGCTGGTAAAAATTACGTCTCCGTCTGCCTCCATGGCCGCTTTGTACCACTCCGTATCGGCATAATCGTAGGTGCTGTCCCCTTCCCAGGGATTGGCTGCCAGGATCCTGCCGTCAAAAACCGCGTACGGATCCACCGTTCCGTCTCCCAGGACAGACTGCAGCCGCTCATAGTACATGCCGAGCCACGTCTCGATCTCATCCGGGTCCATCCCCTGCTCAATCCGCACATTGATGGACTGCACACCAAACGTCAGCAGCGTCTCGTACACGGTCAGATTGTTGCTCTCTTCCGTCACATAGCTTCTCGCCAGCGCCGTACCGATTTCCTGGAAGTTTTTCAGCAGGGCCTGACGCAGCACCGCATGAAACGCCGTACCCATGATCATCAGTCCCAGAATAACTGCCGCATAGAGCCGCAGCTCCTTGAACAGGCGTGCCCACTTCTTCCGGGCACTCCTCATGTCCAGCACCCCCGGATCGCTTCTGCAACAGCATCATAGGCCGTTCCGATGGGGTCCATCAAAGCAGCGGCACCGGAAAAATCTCCGCTGCGCAGCAGCGTCACCTGCTCGGTGACAAGCTCCCCCAGCGTCTTCATGGACAGATTCCCGCAAAGCCCCTTCATTGTGTGAGAAGCCGTCAGTGCCATATCTGCGTCCCCGTTCTCTACAGCCTGGCACAAAGCAGCATAGTTTCCATCCTCCAAAAAGCGCTTTAAAAAACGCTCCAGCAGTCCCTCATTCCCCATAAACCGTTCCAGCGCATCATCCACATCCACTCCGGATGCGGTGAGTCGGTCCTTTTTCCATGCCTCCATAGTCTCTCTCCTCTCCTGCTGTTCAAGCCTGCAGGCAATATGTTCCTTATTATTTATAGCATGGAGGGACAAAAACATCAAGCGCAACCGGCACGCTGCAGCACAGGGACCTGGTTTTTTATAGGCCGAGGGGCACAGCTGCAGAGGCAACCTCTTATATTTAAATTGAACAAAGCTTAATTTTTGTTCAATTAATTAAGCAAAGAAAGGAGCGGTTTCCCGCTCCTGTTCTGATCCGATTACGCGTTATCCCAGTTGTGGAACACGTTCTGCACGTCGTCGCTGTCCTCCAGCATGTCGATGAGCTTCTCCATGTTTTTCACGTCACCCTCAGAAGTCAGGGTGATGTAGTTCTGGGGCACCATCTCAATCTCAGCGCTGGCAAAGGTGTAACCCTTCTCCTCCAGCGCCTTGACCACATCGTTGAACGCATCGGGGTCCGTGGTGATTTCCAGAACGCTGCCGTCCGCCTCAAAGTCGGCGGCACCGGAATCCAGCGCGTCCATCATAACGGTATCCTCGTCCAGTTCGCCCTCTTCGTTGTCAATGACGATCACACCCTTGCGGTCGAAAGACCAGCTGACGCAGCCCTGAGCACCCAGGTTGCCGTTGCACTTATCAAACGCATGCCGTACTTCGGGGGCGGTGCGCTGCCGGTTGTCCGTCAGCGCCTCCACGATGACAGCCACGCCGCCGGGACCGTAACCCTCATAGGTCACAGCCTCGTAGTTATCGGTATTTCCGGCACCCAGCGCCTTGTCGATGGTACGCTTGATGTTGTCGTTGGGCATGTTTACGGCCTTGGCCTTGGCAATGACGGTAGCCAGACGGGAGTTGTTGTTGGGATCGCCGCTGCCGCCTTCTTTGACAGCCACAATGATCTCACGGGCGATCTTGGTGAATGCAGCGGAACGCTTGGCGTCAGCCGCACCCTTGGTCTTTTGAATATTATGCCACTTGGAATGTCCAGACATGTTAATTACTCTCCTTCAACATAGTAGTGAATCACTTCTTTGTGGGAAGCGGATTTGACCACTTCCAAGCCGGGAAACACATGGATCAGGCAATCCATAAGCCGGCGGCACACAGGGTCCTCCGTAGGGAAATGGCCGGCATCGATCAAATTGATCCCCTTCCCCTCTGCGTCCAGGAACTGGTGATAGCTCAAATCTGCGGTGACGAATGTATCGCATCCTGCGGCAGCTGCCACGTCCACCAAATCGCCGCAGGCGCCGCCGCCCACCGCCACCCGGGAAACCGGACGCCCTGCGTCCGCCCAGCGCACGCCGTTGCAGCCCAAACGGCGGCAGACAAACCGGGTAAACGCCGCTATGTCCATAGGCGCGGGCAGATTCCCGATCCGTCCCAGACCGTCCTCGCACAAGGGGCCGGAGTCCACCAGTTCCAGCGCCCGGGCCAGCGCATCGTTCACGCCGCCTACCGCCACATCCAGGTTGGTATGCATGCAGATAGCGGAAACGCCACCCCGCAGCAGTGTCAGAAGGAGCCTGCCCTGCGGCGTATCGGAGCGAACCGTCTGCACTGGCAGCCATTTGCAGTTCATCACCGGATGGTGACTGACGATCAGCTGGCAGCCCCGGTCCAGTGCTTCTTCCGCCACGGCTTGGGTGATGTCCAGTGACACCAATACCCGCTGCACCTCCTGCACCGGATCGCCCAGCAGATGGCCCACGTTGTCCCACTCCATTGCCCCCTCCCTGGGAGCTATGGCGTAGAGGGCCTGTTCAATTTCCCTTACAGTTGGCATGGCGCCACTCCTCTCTCATGGTCAGCAGTTCCGTAATCAGCGCACGCTGGTAATCCGCATGTGCCCGATCCTCCGGGCTTGCAGACCGGCTCTTCCCCACCACAACTCCCTGCAGCTGAATGATCCGTTCAATGATATATCGGTCCCCCAGAGGATCATGCAGCAGTTTCGCTCCGCAGTAGAGCTGCCCTGGAGAAAGTGTCATCTCTCCGGCCGTGACTTCCATCACAGGATACAAAAATCCCCGGTCCCGAATCAGTGCCTCCCGGCGGATGGCATAGCCGTTTTCTGCCAGAAAACCGCGAAGTACCTCCGCACGGCTGTGAGGTTCCAGCAGCAGCGTATGGCAGCCGTCCGCCGTCCAGGGTGCATGCTTCAGGATCTGGGCGGTGTTCTCCCCACCCATGCCGGCAATGACGATGGTGTCGCATTCTTCCGCCGAAATAGCCGAAAGTCCGTCGCAAAGCCTAAAATCCACATGCTGTGCGCCGTATCGCCGCCCGGTTTCCCGGGCCCTTTCCAGCGGACCCGGACGCAGATCCGCGGCAATGGCACTTTGTACCCGCCCATGAGTGTCCAGCCACACCGGCAGATAAGCGTGGTCTGTGCCGACATCCGCCAGCCGGGCACCGGCAGGCACCCAGTCTGCCAGGAAAGCCAGTCGGGGCGAGAGCGTAAGCGCGCCAGCGGAATGGATATTACTTGCCATGGATCACGCTCCTCACTGTGTAAGGACGCATACGGGTCAGCCCCGTATGCGTCCTGATTGCGGCTTACTGAGCCTTGTTGGCCTCCTCATTCACCAGAGCCAGCAGCTTGTCCACATCCACGCCGTGCACCATGCAGGCCTCTTCCACCGTCTCACCGCGGGAAGAGGGGCAGCCCAGGCAGTGCATGCCGATGGACAGGAAGATGGGCGCAGTATGGGGGGCAATATCCAGGATATCACCGATGATGGTATCTTTGGTAATGGTAATCATGGGATGGTTCCTCCAAAATCAAAATTCGACGATGGTATTATACTCTATTGTGTCTTCAAATTCAATAGAAAATCAGGAAAAAGGCACCGGGTCTTCCTAAAAAGCGCAAAAAAACAGGACGCCCGTTTGGGCGCCCTGTCGGATCGCAATTATAAAAACCGAAGACCGGCTTGTTATCTCTGCTGATCGCGCATCTTGGCAAAGCACTCGCTGCAGTAAACGGGACGGTCGGACTTGGGCTCGAAGGGAACTCTCGCCTCGCCGCCGCAAGCAGCGCAAACAGCGGTGAAATACTCGCGGGGGCCGCGGGCGGCGTTCTTGCGAGCATCACGGCAGGCCTTGCAGCGCTGGGGCTCGTTCTGGAAGCCGCGCTCTGCGTAGAACTCCTGCTCACCGGCGGTGAACACGAACTCCTGGCCGCACTCTTTGCACACTAAAGTCTTGTCTTCGTACATGATTTTACCCTCTCTTTGAAAAGAAAAATATATTGCGCTCAGCTCTCGCTGAATTCGCCGGAAATAAGCTGCCGTGCC
The DNA here is from genome assembly GCF_900546705.1 of uncultured Oscillibacter sp. Classification (GTDB taxonomy): domain Bacteria; phylum Bacillota; class Clostridia; order Oscillospirales; family Oscillospiraceae; genus Oscillibacter. The sequence goes on along the minus strand of NZ_URDP01000003.1, from coordinate 81,125 downwards.
ACCTTGCGCCGAATCCGCTGCACGGCGTTGTCCACGGACTTGGGGGGTTTACCGACCAATGCGGCAATTTCCCTACATGAAAGACCGTCTAAATAGTACCCCAAAATCTTCGCTTCGAATTCGGACAGCTGTTTCCGGACACCGGCCAAAAGGGCCGCGGTATGTTCCCGGTCGATCAAAAATGTCTCGGGGTTCCCCTGCGCCAGATCGTTGGTACCGGAGGTGTAGGAATTGCTATCAAAGAAGGGTGTATCCAGAGGGACCGACTGATTCAGCGGCAGGTGTTTATCCCGTGCCGCCGCCCGCAGCACAGAGTACAGCCGGTTTCTGATGCAGATTTCTGCGAAGGTCCGAAAGGATGCCGCCTTTCCGGCGTCATACTCCCGGACAGCTTTGATGAGGCCCACCATCCCCTCTTGGGTCAGATCCTCGCTGTCGCCGCCGATGAGAAAAAAGGGACGGGCACAGGTGCGGACCAACCGCGTATACCGGCAGACCAGAATCTCCTCCGCCTCCCGGCTTCCAGCAGCTGCCAGGGTACAGAGGGACTCGTCATCCTGCCTTTCCAGAATCTGGGATGGTTGTTCTTTCAAACTGAACATACTGTATTATACCCGTCTATCCTGCAAAATGTCAAGCAAATTATCAAAAACAGAGGGGCAGATTCTCAGATTTTTAGTGATTTTATAAAATCCGCCAGCCGCTGAGCCACTTCGCCGGCAATTTCCTGGGTCTTGGCTTCTACCATGACCCGGATCAGTGCCTCCGTTCCGGAGGGACGAACCAGCACCCGGCCCTCGCTGCCCAGTGCGTTCTCCTCCCGCTCCACGGCCGCCTTCAGTTCATCGGAGGCCATGATCTTTTCCTTGACACCGCCGCTGTGAGGAACTTCCACATTCAAGAGCACCTGGGGATAGGTGGCACAGCAGGACGCCAGCTCCGACGCCTTCTTCCCGGACGTGGCCAGCACCTGCAGAAATTGCAGAGCGGTCACCTCGCCGTCGCCGGTGGTCTCCAGGCCGGTGAAGATGGTATGGCCGGACTGCTCGCCGCCGATCCGATAGTCGTGGCGCAGCATCTCCTCCAGCACATTGCGGTCCCCCACGGCAGTGCAGATCAGATGCAGTCCCTGGTTGCGGCAGAATTCATGCAGGCCAAGATTGCTCATCACCGTGGCCACAATGGTGTCGCCGTTCAAAACGCCCCGACGCCTCATGTCCATGGCGCAGACCGCCATAACCTTGTCGCCGTCAATAGTCTGCCCCTTCTCGTCAACCAGCAAACAACGGTCGGCGTCGCCGTCAAAGGCCACACCTACATCGTAGCCGCCTGCAACCACAGCGGCAGAGAGCTTCTCCAGATGGGTGGAGCCGCAGCCATTATTAATGTTGACGCCGTCGGGTTTCGTATGAATGAAGTCTGTGTGCGCCTGAAAGCGGGCAAACAGGTCAGGAGCCGTGGCGCTGGCCGCGCCGTTAGCGCAGTCGCACAGGATCTTCAGTCCCGCGAGATCACTTTCAATGGTAGACGCTACAAATTCAATATACTCCGTGCGGAGTGCCTCACTGCCGCGGTGTCTGCGGCCGATCTCTCCCCGGGTTGCCAGCGCCATGGGAGCATCAGAGAGAATCCGCTCCTCAATCCGCTCCTCCACCGCGTCGGAAAGCTTATAGCCCTCGCCGCTGAACACTTTGATACCGTTGTGCTCATAGGGATTGTGAGAAGCAGAGATCACGATACCGGCATCTGCCTTCTCCCGCACCGCCAGGTAGGCAACTGCAGGCGTGGGGATCGTCCCCACCGGCTTTACGTCGCCGCCTACCGAACAGATACCGGCCACCAGAGCAGACTCCAGCATATCGGAAGACACGCGGGTATCCTTCCCGATCACCACCATGGGACGGCTGCCCTTATCCTCTTTCAAAACCGTGGCAACAGCCTGTCCAACCCGAAAGGCCATCTCGGCAGTAAGGTTTTCCCCCACAACGCCCCGAATCCCATCGGTTCCAAAAAGCTTTCCCATAACGTCAATTTCCTTTCCAAAGCATCAGTAAAGAATTTTTACTTTTCAGCAGTATATGCAGTATATATTGTTCAGTCCAATGTCAGCTGCTCCATGGCAGACTCCGGCACCAGACCACCGGGGACACTCCGATGCAGGTGCCGGTAGGCCTTCTGCGTCACACAGCGGCCGCGAGGGGTCCGTGTCAAAAAGCCCAACTGCATCAGGTACGGCTCGTAAACGTCCTCCAGCGTTACGGACTCCTCGCCGATGGTGGCCGCCAGTGTCTCAAGGCCCACCGGGCCGCCGCCGTAATTATCGATGATGGCAGTCATCATACGCCGGTCCACGCTGTCCAGTCCCAGCTGATCGATCTCCAGCGCGCAGAGGGCCTCGTCTGCCACAGCGGCGGTAATGACGCCGTCCGCCTTCACCTGCGCAAAGTCCCGGACCCGCCGGAGCATCCGGTTGGCGATTCGGGGCGTGCCACGGCTGCGCCGGGCGATTTCATAAGCACCTTCCGGCACAATGTCCACGTTCAATATTCCGGCGGAGCGGGTCACGATCTTCGCCAGCTCCTCCGGTGTGTACAGTTCCAGCCGCAGTGTCACGCCGAAACGGTCCCGCAGGGGCGCTGACAGCTGTCCGGCCCGGGTAGTTGCTCCGATCAAGGTAAACTTGGGCAGATCCAATCGGATGGAGTTTGCCGACGGTCCTTTGCCCACAATGATATCCAGGGCATAGTCCTCCATAGCCGGATACAGAATCTCTTCCACGGCCCGGTTGAGCCGGTGAATCTCATCTACAAACAGGATGTCACCCTCGCTGAGATTGGTCAAAAGTGCCGCCAGATCCCCCGGTTTTTCAATGGCCGGGCCGGAGGTAATCCGGATTCCAACCCCCATCTCCTGGGCAATGATCCCCGCCAGCGTGGTCTTTCCCAAACCGGGAGGGCCGTGGAGCAGCACATGGTCCAGTGCTTCCTCCCGTCTGCGGGCCGCCTCAATAAAAACAGAGAGGTTTGCCTTTGCCTTTTCCTGTCCGATGTACTCCCGCAGTGTTCTCGGCCGCAGCGACCCCTCCTGGGCATCCTCCTGCAAAAAGGTCTTGGCTACCAGAGGCTCCTCATAAATATCGTTTCCAAAGTCGATGCTCAACGGTTGCCGACCTCCCTTTCAGCGAAAACAGCGGATGCTCGCAAAGCCAAGGCCGTATACCGCCAGCAGGCACACCACAAAAATTACCGTATTCTTTACCATCAGCTTCTTTTCCGCCTCCGACAGTGTCTCACCTCTGCGCTTTTTCTGGCGGAGCATCTGGAACCGCAGCCCGAACAGTGCTGCCGGCAGTGCCGCGGCCGCCGCAGCGATTGCCAGTACAAATCCCAATACCTTTTCGCTCATCTTCACTTCACCATCTTTTTCAGACTCTGTCGGATGATCTCCTCCAGAGGCAGATTTTCCACGTCCACGCCTTTGAGCGCCATCGACACCTCCGCGCTGGAATATCCCAGCACCGCCAGTGCCTGTGCTGCTTCTGCCGCCTTATTTGTAAAGGAAATATTGTTGACAGCTGCGCCTCCACCGGAAAAATCCAGTCCTGTGACCGCAGACTCCTTGGCCAGCTTGTCCTTCAGTTCCAGGATAATCCGCTGTGCGATTTTCTTTCCCACGCCCGGCGCCGCCGTCAAGGCCTTCTCATCTCCGGTGATAATCGCCATGGCCAGCGCATCCGGCGTGCCGGACGAGAGAATTGCCAGGGCCGCTTTGGGTCCCACACCGGAGACGCCCAGCAACATGCGGAACGTGTTCAGCTCGCTCTGTGTAGCAAATCCATACAGGTCAAACACGTCTTCACCGACATTTAAATAAGTATAGACCTTTCCCTTCTGTCCCTTTTTCAGATGGGCCAGCGTATTGTTCGTGGTCTTGCAGGCATATCCCACCCCGCCGCAATCAATGACGGCCAGGTAGGGCAGCAGCTCCGCCACCGTCCCTTCCAAATAGTAAAACATGGCTTTCTCCTTAAATTGTCTCCCGCACATCGCTGCGCTGCGGGAGCCGTGAAGTGAAACTCCTTGCATGGCAGAGTGCCAGTGCAAGGGCATCCGCCGCATCGTCCGGTCGGGGGACCGCATTGAGCTTCAAAAGGCGGCGGGTCATATCCATCACCTGTCGCTTTTCCGCCTTTCCGTAGCCGGTCACGGCCAGCTTTACCTGGCCGGGTGTGTACTCATACAGAGGAATCCCGCATTTTTCCGCAGCGTACAAAATGACGCCGCGGCCGTGGGCCACCGCAATGCCGGTGGTAATATTGGTATTGAAAAACAGCTCCTCGATGGAAATCACGTCCGGATGCACCTTTCCGATCAGCTCCTCCATATCTGTACCAATCTGATAGAGCCGTCTGGACAGGGGCAGTCCTGCCGGCGTAGTAATAGCGCCGTAGGTCACCATGCGCACCTGTGCTCCCTGGGCCTCCACCACGCCGAAGCCGATGGTAGCATAACCCGGGTCAATCCCCAAAATTCGCATGGCGCTCCTCCTCCAGTATACATTCTTTGTAAGTATAGCAAATTTTCAAAGATTGCGCAACAGAAAAAAGGATGCCCGCTTTTGCGGGCATCCTTTCGCTTTGGTCATTTGATCGGAATGGAGACGGGCATCGTTGCTTTGGTAAAGCGTGAATAATGGGCCTCCAGCCACACCCGGTCACCATGGTAGCCCGACAGCGGCAGATACAAGGTGGAGTTCTCCCCTTCTGCGACGGTGAATCCCTGGCTGTGCATCTCATGGGAGTCGCCATTCTCATCGTAGAACGTCATGGCGAAGGGCTGCTTTCGAAGCCCCTCGGACACTGCAAACTGCAGCGTCCACCCATCCGGGTATTCCTGCGCCTCCAGGAGTGTCACGCCCTCTGGAAGCCAGGGAGCCGCCTGATTTTTCAGGTCGATCTCCACCCGTTCGTGGGCCTTATCCAGCCACTCAGCGCCGGTGATATGCAGTGTCAGATGCTCACTGCGGCTGAAATAGGTGCTCTCCAGCCGGAAGGACACATTGGCCGGGGTGTCCGTGTCCCCACTGGCCACAATCCCGTTGGAGATGGCCTCGAACCGATTCCCCTCCTCGTCCTCCAGATAAAACTCCAGTCCCTTCAGCCAGGCGGAGTTCTCCTCCGCTCCGACGACATGAATCCGCACATGGGTGGGGTACACCTCCGCCTCCGTGACCGTCAGCGCCTGGCCGTCCAGTTCAAAGTTTTGCTGAACGGAGATCCTCTCTCCCTGATCTGTATAGGTGGGATCGAAGTGCAGGTCAAACGTAAACTCCGCCAGAATTTCCCGTTCCGGCTCTTCCTCAGGAGAGAGCATCGTCTCCTCATAGGACCGCTCCGGAGCGGCGGAAGTATCCTGTTTCTCCGTCTGTTCCCCAAAGACGGGGAACGTCATGGTGAACCCGTCCGGTACATTCTCTTCTCCGTAGTCCAGCGTAAAGCGGAGCAGCGTCCCCGGCGGCTGCCGGAAATCCGCACCCAGAACGGAGCACCGCTGTACTGGGGAAAAAGTTGGCATATCAGCGGAGAGATACTCATACGCCCCCTCCAGCGTAAAGAAGATGTTCACCTGCTTTTGATCCACGATCAAATACTCCACTGTGGCAGTAACGCCGTTTTGAGTCTGGGAGATCCCCATGGGCTGCACATACCGGTTCTCCACGGCGGCGGACAGGCTGGTCGACCAAGCCACCGCCTTGGCAAGCTCCCTCAGCACAGGAACGCCGCCGCAGGCATAGGCGAAGGTGGGGAAGAGATTCACCAGCAGCGCAAAGGCTGTAAAGCAGATTGCCAGACTCCCTGCCGGCACCCCCAGCAGCCTCCATCTCCGCCTGCATGCCTTTTCCCTTGTCTGTGCCCGCTGCACCGTGTATTCCAGTGATGGCGGCGTCTCATTCAGCTGCTCCAGCAGCTGCTGATATTCCTCGTTGCGCGTCATTTCACTCCCTCCTCTCCCAAATCCAGCCGCAGCAGCTCCAGGGCGCGCCGCTGGCGAGTGGCCACGGTCCCCTGGGGAATAGCCAATGCGGCGGCCGTCTCTGCCTGGGTATAGCCGGTAAAATAGCGCAGGATCACCACCGCCCGCAGCTGCTCCGGCAGCCGCTCTACGGCCTCCTTCAAAGGCAGCGAATCGTAGGCATCCGCTCCCGCGCTCTCCGGAAGCCCCTCCATGGGAGCAAGCCGTGTGCGCCGGCGCAGCTCCCGATGACATTCGTTGAGCAGGATGCGGGTCATCCAGGTGTCGAAAAAGGCCTCCTCCCGCAGCTTCCGCAGGCTTCGCAGTGCGAGGTATACCGCTTCATCCACGGCCTCCAACGCATCTGCTTCACTGCCAAGATACAAATAGGCGGTGCGGTACAGCCGCGCTTTCAGCCGTTGTGTACGCTCCGCGAATTCCTCTCGATCCATATCCCACCCTCCTTTCTATCTATTAGAGCCGCAAGGTGTATCATTTGTTTTCTGAAAAGCAAAAAATAAACCCCCGGCCGGGACACCCTGGTCGGGGGAACATGCCAATTTTGTCCGCTACGCTCTGGGGTGTGCCTTCTGATACACATCCTTGAGCTGATGTTTGATCACATGGGTATAGATCTGGGTGGAGGAGATATCCGCATGCCCCAGCATCTCCTGGATGGAACGCAGATCCGCACCGTTTTCCAGCAGGTGCACCGCAAAGGAATGACGCAGCGTGTGGGGTGTGATGTCCTTTTGAATTCCCGCCTTCTCCTGGTAGTACTTGATGATTTTCCAGAAGCCCTGACGGCTCATCCGCTCGCCGTTCATGTTGACGAACAGCGCCTGTGTTTCGCCGTCCTCCACCAGCTCCGGCCGGATATTGCGGATATAGTCCTGCAGTGCCTTTACCGCCGTGTGGTAAAGCGGAATGATCCGCTCTCTTCCCCGGCTTTCGCAGCGAATAAAGCCCGCGGCCAGGTTTACGTCTCCCAAGTCCAGAGAGATCAGCTCGCTGACCCGAATTCCGGTGGCATAGAGCAGCTCCAGCATGGCGTGGTCCCGGTACCCCTTGGCATCCACACACTGGGGCTGGTCCAAAAACAGCTCCACCTCTTTGGCTGTCAGAATCTCCGGATACTTCCGCTCGGCACGGTCGGCCACGATCCCCTTGGCCGGGCTCTCCGCCACATCGCCGGACGCAACCAGGAAGCTGTAAAACGACTTGACGGAAGCCAGAAAACGAGTGACCGATGCAGCGGACTTGCCGTGACGGCGCATCCAGTCCATGTAGTCCCGCACACTGGCACCGTCCGCCTGCCGCAGCGTACATGCGCGCTCAGAGAGGTACGAGGAAAACTGCGTGACATCCCTGAGATAGGAACTCACGGTATTTTGTGAGGCGTGCTTTACCTCCCGCAGATACGCACCATACCGGGCAATATCCTCCTCGGCCATCGTACCTCCCCCTTTCATGTTCAAATTAAAATCCGTTCCAGGATCAGCCGCAGCAGATACGGCGGCAAAAACAACTCCACACACACGCCGGCCAGCAGCACGCCGCACACCGCAGCAAACCGCAGCCAGCCCTCCCGACCACAGGCCGGGACCACAGACCGTCTGCCTCTCCCAAAAGACAGGCGGGACACCGATACCCCCCACGCAGGCGCTGCCAGCAAGAAAAAGCACGGCATGGTTACCAGGCATCGCAGCCCGAACACCGCCAGAGCCAGCAGCACACCGTCTCCTCCGAACGCCGCTGTAAAACAGCAGACGGAAAACGAGAGAAAAAAGCCAAACGCGGCCGACACCAACGGCACCAGCACGGCGCCTGCCGAGACAAACCCCAGCACAAACGCCGCCAGCGGATAACGGAAATAGAGCAGCAGTGCGGACAATACGGTTTCCGCCCGTCGGCCATCTGCCCCCACCTGCACAAAGTCCGTCAGATACTGTTCCAACTCTGCACCGGTACTCTCCGGTACCCGCCGGGCCAGAACCTGTCCTAAAAAAACGCCTGCCAAAAAGAATACCGCCAGCAGAACCAGCCGGGGCAGCGGCGCCCCTTCCGATCCACCGGGAACCCGGATCTGACCCTTGCCTCTCAACCGCCTCACCTCCATGCCACCCTATGCGGCGGAGGCGGACATTATGCCGGTGGTTGACGTAAATCCTTGATTATTTTAATATAGTGCAATTTGCTCGATTTATCAAGGAATTTGTAAAAACTTCTTTGTTTTTGTAAATTATGACAAAATATTATGTTAACTGTATTATGTAAACTTTCAAAACCAAAATATGTTAATACCTTTTTCCTGCCGCCAAAAGTACCGGATCCAGCGTCAATCTTATGCTGTGCCATCAAATTTGTATGCTCCCACACGCTCTCCGAGAAAATGACAAAACCGGCACCGGCCCGCAGGTGCTTACCGCAGGCCGGCGTCGGTTTTGTGAAAATTCACGGTTTGCGCCGATGGACCTTCCCCCGTACTCTCCTGCCCGGACGTCTTCCGGCGGCTGCTGCAAGCACTCCGCCGACCCCGCAGCCGCAAAGAGGGATGACCGCTCCAGACCCAATGCCTTCCTCCCACGTCAGGCCTACCGCTACCATGCACACAGCAAGGCCGCCTGCCGCAGCCAGTGCACCGGGCAGCGGTGCCCAGCTTCCCCGCCGGGCACTGAGTACGCCCCCCGCAAAGGCAGCCAGGGCGCTGCACGCACCCACAGCCACATCAGCGGCATCCTCCCCTACGGTACCCCGGGTCATCAGCAGTGCCAGCAGCGCCACAGCAGCCACATAAGTAATCAGGGATACCACCAGCCCCCGCAGCGGCCAGACCCAGGCCGCCGTCTTTTTTCGTTCCTTCCCCATGAAAAAACCTCCCCGGACATAAGCTCGTATCAGAGCCTATGCCCGGGGAGGCATACTTTATGACGGGATCAGTCCTTCTTCTCCTCTTCGGCAGGCTTCTCCTCCACGGGAACCGCCTTCTCCACAACAGGAGACTCCTCGTCCTTCTTTTTCTTCTTGTCGTTGGCGGGCTGGTCGCTGGCCTGGACACCGGTGGTGGAAATGGCCCACTTGGTGATCTCCATCCGGACACGGTCCTCACTGGTCTCAATGACCAGCGTATCCTGGTTTACCATGACCACGCGGCCCACAATGCCGCCGATGGTGGTAATGGTATCGCCCTTCTTGATGCTCTCCCGCATCTCCTGGGCTTTCTTCTTCCGCTTGTTCTCGGGACGGATCAGCAGGAAGTAGAACACCACCATCAGGACGACCAGCATGATAATGGAATAGCTGCTCTCGTTCATCTTTAGAAAACTCCTTTTTCCTTCGTAAATTCAGAATGACACCATTATACCAAAACCTTCCGGTTTTGCAACCCCTTTTCTCACACTCGCTGCTCCAAAACACCGCTGTACCGGGCACGGAACGCATCAAAGCGGTCCTCATCCAGCGCCTGGCGGATCCTGGCCAAAAGCTCGTTGTAAAAATACAGATTATGCAGCACCGCCAGCCGCAGTGCCAGCACCTCGTCCGCCTTGAAAAGGTGACGCAGATAGGCCCGGGAGAAATTCCGGCATACCGGGCAATTGCAGCTCTCGCTGACAGGGTGGGGATCCTCCGCATATTTTTCGTTGAGGATATTGACCGTTCCCTCCCAGGTAAAGAGCTTTCCGTGGCGGCCGTTTCGGGAGGGCATGACACAGTCGAAGAAGTCTACACCCCGGCTGACTGCCTCGATGATATTGCTGGGTGTTCCCACGCCCATCAGGTACCTGGGCTTCTCCTTGGGCATATGGGGCTCCACCGCGTCAATGATCTCATACATCACCTCCGCAGGCTCTCCCACCGCTAGTCCGCCGATGGCGTAGCCGTCGCAGTCCAGCTTTGCAATCTCCTGCATGTGCCACACGCGCAGATCCGCGAAGGTAGCCCCCTGGTTGATGCCGAAGAGCATCTGGTGAGGGTTCACCGTCTCCGGCAAAGCGTTGAGCCGGTCGTGCTCCGCCTTGCACCGGGCCAGCCACCGGGCCGTCCGCTCACAGCTGGCTTTGGCATATTCGTAGGTGGCAGGGTTCTCCACGCACTCGTCAAAGGCCATGGCAATATCGCTGCCCAGGTTGGACTGAATGCGCATGGACTCCTCCGGCCCCATGAAGATCTTGCGTCCGTCGATGTGGGAGGAAAAGTACACTCCCTCCTCTTTGATTCGCCGCAGCGAGGCCAGGGAGAACACCTGGAACCCGCCGGAATCCGTCAGGATGGGGCCGTCCCAGTTCATGAACTTGTGCAGGCCGCCCATCCGCCGCACCAACTCATCGCCGGGACGCAGGTGCAGGTGGTAGGTATTGCTCAGTTCGATCTGGCAGCCCACCTCCTTGAGGTCCAGGGCACTGACGCCGCCCTTGATGGCCGCCTGGGTCCCCACGTTCATGAATACAGGCGTCTGCACCACGCCGCCGTGGGCGCAGGAAAACTGACCGCGCCGGGCGCGGCCCTGGGTCTTGATGACTTTGAACATACGTCACTCTCACTTTATCGTAGTCTGCCCACCCGGGCGTAAATCAGTACAAAAACATGGCGTCGCCGAAGGAGAAGAACCGGTAGCGTTCCTTTACCGCTTCCTCATAGGCATGGAGGATGTGCTCCCGGCCCGCAAAAGCGGACACCAGCATAATCAGCGTGGACTCCGGCAGGTGGAAGTTGGTCACCAGGCCGTCCATTACCTTGAATTTATAGCCGGGATAGATGAAGATATCCGTCCAGCCGGCAGAGGGCTCCATGTGTCCGTCCTCCCGGGCAAAGCTCTCCAGCGTGCGGCAGGAGGTGGTTCCCACACAGATGCAGCGGCCGCCGGCGGCCCGGGTCCGGTTGATCAGGTCCGCCGTCTCCTGGGAGATCACGCAGTACTCGCTGTGCATAGGATGGGACTCGATATCCTCCTCCTTCACCGGACGGAAGGTACCCAGGCCAACATGGAGCGTCACATATCCGATGCCCACGCCCATAGCTGCGATCTTCTCCAGCAGCTCCGGCGTAAAGTGCAGTCCGGCCGTAGGTGCAGCGGCACTGCCCAGGACTTTGGAGTAGACAGTCTGGTACCGCTCCTGATCCTGCAATTCCTCCTTGATGTAGGGCGGCAGCGGCATCTTTCCCAGGTGCTCCAGCACCTCCAGGAAAATGCCGTCATAGTCAAAGCGCACCAGGCGGTTGCCCCCCGGCAGCTCCTCGGTGACCTCCGCCATCAGCTCGCCGTTTCCAAAGGACAGGCGGGTCCCCGGCTTCATTTTTCTGCCTGGCCGCACCAGGCACTCCCAGGTCTTGTTGCCCCGGTCAATGAGCAGCAGAACCTCGCAGGCACCGCCGCCCGGCAGGCGCTGTCCCAGCAGGCGGGCAGGCAGGACTCGGGAGTCGTTCAGAATCAGGCAGTCACCCGGCCGCAGGAAGTCCGGCAGCTCGTAAAAGTGGTGGTGCTCCAGGGCGCCGTCCGTCCGGCGCAGGGTCATCAGGCGGGAGGCATCCCGCCGCTCCAGAGGCGTCTGGGCGATCAGTTCCTGGGGCAGATCGTAATAAAAATCACTGGTTTTCATTTGCTTCCTCACTTAATTGTAACATCGGTATAGTAAAATGAAAGGATATCCTCATAGCTGTATCCGTTCTCCGCCATGGCCTTGGCGCCGTATTGGCTCATGCCCACATTGTGGCCGTTGCCCGTGCCGGTAATGACAAACAAGTCGCCGCTGCCGCCGCCCGAGGTTCCCGCAGCAGCTTCCAGTGCCACGGTACCGGAGCTCGTCACCGCGTACCAGCCGCGGTTCGAAAGCGTGGACTGTGTTCCACCGCCGCTGATTACCGCTGCACCGGCAAGCGTGTCCAGGCGATTGGAGGCACTGTTGACGCAGAAGCCCCCGGAGGTCTCGCCGCTGCCGCCGCTGATGGTAAAGCGCAGGCTGCGGACGTTTTTGCCATAGGTGGTGGAATAAAATGCGTTGCTGCACGCCTGCCCCGTCACCGTCAGCGTCTTGCCCGTGGTATCCGTGAATACCACCTTGCTCACGTTGCCAAGGGCCGTTCGCTCCGCCACATATACATCCGCCACCGTCCCGATGGAGTAGCCGCTGTGCTGCAGCACCCAGGTCAGTTCCGCCGGCGTATAAGTCACTGTCCAACTGTAGTTGGGGATGGATGTCAGTGCCTCATAGGGGTCCTCTTTTCCCTTGAGATAGGGCACATCGCCGCCCCAGACATTCTTGGCATCCTCCGTGGCACCGCCGTCGGAGGAGTGGTAAACCGCCTCAATGAGCTTTCCGTCATACCAGATACACACGCCCGCCGTATTGTCCACTGCCTGGTTGCTGCGGTCCGTGGCGGTATTGACGCCGTTGTATACCTGGCAGCAAATGCCGCTGCACACATCAAAATCGTAGCTTGCGTGTTTGGTAGTCTGACAGGCAAATGTACGGGCGCAAACCGCCTGGGCCTCCAGTGCAGCAAAGGGCCAGTCCCCGTTCATCTCATAGGGCACCACACCCTTGACATAGTCCTCCAGGTCCACCACATTGATGACCCGCAGATTTCCGCCGTCCGGACGGACATACTCAAAACCGCCGTTATATTTGTAGCCTTTGAACCAGGTTTCAGCCTTCTCTCCCCGCCCGGCCTGAGGCATCACGCCCAGGGACTTCTCCCCGCCGCAGTCAAATTCAAACAGGATCTGTGTGGAGCGGGTCCGGGTGACCATTACGCCGTCGGAGGAAGATCGCACCGCCTCGCCGCCCAGATTACCGGCGGCATCGGAAGCTTCGGACTTGGAATCGTAGCATCCGGTGCGAACAACATAGTCTCCGTCCAGATAAACGGGCCAGCCGTCCACCCGCCCGGCAGCCTCCGCAGCCTCATCAAAGTCGTCGTATCCGCCCAACTGTACATGCCAGGGGCCCAGACAGGTGCCGCTGCCGGAGGCGGAATATTCTCCGGCGGAGCTGACATATATTGTACCCGCAGCGGTCATGGAGATACAAGTCTCATCCGTCCGCCCCACCGGCACAAAGCTCCGTCCGTCTTCAAAATACCCCAGCTCATATCCGGAGCCCACGGCGTTTTCCAGATTGGCCGAAAACATGGCGGTGGAGCCGTACCGCAGTCCCACCCGCAGCATGTCCGGTACCGCCGCGTCAGCACAGGCGGCATTCAAAGCGAAAAATGTCACAACGCATGCCAGCGTTACAATCGTTTTTTTCATGCATCCTCCCAATGGCACAAACTTGACGGGGGCCGAAAAGTATGCTACCATACATACAAATGTCCGTCCCATATGTACATACAATGCAACTCTCCAATAGAAGTCATTATAGTACAATTCCGCGGCACATTCAACCAAAAATCGACAGGGCCGTCCCGCCGGGGCGGCCGGCAGGAGGAATGCACTATGGAGCAATACAAAGTGGGCGTCATCGGCTGCACCGGCATGGTGGGACAGCGCTTTGTGACATTAATGGAAAACCACCCCTGGTTCCGTCTCACTGCGCTGGCAGCCAGCGCCCGCAGTGCCGGCAAGACTTATGCCCAGGCTGTGGAGGGACGCTGGGCGCTGGATGTGCCCATGCCGAAGGAAGCAGAACAGCTGGTAGTACTGGACGCCCAGGCCGATGCGGAAAAACTGGCCGGCATGGTGGACTTCTGCTTCTGCGCGGTGGATATGAAAAAAGAGGAGATCCGGGCGCTGGAGGAGAAGTATGCCAAATTGGAGTGCCCCATTGTCTCCAACAACTCTGCCCATCGCTGGACGGACGACGTACCCATGGTGGTGCCGGAGATCAACGCAGAGCACATCGCCGTCATTGACGCTCAGCGCAAGCGTCTGGGCACCAAGCGGGGCTTCATCGCCGTCAAGAGCAACTGCTCTTTGCAAAGCTATGTCCCGGCCCTGCACCCTCTGCGAAAATATGGCCTGGAGCGGGCTCTGGTGTGCACCTATCAGGCCATCTCCGGCGCCGGCAAGACCTTTGCCCGCTGGCCGGAAATGGTAGACAATGTGATTCCCTTCATCAGCGGTGAGGAGGAAAAGAGCGAGCTGGAGCCGCTGAAGCTCTGGGGCCATATCGAAGACGGGAAGATCGTCAAGGCCGACGGCCCTGCCATCACCGCCCAGTGCTTCCGGGTAGCCTGCCAGGACGGCCACATGGCGGCGGTGTTCATGAAGTTCGCCGACGGCAAGGCCCCCTCTATGGAACAGATCAAGGCGGACTGGGCCGCTTTCCGGGGGCCCGCCCAGGAGCTGAACCTCCCCTCTGCTCCCAAGCAGTTCCTCCACTATTTTGAGGAGGAAAACCGTCCCCAGACCCGGCTGGACCGGAATCTGGAGCATGGCATGGCCATCTCCATCGGCCGGCTGCGGCCGGATACCCAGTACGACTACAAGTTTGTCTGCCTCAGCCACAACACACTGCGGGGCGCCGCCGGCGGTGCTGTACTGCTGGCGGAACTGCTGTGTGCCAAGGGATACATCGAACCCCGGTAACCTCACTGTCACCAAAGAAAGCGGATGCCCTGATGGGGCGTCCGCTTTTTCGTTTGAATCCATAAAGGAGGCTGTGATCGTGAAAACCCCCATTTTTACCGGCTGCGGTGTGGCCATCGTCACCCCTTTCAACCGCGAGAGCGTGGATCTGCCGGTCCTGCGGCACCTGCTGGACTTCCAGCTTCAAAACGGTACGGACGCCGTTATCATCTGCGGTACCACCGGAGAAGCCGCTACCATGACCTACGGAGAGCGGATGCGGGCCATCGAATGCTGCGTGGAGCATGTGGACGGCCGGGTGCCGGTGATCGCAGGTACCGGCTCCAACGCCACAGAGACGGCGGTGACCCAATCCCGGGATGCCGCCCGCGCCGGAGTAGACGGCGTTCTGGTGGTGACCCCCTACTACAACAAGGCCTCCCAGGAGGGGCTGGTGCGGCACTACAGCGCTGTGGCTGACGCCTCCCCCGTTCCGGTGATCGCCTACGATGTGCCCTCCCGCACCGGTGTGGCCATCGCCCCGGAAACCTATGCCCGTCTGGCGCAGCACCCCAATATCAACGGCGTCAAGGAGGCCTCCGGGAACCTCAGTGCCATCCAGCGGACCCGGACCCTCTGTCCGGAGGACTTTTCCATCTGGTCCGGCAACGACGACGAGACGGCAGCCATCTGCATGCTGGGCGGGAAGGGCGTCATCTCCGTGGTGGCCAACGTGTTCCCCGCCGCCATGCACCGACTCACCGCGCTGTGTCAGTCCGGGGACTTCACCGCCGCAGGCCGTCTCCAGCTGGAGCTCAAGGAGCTCTGCGACGCCATGTTCTGTGAAGTGAATCCCATCCCCGTGAAAACCGCCCTCAACCTGATGGGCTATGGCGTAGGGCAGCTGCGGCTGCCGCTGTGCGAGCCCAGTGAGAAAAGCCTGGGCCGTATCCAGCAGGCGCTGGAGCAATACGGGCTGCTGCCCTCCATCGCATAGGCGGCGCTTCCCTTCCGACAAAAAGCCGCCGCTGCCAGAACCGGCAGCGGCGGCAGAAATATTGAAGTCGGTTTACTTGCCCATCTTCTCCAGGCTCTCCTGCCGGCGGGTCTCGATATACTCGTCGTAGGTGCACAGCTTGTCGATGAGTCTGCCGTCCACAAACTCCATGATCCGGTTGGCAATGGTCTGGACGAACTCGTGGTCGTGGGAGGCAAAGAGCACCACACCCTTGAAGTCGATGAGGCCGTTGTTGACGGCGGTGATGGACTCCAGGTCCAGGTGGTTGGTGGGCTGATCCAGCACCAGTACGTTGGAGCCGAAGAGCATCATCCTCGAGAGCATGCACCGGACCTTCTCGCCGCCGGAGAGCACCTTGACGGGCTTGAACACGTCGTCGCCGGAGAAGAGCATCCGTCCCAGGAAGGAGCGCTTGAAGGACTCCGTGCTCTCCTCCGCCGTATTACCGGTATACTGGGCCAGCCAGTCCAGCAGGTTGAGATCGCAGTCGTTGAAGAAAGCGGAGTTGTCCAGGGGGAAGTAGCTGGTGGTGATGGTGGTTCCCCACTTGTAGCTGCCCTCATCAGGCTCCATTTCCCCCATGATGATCTTGAACAACGTGGTCTTGGCGATCTCGTCCTCTCCCACAAAGGCGATCTTGTCACCCTTGTTGACCCGGAAGGACACGTTGTCCAGCACCTTGCGGCCGTCCACGGTCTTGGAGAGGCCCTCCACCGTGAGGATCTCCTTGCCGGGCTCCCGGTCCATAGTAAAGCCCACGAAGGGATAGCGGCGGGAAGAGGCGGGCATCTCCTCCACCGTCAGCTTGTCCAGGAGCTTGCGGCGGGCAGTGGCCTGCTTGGACTTGGACTTGTTGGCGGAGAAGCGGGAGATGAACTCCTGGAGTTCCTTGATCTTCTCCTCCTTCTTCTTGTTCTGGTCCCGGATCATCCGCTGCATCAGCTGGCTGGACTCGTACCAGAACTCATAGTTGCCCACGTACATGCGGATGCCGCCGTAATCCACGTCCACGATGCTGGTGCAGACGGTGTTGAGGAAGTGGCGGTCGTGGCTGACCACAATGGTCAGTGCCTCGCAGTCCATGAGAAAGTCCTCCAGCCATTCGATGGCCTGGATGTCCAGGTGGTTGGTGGGCTCGTCCAGCAGGATGATGTCGGGCTTGCCGAACAGCGCCTGTGCCAGCAGCACCTTCACCTTCTCCTTGGCAGTCAGGGAGGACATCTCGGAATAAAGGATGTCGTTGGAGAGACCCAGACCCTGGATCAGGCGGCTCACGTCGCTCTCGGCCTCCCAGCCGCCCATCTCGGCAAACTCGGCCTCCAGCTCACTGGCTTTCACGCCGTCCTCGTCGGTGAAGTCCTCCTTTTCATAGAGGGCGTCCTTCTCCTTCATAATGTCGTAGAGACGCTGATTGCCCTGGATCACCGTGTCCAGCACCGTATAGGCATCGTACTGGAAGTGGTCCTGCTTGAGGATGGACATGCGCTCTTCCTTGGGGATGATGACCTCACCGGTGGTGGGCTCCAGATCCCCGGAGAGAATCCGCAGGAAGGTGGACTTTCCCGCGCCGTTGGCGCCGATGATGCCGTAGCAGTTGCCGGGGGTGAATTTCAGATCCACATGCTTGAACAGGGTCTGTCCGGAAAAGTTCATGCTGACGTCGTTGACTGTGATCATGTTGGTTCCTTTCTGAAGAAAAAGTTTCGAAAACGCCAAGACAGGCGCGGCGCAAAAGCGCCGCGTCTGCCCCGCTTTTTTATTCTTCCATCAAGGCCTTGTGATAGACCTTCTTGCCCTTTTTGATGATGGCGCCCTCGCCGCAGCAGTCCTTGCAGCTGAACTTGGCCTCGATGTCGCCCACCTTCTGGCCGCAGACACTGACGCCGCCCTGCTGGACCAGCCGCCGGGCCTCGCCCTTGGACGTGCACAGTCCGCACTTGACTAGAAGGGTCAGGATGTCGATTTCGCCGTCCGCGCTGAAGTCCTCCCGGCACAGCTTCGTGCAGGGCATGTTGGCAGAATCACCGCTGCCGCCGAACAGAGCCCGGGCAGCCTCCTGGGCCTTGGCAGCCTCTTCCTCGCCATGGACCAGCTTGGTCAGCTCGTAGGCCAGAATCTCCTTGGCGGTGTTGAGCTGGCTGCCCTCCCACTTGTCCATCTCGTCAATCTGCTCCAGCGGCAAGAACGTGAGCATCCGGATGCACTTCAAGACATCGGCGTCGCCCACATTGCGCCAGTACTGGTAGAACTCAAAGGGAGAGGTCTTGTTGGGGTCCAGCCACACAGCGCCGGAAGCGGTCTTGCCCATCTTCTTGCCCTCGGAGTTCAAGAGCAGCGTGATGGTCATGGCGTAGGCGTCCTTCCCCAGCTTGCGGCGGATGAGCTCCGTGCCGCCCAGCATGTTGGACCACTGGTCGTCGCCGCCGAACTGCATGTTGCAGCCCACGGTCTGGAACATGTGATAGAAATCGTAGGACTGCATGATCATATAGTTGAATTCCAGGAAGCTCAGGCCCTTCTCCATCCGCTGCTTGTAGCACTCGGCCCGCAGCATGTTGTTGACAGAGAAGCACGCGCCCACCTCCCGCAGAAGATCCACGTAGTTGAGCTTCAGGAGCCAGTCGGCGTTATTGAGCATCATGGCCTTGCCCTCGCCGAATTCAATGAATCGCTCCATCTGCTTTTTGAAGCAGTCGCAGTTGTGCTGGATGGTCTCCACGGTCATCATCTTCCGCATGTCCGTACGGCCGGAGGGGTCACCGATCATGCCGGTGCCGCCGCCGATCAGGGCGATGGGCCGGTTGCCGGCCATCTGGAGGCGCTTCATCAGGCAAAGGGCCATGAAGTGGCCCACGTGGAGGGAGTCGGCGGTGGGGTCAAAGCCGATATAGAACACGGCCTTGCCGTTGTTGACCAGCTGGCGGATCTCCTCCTCGTCGGTGACCTGGGCAATGAGGCCCCGGGCCTTGAGTTCTTCATAAATCTGCATAGTCGTTCTCTCCTGTTCTTTGGTTGAAGTCAGTCGAAACGGGATAAAAAATGCCCCCGTCCCGGCAGGGACAGAGGGCGAATCTCTTCGCGGTACCACCTCTGGTTCACCGTCTCCTCACGGAGAAGCGGCCTCGGGCCGTGCCAACACACGGCGGCGCGGTAACGGGCGCACCCGGAGCACGCCTACTGAGCCGAAAAGCCGTTCGGGTGCCAGCTCCAAGGGGTATTCGCCGCCGGGCCCTCTCCCCCTTTCACCAACCGGGGGTTCTCTTTGCAGCGCCGTGACGGTTACTCTTCCTCTTCCTCACTGTACACGGGTGCGATTATATCCGATAAACGGGAAAATGTCAAGAGCGGGCGCCCTCTCCAGCGGTGATGTACAGCTCCTCCGCCTCCAGCAGCGCCCGGTTCAGCGCCTCCCAGGCCCGACGGTTTTCCGGCAGAGGCTCCATAATCTCCGCCGCGTCCGCCACCGCGCCGGCAAGGCGCAGGTACATCTGCTTCCAAACCGTTTCTTCCATATGTTCTCCTCGCTTTTTCGTACTAGAATCTAGTCCACTTTTCACATAATAACTCAAAGTGTACTTAAAATCAACTAAAAACTCAATGATTTGGAGTGGCTTGACAAATGAAAAAGCGCGAAAAACATCTGGGACTGCGTATCGACCAGGAAACCCATGATAAGATATTTTATATTGCGGAATATGAAGGCCGGAGCGGAAGCGGCCAGATTCTGTATCTGATGCGGAAATGCATCGCGGATTTTGAAAAAGAGCACGGAAAAATTGAATTGAGCGAAACAAAAAACGGCTGACTTTCGTCAGCCGTTTTTCTATATCATGCCGCTGCCCGGATGCCCAGGGCCCTGCCCAGCAGCACACCTCCCAGGCACAGGCCGAGGCTCAGCGCCATATACGCCCCGCCCGCGGCCACGCGCCCGCTCTCCAGCAGCGTCAGCGCCTCCAGAGAAAAGGTCGAGAACGTGGTGAAGCCGCCGCACACGCCCGTTTTCCAAAACAGGGTCTGGTTGGGCGTCATGCCGCCTGCGCTCCCAAAGCCCACCACAAAGCCGATGAGCAGCGCACCTAAAAAATTGGTGGCCAGGGTCAGCACCGGAAACGCCGCCCGCACCGGCAGTAAACTCACGCCGTAGCGGGCGGAGGCCCCTACGGCGCCGCCGGCCGCCACCCAGAAAAATCCCGTCATTGCAGCTCCCTCTTCAAAGTGTGGCCCGGTAGGCCTCCGCCTCATCCAGCAGCTCTCCGGCACTCTCCAGCAGCGCAGGGGTCACCTTGGCGCCGCCGGTGATCCGGGCCAGTTCCGCCTTCCGGCGCTCCCGGTCCAGCAGCACCACCTTTGTATAGGTACGGCCGTCCCGCTCCCCCTTCTCCACGGAAAAGTGGGTATCCGCCATGGCGGCCAGCTGGGGCAGATGCGTCACGCACAGCACCTGCTTGCGCCGGCTCACCTGGGCCAGCTTCTCCGCCACCTTCTGGGCCGCCCGGCCGGATACGCCCGTATCCACCTCGTCAAACACCAGCGTACCCACGGACTCCTGTTCCGCCAGCACGTTCTTCAGTGCCAGCATGATCCGGGCCAGCTCGCCGCCGGAGGCGATGCGGGCAATGGGCCGCAGGTCCTCGCCCACGTTGGCGGACATGAGGAAGCGCACGGTGTCGCATCCGTCCGCCCCCGGCTCCCGGGGGGCAAAGTCGATGGCAAAGCGCACCTTGTTCATGTCCAGATCCCGCAGCTCCCGGAGGATGCGCGCCTCCAGCTCCGCGGCGGCGGCTTTGCGGGCCGCCGTCAGTGCCGCGCCGGCCTCCTCCACCGCTTTGCGGGCACCGGTCAGCTGCTTTTCCAGGCGGGCCAGGGTGTCATCCGCCGTCTCCATGGCGTCCAGCTCCGCCCGGCAGCGATCCAGGTAGGCAAGCATGTCTTCCACGGTGGCCCCGTACTTCTTTTTCAGCCGGTACAGAAGATCCGTCCGGCTCTCCACTGCGTCCAGCTCTGCCGGAGAGAAGTCAAAGCTCTCCCGCAGGTCCCGTACGGTCTCGGCAATGTCATAGGCCTCGCTGCGCAGTGCGCCCAGCCGCTCATAGAGCCGGCCCATCTCCTCACCCAGGGTGCGGATACCGTAAAGAGCCTCCTCCGCGTCCCGGATGGCACTGACCGCGCCGCCGCTCTCCTCGCCGCCGGAGAGGCAGTAATCCGCTCCGGACAGTGCGGATAGATATTTCTCCCCGTTGCGCAGCAGATTGCGCCGCTCCGCCAGGCCCTCCTCCTCGCCGGGGGTCAGCTGTGCCCGCTCCAGCTCGTCGATCTGGAAGCGCAAACTGTCCATCCGGCGGGCCTTTTCCGCCTCGTCCATCCGCAATGCAGAGATCTTCTTCTGCAGCTCCGCCATAGCGCTGTAGGATGCCTGGTAGGCTGCCAGCACGTC
Source organism: uncultured Oscillibacter sp. (assembly GCF_900546705.1). Taxonomy (GTDB): domain Bacteria; phylum Bacillota; class Clostridia; order Oscillospirales; family Oscillospiraceae; genus Oscillibacter. The sequence continues at coordinate 60,156 of NZ_URDP01000003.1, read as the reverse complement.
CTCCGTGCGGCCGAAGCGATCCAGGTAGGCCACATGGCGCTCCTCGTCCAACAGCTGCACGCCGTCGTGCTGGCCGTGGATGTTCAAAAGCTCCTCGCCCACCCGGCGCATCTGGGACACGGTCACCGGCCGACCGCCCACCCGGCACAGACTCCGCCCGTCGCTGCCGATCTCCCGCTGCATCACCAGACATCCGTCCTCGTCCGGGGCCGCGCCGCACTCGGCAAGGCCCGGCAGATCCGCGCTCACGCCGGAAAAGGCGGCGCTGGCAAAGGCCCGCTCCGCCCCGGTGCGGATCAATTCCCGGGAGGTCCGTCCGCCCAGCACAGCCCCCAAGGCGTCGATGACGATGGACTTGCCGGCGCCGGTCTCACCGGTGAGGGCGTTAAACCCCGGCTGAAAGCGGATATCCGCCTCCTCAATGACTGCAATATTTTCAATGTGAAGCCATTCCAGCATAGCGATCTCCTCTTTTCCCTCCCCGGCAGGCGGCGGGATCACAGCATCTCCTTGATCTCCTCGCAGAAGTCCGCCGCGGACTCCGTGTCCCGCATGACCAGAAACGCGGTGTCATCTCCCGCCAGGGAGCCCACCAGGAAGTTGAACTCCATGTTGTCCAGCGCGGCACAGGCAGCGCTGGCCAGGCCCGGCATGGTCTTGATGACCACAATGTTCTGGGCATAGTCGATGCTGGTGATGCTCTCCCGGAAGATGGTACGCAGCTTCTCGGCAAAGTTCAGCTTCGTGCGGTTGCCGGACACGGCATATTTATATACCCCTTGTCCAACCGGCTCTTTCACCAGGTGCATCTGTTTGATATCCCGGGAGATGGTAGCCTGCGTGCTGGTAATTCCCCGCTCCTGCAGGCGGGAGAGCAGCTGTTCCTGCGTCTCGATGTTTTCCTGGGAAATAATCTCAAGGATCATGCTTTGGCGCTCATTTTTCATCATTAAACCCTCCCGGAAGCATTTTTTGGGCAAAAATCTCACAAAAGCTCTTTTCCGTCAGACGCGCCAGCTTCATGGCGTATTTGGACCGGCGCACCACCACCTGGTCGTCGGCCTTCAGGGAAAAGCCCCGGCTCTCGTCCACAAACAGGTAGACGGGCTTACGGCCGTTGCGCTCCAGCTCGATGGTCAGCGTGTGCTCCGGCGAGAGCACATAAGAGGAAAACCGCATGTTATGGATGCAGATGGGACACACCACCATGGTCTGGGCCACCGGCTCCACCACCGGCCCCCCCGCAGAGAGAGAATAAGCCGTGGAGCCCGTAGGCGTAGCGATGATGACGCCGTCGCCGGCGATATCCGCCAGGTGGCGCCCGTCAGAGGCGATCTTCAGATGGATCACGTGGGATATGGGGCCCTCCCGGATCACCGCATCGTTGAGTCCCAGGTTGGTGTAAACCTGTTTTCCTTCACGGATTACCGACACATCCAGCATCATGCGCTGCTCCATCTGGAAATCCCAGTCCTTCAGACGCCGCAGCACTTCCAGCTCGCCGGACTCCAGTTCGGCGATAAATCCAAGACCGCCCATGTTGATGCCAAGGACCGGCAGCTTGTGCAGCGCCGCCATCTTGGCCAGATGTAAGATCGTGCCGTCCCCGCCGAAGGTGATCATCAGGTCCGCCGAGCGCATCTCCTGCTGCAGGGGACGCACCTCAAAGTCTGCAAAGGCCCCGTCCTTCTGATCCCGGAAAGGGGAACACACCACCGTCCGAAATCCCATCTCCCGCAGGATCTTCTGGGCCTCCTTGGTAGCAGTCATGCCACGGTCCCGGTTGGGATTCGGACAGAGGATGATTTTCTTTGGATTCATTGGCCGCTCCCCTCTCCGTGCTCCTTGAGCACCTGGTGCGACTCCGCTACCAGCGCGGGCAGATCAAAGGTCCCAGGCGTACCGCTTCCCTTTTCCAGGTATCCCAGATACTCGATGTTTCCCTCCGGTCCACGGATGGGAGAGTACGTCAGACCAAGAACTGTAAAGTCATTTTCCTTGGCATGCTCAAGGAAGTGCTCCAGCACCTCCTGATGGACGGCCGGGTCCCGGACCACGCCCTTTTTACCCACCTTTTCCTTACCGGCCTCAAACTGAGGCTTCACCAGGCAGGCCACATGCCCGCCCTGGCGCACAAGGCCTGCCAACGCCGGCAAAATGAGCTTGAGGGAGATAAAGCTTACATCCACGGAAGCAAAATCCAACTCCTGAGGGATTTCTTCATGGGTCAGGTAGCGGGCGTTGGTGCGCTCCATACACACCACCCGCTCGTCACTGCGCAGCTTCCATGCCAGCTGCCCGTAGCCCACGTCCACGGCGTAGACCTTGGCTGCGCCGTTTTGCAGCATGCAGTCCGTAAAGCCGCCGGTGGACGCGCCGATGTCGGCGCACACGGCGCCCTGCAGGTCAACCGGGAACGTGGCCATGACCTTTTCCAGCTTCAGCCCGCCCCGGCTTACATATTTCAGTCCGCCCCGCACTTCAATCTGGGCGTCATTTGCCACAGCGGTGCCGGGCTTGTCCACCCGCTGGCCGCCTACGAACACCAGTCCGCTCATAATAGTGGCCTGGGCTTTCTGGCGGCTCTCCTGGAGCCCGCGCTCCACCAGCAGCACGTCCAAACGTGTTTTGTTGCTCATTGTTTGCGTCCCTCCTCCGCAGCCGCGGCGATTCCGTCAGCATCCAGGCCGAAGCTGTGCTCCAGCTCCGCCACGCTGCCCTCCGGGGCGTAAGTCTTTCCGAGATTTTGCAGCACCAGGCGACGGGGAGACTTCCCTTCCTCTGCCAGCAATGCCGCCAGGCGCTGGCCCACACAGCCGGCGCCGAAGGAGTCCTCTACGACCACCAGCGTGTCCGCGTCTGCCAGCAGGGCGATATCCGCAAAGCACAGCGGAGAAATCCGGTTGAGCTTCACCACGCCGGTATGGATGCCTTTTTTCTCCAGAAGCTCTGCCGCCTCCAGTGTCTGATTGATGAGGATGCCGTAGGACACCAGTGTCACATCCGCGCCGCTGCGCAGCTGCACAGCAGCTCCCTGAGCGGCATAGTCCTCCTGGAACTTGCCTTCTCCTCCCCGTGGATAGCGTACAGCCACAGGACCCTCAATATCGAACAGGGCCTGGCGCAGCATGGTCCGAAGCTCCGCAAAGCTGGCGGGACAAAGCACGGTAAAATTGGGGATGGCGGAGAGGAACAGGGCGTCAAAGCACCCGTGATGGGTTTCGCCGTCGGAGCCCACCAATCCTGCACGATCCACGCCCAGCACCACATGCAGGCTCTGCAAAGAGATGTCGTGGATCAGCTGGTCGTAGCCCCGCTGCAAAAACGTGGAGTACACGGCAAACACCGGGATCATCCCCTGTTTTGCAAGGCCGGCAGACATGGAAACGCCGTGTCCCTCCGCGATGGCCACATCGAAAAAGCGGTCAGGGAACTCCTTGGCGAAAGGCGTCAGACCCGTGCCGTCCGCCATGGCGGCGGTGATGGCGCACACCCGGGAATCCGAGGCCGCGCAGGTGCACAGGGTTTTGCCGAACACGGAGGAGAACGTCTCTCCGCCGGGCTTTTTCAAAAGTCCCGTCTCCGGGTCAAAGGGACTGATGCCGTGGAACTTGCCGGGATTCGCCTCGGCAAAGGGATAGCCCTTGCCCTTGACAGTGTACACATGCACCAGCACCGGACCGTTGAGCTCCTTGGCCCACTGGAGCATGTCGCACAGGCGGGGCAGATCGTGGCCGTCAATGGGGCCCAGATAGGTAAATCCCATATCCTCGAACATGGTACTGCGGGGCCAGATGCTCTTCTTCAGAAACGATTTTACCCGGTGATTGAACCGGTAAACGGGATTTTGCGCCGGGTGCTTGCCAAACAGGCTCCGATACCACTTTTTAAAGTGATAATAGGCAGGCTTGGAGCGCAGACGGCCCAGATGCCGGGGCACCGCGCCTACATTGGGATTGATGGACATGCCGTTGTCATTCAAAATGACAATCAGCGGCTCACCGGAAGCGCCTGCGTTATTGAGTCCCTCGTACGCAAGGCCGCCGGTCAGCGCGCCGTCTCCAATGAGTGCCAGCACCTGGTAGTCCTCCCCGGCCAGCGTCCGTGCCCGTGCCATGCCCAGAGCCACGGACACGGAGTTGGAAGCATGGCCCGCAATAAAGGCATCGTGGACGCTCTCCCGGGGCTTGGGGAAGCCGGAGAGGCCGCCGAACTGGCGCAGGGTGGAAAACAGCTCCCGCCGTCCCGTCAGCGCCTTGTGCACATAGCACTGGTGCCCCACGTCGAACACCAGACGGTCCCGCTGGGTGTCAAACACCCGGTGAATGGCCACCGTCAGCTCCACTGCCCCCAAATTGGAGGCCAGATGCCCGCCGGTGCGGGATACGCTCTGAACCAAAAATTCCCGGATCTCAGCACAGAGCTGGGGAAGCTCATGCTTGTCCAGCTTTTTCACGTCCTCCGGGGAATGGATTGTTTCCAATATCACAGATCTCTATCTCCTCTCAGCGATGAAACACGTGCAGGAACCGTCCTGCCAGGAACACCACCTGGGTACTTTTTCGAATGGCAAACGTCTTGCCCAGCGCCTTTCCGCCGATGGTCAGCCCGGAAATCAGCGCCGTTACGCCAACACTCAGCAGCACAGTCTGGGTATTCAGGCTTCGCTGCAGCTGCGTCACGATCACCGCTGCGGTGGTGCCGCTGACGATGCCGCAGATGTCGCCCACCACATCGTTGCACACGCTAGAGACCCTGCTGGCGTTTTTCAGCAGACGCAGAGCCTCCCTCGCTCCCTTTTCCCTGTGGGCAGCCATGGAGTGAAAGGGTTTTTCATCTGCGGCGGTCACCGCCACGCCGATGATGTCAAACAAAATACCAAGACCGATAAACAGCGCCAAAATCACCAGCGCCACCGCCACACCGGCGCCGGCCATCAGCGATTCCGACGCCAAGCTCAGCGCCGCAGACAGCGTGACGGCAATGGTGAACACCGTGGCCACCCAGCCGTACTGGCCCATTTTTCGGTGCCCGGAACGGGTCTTTTTCAAGCAATCAACCTCCAAAGAGGAAAATTTTCAAAGTTGCTAAGGCGGCGGCAATGGAAAAGGTAAATCTTACGGCTTAGGTACGGGTAGGATTTCCCCGCGGCGCACCTCTCGTTGCCGATGGAGGCGGTTCCCCTTTCAGCGCCGCGGCAGGGCGTCGCCGTCCCTGCGGCCCGACTGCCACTTAGTCCGCACTGCAATCCCTTTTCCATCCACATGACAGCCTAGGTGATTTCCACCGCAGTCCGTCCGCTTCTTTAGCCTCTTTTGCAGACCGGGTTTCAAGGGGCGATCGCCGTCAGGGACTCTGGCCAGAGTCCAATGCGGCGTTGTTCCCCCATCCACCCACCCCACGCAAGGCAGGCTACGGCTGCACACAGCGTTACGGCCCCACATTGAGGCCGATGCACCGCATTGCAGGTTCAGTCATCTGCTTCGTACACAGGCCGGAATTACCTTGAGGCGTACGTCTGTGCACAAGAGCAGGTCTCCACGGAAACAGGGTCGGGATAACCATGCCATTGGAAAGCGCCCTGAGTCCGCAAGCACGCGTGGCGCGCTTCCCCCCAGCACCCACCCAAAACTGGGCGTATCAAGCAGGCACCAGAGGTTTCATCGGTGTGCCCTTCAGAGGATTTTTAGGCCCTCCCTAGGAAACGGCAGATCTGACTAGAATACTGCGCCGCCGCTTAGCATCCCTTAGTATAGCACGGGGACAATAATTATACAATATTCATTGTATATACAAAATGTGAATTTTTTGTGCCGACGTTGTTCTTCCAGCCAAAAACGCAAGCGCGGTTTCCCGGAATTCCGAGAAACCGCGCATTTTATTCAGCGTCCCAACTTCAGGAAGATCTCTCTGGCCCGGGCAACTTCCCGGATGTGGGAGTCCACCGTGCGGCAGCAGCCGCCCACGGCCCGGGCCCCCGCCCGCATCCACCGGTGGGCGTAGTCCCCGAAGGTGACGCCGTCCCGGCTGCCGTGCCAGGTCTTGGTAACAGGGTCGTACTCCTCGCCGCTGTTGGGGTATACCGCCACCGGCAGTGTACTGCTGCCCCGCAGTTCCCCGATCAGGTGCTCCACAAAATGAGGCGGCGTGCAGTTGACACCGATCATCCGAAGATGGGGATGCCCCTGAGCGAGCGCCGCAGCGCAGTCGGCAATCCGGTCCCCCTCGTGGATGTGGCTTCCGTCCCGGCAGGAAAAACTGATCCAGTAGTCGGCCCCCAGTTCCTCAGCGATCTCCGCCTCAATCAGCGCCTCGCGGAGGGAGGGCTGGGTCTCCAGCAGCAGCAGGTCGGCCCCGGACTCCCAGAGAATCTCCATGCGGCGGCGGTGGAAGTCCCGGAGGACCTCATCACTGACGCCGTAATTTCCCCGGTACTCGGAGCCGTCCGCCAGATACGCCCCATAGGGGCCCACGGCGCCCAGGCACAGCGGCAGGCAGCGGCCGCTGTCCCGGCCCTCCTGCTGCCACCAGCTCTTCCGGGCCTCCAGAAACAGCTCCACGGACCGGGCGATGCAATCCTCCGCCTCCCGCAGGGAGTAGCCCTTGGCGGTAAGGCCGGGGATAGTGGCCTGGTAGCTGGCGGTGATGCCGCAGTCGGCCCCTGCCCGGAAGTAGTTCAGATGCACCTGGCGGACCAGGTCGGGCTGTTCGGCCAGAGCCTTGGCTGTCCAAAGGGAGTCATTGAGATTGCAGCCCAGCGCCTCCAGGGCCGTGGACATGGAACCGTCAATGACCATGATGTTCGTCTTTGCAAGGGTTTCTTCCAGGGAAACACGCATTTAGAATTCTCCTTTCGCCTTTTCATCCACCGCTCCGTAGACCACGGGCTCCGGGTTCTCCCCCCGCTCCTGGGCCGGCACAAAACGGTCCCAGAAGTCGTGGAACAGCCGGAAGATCTCCTTTTGCTTGGTGTAGATGAACAGCAGTGTAATGATGACATAGATGGCGGAGAGCAGGTCCGTCATGGCCCACAGGGTGTCGGCCTCGATGTTGTAAAACAGCACACAGGGGAGCATGTAGTAGACCATATACACCCATGTAGCCCGGCGGTTGGCCTTGGTGTCACCAAAGGCATAGTTGACGGACTTGGCGCAACTGTAATACATACCGATGATGGTGGTCCAGGCGAAGATGGCGATGGCAATGGCCATGAACCAGCCGCCGAATTTTCCGTAAGCCACCTTAAAAGCCACGGTGGTCAGCTGGGCGCTGTCCACATCGGGGTAGTCGATGTAGGCGTTGGTGAGGATCAGGGACAGCGCGGTAACAGAGCAGACCACGATGGTGTCCAAAAACACCTCACCCCAGCCCCAGGACGCCTGACGGACGGGGTGGTCCGTCTTGGCGGAGGCGTGGGCGATGATGCCGTAGCCGGTACCGGCGTCATTGGAGTAAAGGCCCCGGGCAATGCCGTAGCGGATGGCATCCCGGACGGTGGCGCCGGCAAAGCCGCCTACGCCCGCCATGGGGGTGAAGGCACTCTTGAAAATAAGGCCGAAAGCGGAGGGAACGACGGACCAGTTCATGATGAGGATGCCCAGTCCTCCCAGGATGTAGAAGAGGGCCATAATGGGCACCACCCGTTCCATAATGGAGGAGATTCTCCTGAGGCCGCCGGCGATGGTCAAAAAGCAGGTGACGCCCAGCACGATCACAGAGATCAGCGGGTCAATGCCGAATCCCTCCTGCAACGAACTGGTGACTGACTCCGTCTGTACACAGCAGGTCCAGGGCCCCAGCACAAAGCAGGCCACCGACAGCACCACGGCGCCCTTTTTCCAGCCCAGGGCGTTTTTCATCACAAAGGAGCGGTCGCACATGTACTCGTCCATGGACTGGCTATACTTGACCCGGTACCGCTGGCCCAGGATGATCTCACAGGCCTTGGTAGACATACCCAGGAGGCCGGACACCCACATCCAGAACACGGCACCAGGACCGCCGGCAACGATGGCGGTGGCCACACCGCCGATATTTCCTACGCCGATGGTGTTGGCCATGGCCGTACAGGCAGCGGCGAAGCCGGAGACGGTGCCGGTTCCCTCCCCCTTTTGGAACATCTTCCCAAATGTATTGCGGAAGTTGAAGCCGACTTTGCGGAAATTATAACGGAAGCCGAAGCGGATTCCCAGGTACAACCCGGTTCCCACCAGAGCCACTGTCATGGGTGTTCCCCACAAAAAGTCCGAGATTGCGGTGATGATTTGCAGCAGCATGTACATTCCTCCCTTGGTGCTCGTGTCCTTTCACACACTAAATTGCCACATTATAGCATCCAACGGCGGAAATCGTCAACGCACCCCGGCAAATTTACCACCGGCATACTTCACAAAAAAAGGAGACCCCTCCCGGGGTCTCCTTGGCAGCGGCCCGATTACCGGTCCCGGACTGCCAGGCTGTCGGCCAAGGCGCAGAGGAAACCGTCCGTGTCCATACTGGCCACGGCATCCTTGGCAGCCTGAGTGCACCGCTCCACTGCGGCAGAGCAGCCGTCTGCGCCCAGGAGATCCACGAATGTGATCTTTCCCTCTTCCCGGTCCGATCCAATGGGCTTTCCGAATACGGCCGCGTCTCCAATCACGTCCAGCAGGTCATCGCGAATCTGGAAGGCCATGCCCAGCTGCTGGGCATACTCCGTGGCGGCGCGCAGCAGCGCCTCACTGCCGCCGGCAGCCCGGACGCCCATCCGGCAGGCACCCGCGATCATGGCACCGGTCTTGAGACGGTGTACCTCCCCCAGCTCCTCCTCCGTCTTGGGGGCGTGGAGCGTGTCAAGCACCTGGCCGGCCACCATGCCGTCGGCTCCGGCGGCACGGGCCAGTTCCAGAGCGCAGGCAGCCCGGCGGCCGTCGTCCAGCCCCGGCGCCGTCAAAATGAGGCGGAACGCCTCCGGCTGCAGAGCGTCACCCGCCAGCACCGCCAGCGTCTCGCCGTAAACCTTGTGGTTGGTGGGCTTGCCCCGGCGCAGATCGTCGTCATCCATACAGGGCAAGTCGTCGTGGATGAGGGAGTAGGTGTGTACCAGCTCCAGCGCACAGCCCACCGGCAGCGCCGTCTGCCACGTCTCCAGCCCCGCCAGCCGGGCAAACTCCAGCGTCATCACCGGCCGGATACGCTTGCCGCCGGCCAGAAGGCTGTAGCGCATAGACTCGTAGAGATCCGCCCAGTGGGGCTTTTCAGAAAACAGCCCGGAAAGATAGGTTTCCACCGCCTGGCGGTAAGTGCTGTACCGCTGGTCAAACAAAGACTTCTCCATATTACGTCTCCTCCTCAAACGGCAGCTCCACCGGTGCGCCGTCGCTGCCTTTCATCAGCTTGACCACCTGCTGTTCCGCCTGGTCCAGTTCCTGGGAGCACTGGGCAATCAGCGCCGTTCCCTCGGTAAACAGCGCCAGAGAATCCGCCAGAGGTGCGTCCCCTTTTTCCAGAGCCGCCACGATCTCCTCCAGCCGGCCCAGCTTCTGCTCAAACGTCCGCTTCTCTTCGCTCATCGTCTTGCTCCTTCCCATAGGGCTTCTCTACCCGGGCGGTAAAGCCGCCCTCGCCCAGTGTCACAGTCACGGTCTCGCCGGCAGCCACATCCCGCCAGCTTTTCAAAATGGAACCTTGTTCGTTCCGGGCTACGGCATAGCCCCGGCCCAGCACCGCCAGCGGACTCAGCGCGTCCAGCGATGCAGCCAGCGCGGAAAACCGCTGCCGCTTGCGGGCCGTCTGGGCGGAAGCCAGATCCCCCAGCCGCTGCTGCAGATGCACCAGCGACATGCGCTTATCCTGGATATACGCCCCGTGGTCCCGCAGGCACCGCTTGTCCGCCAGCGTCTCCAGATGCCTGCGCAGCGTCTCCAGACGGGTGATCTGCCCCTGCTCCAGCCGGATCTGCATCTCATGCAGCTGTCGGGCAAGCTCCATCCGGTCCGGCACCGCGATCTCCGCGGCATTGGACGGGGTGGAAGCCCGGGCATCCGCCACAAAATCGGCAATGGTCACGTCCGGCTCATGGCCCACGGCGGAGATGATGGGCGTTTGGCACTCATAGATGGCCCGGGCCACCCGTTCGTCGTTGAATGCCCACAGATCCTCCATAGAGCCGCCGCCCCGGCCCGTGATGATCACGTCGCCGATATGCCAGCGGTCGGCGTAACGGATGGCGCCGGCGATTTCCGGCGGAGCCTCCGCTCCCTGGACCCGCACCGGCAGCAAGATCACCTTGGCCAGCGGATAGCGCCGCCGGAGAATCCGGATCATATCGTGGACGGCGGCACCTGCGGAGGACGTGACCACCGCGATCCGCTCCGGGTAGGCCGGAAGCGGCTTTTTATGGGCAGGGTCGAAGAGTCCCTCCGCCTGGAGCTTGGCCTTGAGCTGTTCAAAGGCCACCGCCAGGTCCCCCGCCCCAAGGGGCGAGAGCGTATTGCAGTAGAGCTGGTAGGCTCCGTCCCGGGGAAAGACGGTGATGCGGCCGGAAGCCACCACCGCCATGCCGTTTTCCGGCCGGAAGCGCAGCTTGGACGCAGCGCCCTTGAACATGACGCACCGCAGTGCTCCCTCCGCGTCCTTGAGGGTAAAGTAATGGTGCCCGGACGGATACATTTTATAATTGGACAGCTCGCCCCGCACGCAGATGGACGAGAGCATGGGCTCCCCGTCCAGCAAGTGTTTGACCAGCTGGTTGACCTCGGCCACGCCGAAGATATGCTGTTCCATAGCGCCTCCCTTGCCTCCACACAAAAGCAGAGCCGGACGGCGGCCTTTGCCGCGTCCCGCTCTGCCAGTGTGCTCGCTCAGACGATCTCCTGGCGCACAAAGCTGCCCAGGATTCCGTTGATAAACTTCACCGTCTCCGGCGTCTCGTACTTTTTGGCGATCTCCACCGCCTCATTGATGGAAACGCCGTTGGGGATGTCCGGCATGTAGAGGATCTCATACATGGCCACCCGCATGATAGCCGACGCCACCAGCGGAATACGGGCAAAATTCCAGCCCTTTGCGTATTTTGCGATATAGCCGTCCAGTTCAGCGCCGTGCTGTGCCACGCCTTTGACCAGCCGCCGAATATACTCGGCCTGCTTGGCGTTGGGGGCCTCGGCATACAGCTCATCCTCCGCCGCCAGTGTGGCAAAGGTCTCCGGCGTCAGCCGCTCATCCAGCAGCTGATCGATGGGCCGGTCTGTAAAGCTCAGCTCATAGGAGAGGTGAATTGCTATTTCCCGTGCGGTATTCCGTACCATAAATCAAATCGTCCTTTTCTCTCTCGTAAAACAAGCGCCGCAGGCTCAGGCCAGCGTCACGCCGCCCACATGGATATTCACAGCGCCCACCGAACAGCCGGTCATAGCCTCCACGGCGGAGGCAACAGCCTTCTGCACGTTCTCCGCCACCTCGGGAATGGGGTGGCCGAACTGCACCGTCAGGTACAAATCCAGCGTCAGTGCTGTGCCGGTCATGTCGATCTTGACGCCCTTGAGCCCCTTCTGGGCGTTTTTCTTGTTGTTCACCAGATCGGTGACGCTGCCGCCCAGATTGGTCATCATGCCGGAAACACCCTCCACCTCGCGGACGGCGCCCACGGCGATGGCGGCAATGACCTCCTCGGAGATGTTGATGCTGCCGTTCTCCTCCGGCAGGGTCATATATTCCTTGCTTTCGCCCATGGTATCTTCTCCTTATCCATCCTTGGGAACCAGGCACGCCTGTCTCCCTGCATTTCTGGATAGTTATTTTACCATGAAGGCGGGAAAATTACAACCTTTAATTTGCCGCCATGATGCGCACGCTGCTGGCAGGATACCCGGTTTCGTTGACGGTGATGTCCGTAATCTTGGCCACATCCTCCTCCGTCAGCTCCCCGGTGTCGGTGGCCACCACCACGCTGACGCCCTCGTCGCCCATGAACGCCACACAGTCCGTGTAGCCCTTGGCCGTCACCAGGTTTTCGATCTGGGCCTCCTTCATGGTGTAGCCTGCCAGGACGGCAATGCCCTCGGAAGCCTCTGTGGCCGCCGCCTCACCGGCCCCCTCCTGCTCCGCTGCCTCCTGCAAAAGGGACACGGCGCTGTCCCGGGCCTGCTGACGGGTGAGCCGGGCGGAGGCAAAGTAGTCCGAGCCTGTGTACACGGCCTCCTCCCCCGTGGGATCACCTGCGGCAGAAGCCGCCTCGGGATCGTCGCCCTCCACGCCGGATACCAGCTGCGCCTCGCCCAGGATCTTGGTACCGTCCTCCTGGCTCTGGGCCTGCTGTTCCACGGCGTCCGCCGCCTGCTGCCCCGTGTACTTCCAGTTCAGCGCCGCTGCCGCGCAGACCAGAAGCGCCATGGTCACCACCACTGCGTTGCGTTTGAATCTGCCCTTCATTTCTCCTCTCCTCCTCCAGATAATCACTGCCATTTTGCCACGGTGACGCGGTCTGCGGTGAGCCCCGTCAGAACCGTCACCGCCTCCGTGACCGCCAGCCGCACCGACGCCTGGCCGCCCCCCTGACACACCACCAGCGCCCCCCGGTACGTGGGGCTCCACTGCCGGGTCACCACCGGCTCGTCGCCCTGTGCCCCGTCCACCAGTACCGTCTCGTTGGTACGCTGATAGTCGTCGGGCGCCTGGGGCGACCCGCTGTAGGAGAGTTCCCCATCCGTTGCAAGCTGGCGCTGCCCGTCGTCCTGTACCGTCAGCAGCACCCGCACCTGCCCCACGCCGTCCATCTTTCCCAGAATTTCCTCCAGCTCCCGGGCCAGCGTCTCCGCCTCCTCCTGCTGCCCGTCGCTGCCGCTGGGACTGGCGGTGGAGCCTCTCCCACTCGGCCATAACAGCAGCGCGGCGCCGATCAGCATCACCAGACCCACAAATTTGTATCTGTCCCATAGCCTTCGCACTCCTTCAATTTTCCCCTTCCGCTCCATGCCAAACCTGCCTCTCCGCGGGGATATCCAGCTCCCCTTCGATCCACGCCGCCAGCTCCGCCGAACGCGGCATTTCCAGTTCCACCGACCACGGAAGCGGGACGCCCTCCTCCGTCGGTTTCGTCTCCACCCGGCAAGTGCCCGCAAGGCCCATGGAAGCGGCTTTGTCCGATATATATGCCTCCGTCCGCTCCTCTATGCCTTCCGCCAGAGCCGTTTCGTTCTCCTCTTCCAGCTGCCGCTCCAGCCGCTCCATCTCCCCGGCGTAGTCCGGCAGCGCAAAGCGTACGGCCCCCAGCTTTGCCAGCGGCTGCGCCAGCGCGGCCAGAAGCACCAATCCCCCGATAAATGCAGCCACACGGCTCATGGTTCCGCCCGGTACCAGCACCCGCACCACAGCCAGCAGCATACAAAGGGCCACCAGGGAGATCATCCACTGCCGCAGTCCCTCTATCATGGCACCACCGCCCCGGCAAAAGAGAGAAGAGAGATCAGCAGCAGCAGTGCACATGCACCGGTCATGCCCAGCACCAGCCCAAACGCGCCGCCCAGGCCGTCAATCAGGCGGCACAGCTCCGGCGGGCCTACCATGGCTGCAAAAAATCCGGCCAGTTTATAGAGCAGGTACTGGACGCCCAGCTGCAAAAAAGGATAGGCACAAGCCCCCAGAATCGCCAGCATTCCTCCTACGCCGATGACGCCCCGCAGCATACCCGCTCCGGCCAGCACCGTCTCCGACGCCTCGGCGATGATCCCGCCCACCACCGGCACCACGCCGGAAATGGCCGTCTTGGCCACCTTGACGCTGAGGCTGTCCGCTGCGCCGGAAACCACCCGTACCGCAGAAAGGTACAGAGTAAAGGCCAGAAGCGGCGTGGTCAGCAGCCAGACGATGACCTTTTTCAGTCCTCCCGCCAGCACCTCCAGCCGGTTGCCCGGCAGACACGCAGCGGCGGTCAGCAGCGCCGTGTAGAGGTAGACCGCCGGGATCAGCACGCTGTTGATGAGCCGCAGCAGCAGGTCCACCAAAATGACGGCGCTCACCTGCTGGGCTGTAGCGGAAGAAACAGCCCCGGAGGCGGCGGTAGCTGCCGCCATAGCCGGCAGCAGCACCGTGGAAAAGTTCCCCAGACTCCGGATGGTCTCCGCCCCCAGGCCGATCAGATCCCCCAGACTCCCGGTGGTCACCATGGTCACAGACACGGCTCCCACCATGGGCAAAAAGGGCAGTGCGCTGCCGCCCGAAGCGCGGTGAAACCCATCCACCGCGCCGCACAGCACCGCCGTCAGCAGTACGGCCGCTGCTCCCCGAAGCCGCTGGCGCACCACGTCTGCCGCCTGCTCTGTCACAGAGTCCAAAATACCGCTCAGTCCGCTCCCCAGTGCCCCGGCGCCGTCGGTGAGCTCCACATCCTCCAGGATCTCTTCCGTTCCCTCCGGCAGTGCACGCTCCACCTCTTCCGGAAGCTGGACGCACTTGGCCCGCACCGTCAACAAAAGCAGCGCCGCCGCCACGAAAATCATCCATCGTCTCATGCCATCAGCTCCATCATCAGTTCCAGCACTGTCCGCAGAAGGGGCAGCGCCGCCGTCAGTGCGCAGACGGCGCCCGCCGTCTCCACCACCTTCCCCAGGGCCGACTCCCCCGCGTCCGTGCACAGTCCCGCGCCCACCCGTACCACCAGGGCGATGCCCACCGTTTTATAAAGCGGCACCAGAAGCCCGTTGGGGATGCCGCTGCGCTGCGCCAGCTCCTTCAGAAAATCCAGCAGCTCTCCCAGGGCCTGTCCCACAGCCAGCAGCACCGTTACCGCCGCGCAGATGCTCAATAGCAGCGCGGTCTCCGGGCTTCCCCGGCGGATGGTCAGTGCCAGCACAGCCCCCGCCACACAAAGCCCCGTCACCTGAATGGCCTGTTCCATATTCAAAATCCGAACAGGGTGCGGATCAGCTCGAAGAGGTCGCTGATCTGCCGCACCATCATCATCAGCACCACCACCAGCCCCGCCAGGGTGGTCATCATCGCCTGTTCCTCCCGGCCGGAGCGAACCAGCAGCTGATTGAGCACCGCCACCAGAATCCCGATGGCGGCAATTTTAAAAATCAAATCCACATCCATAAGCCGCATCCCTCATATCAGCAAGATCACCAGCAGCGCCGAGCCGGACAGCCACAGCGCCGTGGCCCGTTTTTCCGCCTCGGGACGCTGCCGGTCCCACTCCTCCAAAAGCCGCTCCAGCTGCCGCCCGACCCCCGCCAGAGCCCGGCAGGCGGCCTCTTCGTCGCCGGCCAGATGCCAGCCCAGCGCCGTCAGCGCCGTCAGTTCCTCCCGGGGCAGCATCATGCACGAAGCCGCCTGCTCCCAGGCATCTCCCAGCCGCTCCCCCGCATCCAGTCCGGCAGCAGCACACCGGAAGAAGGCACCCGTCTCTCCCTTGCAGCGCTCCCCCATGGTTTCAAGCAGCGCCGGCATGGGCGTGCGGGCCATGCGGATCTCCTCCCCCATTCGGTCCAGGGCGTCTGCCAGAGATGCCAGCATGTCCCGTCGGTGCCTGCGCTCGGAGAGCTCCGCCCACCGGGCCCAAAGTCCCGCCGCCAATACAAAGAGCGCCCCCAAAATCTTGTTCATCCCAGTTCCTCCACGGTATAGGTCCTCGCCCCGTCTTCCTGCCGTCGGATGCACACCGCCAGGCAAAAGACGTGCTCTGCGAGCAGCCGGCGGTACAGGGGCTTTTCCTCCAGCTCCCGCCGGTCCGCTGCGTGGATGGTAGCCAGCAATCCCACGCCGCACCCGGCCGAGAGCACCATAGCCTCCAGATCCCGCTGACAGGTAATCTCGTCCACAGCGATGACCTGAGGATTCATGGCCCGCAGCACCATGGGAATTCCCAGCGCCTTGGGACAGCCATCCAGCACATCGGTGCGTCGGCCCACATTCATCTGGGGGCAGCCGTTCCACATGACAGCCACCTCTCCCCGCTCGTCAATAAGGGATACCCGCCGGACCGGACAGCCGTCTCCGTCAGAGAGACATCGTACCAGATCCCGCAGCAGCGTCGTCTTGCCTCCGCCGGGCGGTGACAAAATCAGCGTACTCAAAAATCGCCCCTGCCGGAACAGTTTCGGTGCCAATGCCCGGCCAATCCCAACTTTTTCCCGCCCGATCCGCAGCACAGCCGAAGAAAGCCGGGTCATGCCGGTGCTCTCTCCGCCCTTCATTACCGCCGAGCCGCAAAGGCCCAGCCGAAATCCGCCCCGGACCGGCAGGTAGCCCTGCCGGATGGTCTCCGCCGCCGCATAGCGGGAGTACTCCGCCGCCCGGTCGCACAGCGTCTCCAGAGTCCGTGGTGTCACCGTCACCGGCAGCGGCCGCTCTTCGTTCCCCAGCAGCGCCGTCATGGGCCGTCCCGCCCGGAACCGCAGTTCCTCTGTCCGCCGCCGCAGCGGCGGCGGCAGTGTCAGCGCCGCCCGCCGCAGTTCTTCCGGCAGCAGCGCCACCGCTTCCTCATAGCGCGTGTCCGTCCGCTCTTCTTCCAAGGGCCATGCCCCCTTTCTTTTGTTACTCCACTGTATGAGAGGTTGTCCCCGGTTATGCCCCCAATTTGATGGAAAGCTTGCTTGACATTTGCGCAGCCGCGTGCTATGGTGAAGCTATGGAAAGGACGCTTTCCATTTCAGGAGGAATGTGCACATGAAAAACAATCTGGAGGCACTGCGCAAGGCCCGGGGCATCAGGCAGGAGGAGCTGGCCGAGGCGCTGGAGGTCTCCCGGCAGACCATCGGCTCTTTGGAAAACGGGCGCTACAACCCCTCTATCCTGCTGGCGTTCAAAATCGCCCGCTACTTCGACCTTGCCATCGAGGATATTTTCATCTATGAGGAGGATGCCAAATGAGACGCAAAACAAAAGGCTATCTGGCCATAGGCACCGCAGGGCTGCTGCTGGCCATGGTGAGTCTGGTGCTGGAGCACCGCATCCCGGACACGGTGGGCGCTACGGGTACCGCAATCGGCATGGGACTGTTTGCTTTCGGCTTTTCCAAATTCCGCACACTGCGGTGGGAAGAAAAAGAGCCCGAAATCATGCACAGAGCACAGATCGAGGAAAACGACGAACGCAACATCGCCATCCGCCGCCGTGCCCAGGCGGTGTCCGGTGAGGTACTGCAATGGACGGTCCTGGTGGCGGCGTGGGTCTCCATCGGGCTGGACGCGCCACTGTGGGTAACGGTAGCCGCCGTGGGTGTGTTTCTGGCCAAATCCTTTTTGGACCTGTTCCTGATTTTCCACTACCGCAAGCAGATGTAGTTTTGTCGAAAAAGGGCGTTTTCCGCCTTGACGGCCTGCCCGTGCGGTTGGTATCATAAGGAAAACGAAACCGGAAAGGCGGCGGAGACATGGATAAGCGGATCAGAGTCCTCTTTCTCTCGGCGGCGCTGCTGCTGAGCCTGGCAGGCTGCGGCAAGGAGCCGGAGCCAGAACCGGAGCCGGAAGTCACGCCGCCTCCGGTAGAGGAACCGGAACCGGAGCCGGAGCCCTATGTTCCCGCCGGGATGAACCCTCTGACCGGAGAGCCCATGGAGCCGGAGTTTGAGGACGACCGCCCGGTGGCCGTCATGTTCAACAACCTGAAGATCGCCCAGCCCCAGCTGGGTATCTCCCAGGCGGACATCATCTATGAGGTGCCCGCCGAGGGCGGTATCACCCGCATGCTGGCCGTCTACCAGACCCTGGAGGGCGTGGGGGATTTGGGCAGCATCCGCTCCACCCGCCCTTATTACCTGGAGCTGGCGCTGGGACACGACGCGCTGCTGGTGCATGCCGGCGGCAGCCCGGACGCCTATGATGATATCTCCGCCTGGGGCGTAGACAACATGGACGGCGTCAACGGCGGCTCCGACGCCAAGATCTTCTGGCGGGACGCGGACCGGCGCAAGTCCATGGGATACGAGCACAGCATGCTCACCTCCGCCTCTGCCATCGGGGACTACCTGGCCCAGGGGCACTTTCCCACGGAGCACGCAGACGGCTACACCTACACCCAGACCTTTGTTCCGGACGGTACTCCGTCCGGCGGGGAACCCGCCGTCTCCGTGACGCTGCACTATACCAGCTATAAAACCGGTCAGTTCGACTACGATGCCCAAAGCGGCCAATACCTTGCCAGCCAGTACGGTGCACCTTATGTGGACGGAGCCACCGGCCGGCAGGTATCCGCCACCAACGTGCTCATTCTGGAGACTTCCATCTCCGTGATTCCCGGCGACACAGCAGGCCGTCTGCGGGTGACGCTCACCGGCAGCGGAGACGGTATGTTCTTCTGCGGCGGAAAGGCAGTCCCCATCCGCTGGAGCAAGACAGACCGGAACAGTCCCTTCGTCTATACGCTGACAGACGGTACTCCCCTGGCTTTGGGGCAGGGCTCCAGCTACGTCTGCATTGTAAGTCCCCGAACCAGCACCCTGACCTATGAATAAGAAAAGCGGCGGAAAATCCGCCGCTTTTTTGCACCCCCGGCCATCCGGCACCATACACTGGATTGAAAGACACGTTCTTTCATTTCAGCTACTTACTAGGAGGTATTGTCATGCCTGATAAGATCATGCCCGGCCCCGTGTCGGAGTGCGGCAATGTCCGGGAGGCAGTGTGCATCCATACCCGGAAAATCTACGACTCCTGCCGGGATAAGGACTGCGTGGAGGATCTGCGCTTCTATCCCAAAATGCAGTATACGGACGTCATCAACCGCGCTCTGTCCGTCAAGGGCGGAAGCGCCAAGCTGCTCTATGTCTATGTGGATGTGGAGCCCGTCAGCTTCAACCGGGGGTTCTACACGGTGGATATGCGCTTTTTCTACGCCGTGACCCTCCAGGCCTACCTCTCCTGCCCCGTTCCGGTGCCGGTGGAGGGACTGTGTGTGTTCGACAAACGCGTCATCCTGTTCGGCAGTGAGGGCAACGCCAAGATCTTCTCCTCCCAGATGCGGGTGGGCGAGCCGGATATCCAGGAGCTGCGCCGGGCCAATGCCCCCGTGGCGGTGGTAGAGGCCGTGGACCCCATCGTGCTGGACGCCCGGATTCTGGACAGCTGCGGCAAGCGGGATTGCGACTGCGATCTGTGCGAGGTGCCCTCTTTCATCAACGGGTGCTTTGACGGAGATCTGTCCAGCGGCGATGACGCCCGCCGGATCTATGTGACGCTGGGTCAGTTCTCCATCGTGCGGCTGGAGCGGGATTCTCAGCTGCTGATTCCGGTGTACGACTACTGCATGCCGGAGAAGGAATGCTCCTGCGGCGCCGGCAGCGAGGACCCGTGCTGCGTGTTCCGCAACATTTCCTTCCCGGTGGGCGAATTCTTCCCGCCCAACACCGTGCACAAGCCGGAAAACTACCAGGAAACCAAAAATCTCTGCTCCTGCTGCAAATAAAAAACGGAGGCCGCAAATGCGGCCTCCACATTTTTTGCTGTACACATGTTCCAAAATGCGTTATAATTATATAGAATAGCTTCAAAGCACGGTTCCTGCGGGCACGGCCCGCCTCTCTATCTCATCTGCAAAGGAGTGTACGCCTATGGCGGGACGCGGTTTCATCCACGACAAGCTGGAAATCAAATTTCTGATTTTATATATCACTGCCCGGCTGGTGGAGCCGGTCCCATTTGACACGGTGCTGGATTTGACACTGTGCGACGACGCCATTGACTATTTTGATTTTTCCGAGTGCCTTGCCGACCTGGTAAAGACAGAGCACCTGACCCTCTCTGAGGACGGGCTGTACGCCATTACGGAGAAGGGTCTGCGCAACAGCCATATCTGCGAGTCCAGCCTGCCCTACTCCGTCCGGCTCCAGTGCGACAAGAACCTGGCCTCCTGCAACCGCAAGCTCCGGAGGAAAAGCCAGGTGCGCGCCGGGTGTGAAAAGCGGGAAAACGGTACCTACACCGTGGCCCTGGCGCTGGACGACGATATGGGCAGTGTCATGGACCTGCGTCTGGCTATGCCCCGGGAGGACATGGCCAAGGAGCTGGCAGACCGGTTCCGGAAAAATCCGGAGCGGCTGTACAGTGAGATCATGCGGGTGCTCATGTCCTCCGAACCGGGAGAGGACGACATCGTAGAATAACCCCAGTAAAACCGCCCCAGGCCAGATTGGCCCGGGGCGGTTCTGCTTTCTCCATCCTTTCGGCTCACACCGGTCACTTGACCACCACATTGTCCTGCCCCAGTGTCTCCTTTGCCTCCTCCACCAATGCCGGATGCAGCAGCACATGGGCGGCGTAAACCTTGCGGGTATCCGCCATGACCATCTTGACAAGGTCGGTCCCCGGGAACATGGCAAATACCAGTTTCATGTGCCGGATAGCAGGATCCTGGAGAGACGGGAACTTCATGTAGAGCGTCTTGGGTTTCTCCGGAGGCGGTGCCCCCTGCCCGACCCGCTCCAGCGGCTCCACACTGTCGCACATGATCTGAGGCGCCTTTTCATCCCGGACCGACAGCTTCCCCTTTACCATGACTGCCTGATTCTCCCTCAGATACGGGCCGCAGGTGTCCAGCACCCGGGAAAAGCACAAAAGCTCGATAGAGGCCGTATCGTCCTCCACCGTCACGTAGGCCATGAGGGAGTTATTCTTCGTGGTTTTGGTCTTGCTGGACGTCACCACGCCGCACAGCGTCACACGCTGACCATCTGAGAAACGGACCGGTCCTCCCTCTTGGGCAAAATCTTCCAGCACCGCGCCGATGGCAGGAGCTCCCAGGGCCCGTACCTGTTCCCGGTACTGGTCCATGGGGTGGCCGGAAAGATACAGCCCCGTGGTCTCCTTTTCCATCATCATCAGTTCCTGGGCACTGTACTCCGGAATATTCGGCAAGGGTGTTTCCTTTACACGTATTTCACTGGGAGAACCGCCGCTTCCCATAGAGAAAAAGTCCAGCTGTCCTTCCAGGTTCTGCCGCTGCTGAGCAGCCACCGAATCCATGATGGACTCATATACCTGTACCAGCTGAGAGCGATGGGCGCCGGTGGAGTCGAATGCGCCGGCGCGGATCAGGTTCTCTACCGCCCGCTTGTTGATGTCGCTGCCCACCATGCGGGTACAGAAGTCGTACAGGGAACGGAACGGGCCGCCGGTCTCCCGCTGGTGCATCACCGACTGGACAAAGCCCCGGCCAATATTCTTGATGGCCACCAGGCCGAAGCGGATACCGCCTTCTTCCACGGTGAAACAGTCACTGGAGCGGTTGATATCCGGCGGCAGCAGCGCAATGCCGCACTCGCGGCACTCGGCGATGTAGCCGGCCACCTTATCAGAATTGTCCAGTACGCTTGTCAGCAGCGCCGCCATGTACTCTCTGGGAAAATGGTACTTGAAATACGCCGTCTGATAGGCCACTACCGCATAGGAGACAGCATGCGCCTTGTTGAACGCGTAGTTGGCAAAATCGTAGATCTCATTATAGATGGCCTCCGCCGTCTCCGCCGGAATTCCATTTGCCACGCAGCCTGTAATGTTTCTTTCCTTGTCACCATTGATGAAGGCGCCCCGCTCCCGTTCGATGTCCTTTGCCTTCTTTTTGCTCATGGCCCGGCGCACCATGTCGGCCTGTCCCAGGGAGTAGCCCGCCAGCTGCTGGAAGATCTGCATGACCTGCTCCTGATAGACGATGCAGCCGTAGGTGATGGAGAGAATGGGCTCCAGGGCCGGGTGCTTGTAGGTGACAAGCTTGGGATTGTGCTTGCAGGCGATGAAGCGGGGAATGGACTCCATGGGGCCGGGGCGGTAGAGGGCCACGATAGCGGTCAGATCCTCGATGGTCTGGGGCCGGAGTCCCACACACACACCGGTCATACCCGCCGATTCCATCTGAAATACGCCGCTGGTCTTTCCCTGCGTCAGCATGTCGAACACGGCTTGGTCGTCCTCGGGAATGTCCTCCAGACGGAAGTCCGGCTGCTCTTTCTGCACCATCTTCACCGCGTCGTCCAGCACCGTCAGGTTCCGAAGGCCCAGGAAGTCCATCTTCAGAAGGCCCAGCTCTTCCAGTGTGGTCATCACGTACTGGCACACCACAGACTCGTCGTTTTTGGAAAGAGGCACATACTCATACACCGGCCGCCGGGTGATGACCACGCCGGCAGCGTGGGTAGAGGCGTGCCGGGGCATGCCCTCCAGGGCCTTTGCCGTGTCGATGAGCTTTTTTACCTGCCCGTCCGTCTCATAGAGCTCCCGCAACGGCTTGCTCAGGCGCAGGGCATCGTCCAGGGTGATATGGAGCGCACCGGGGCCGCCGGGCACCTGTTTTGCGATCTGATCCACCTGGGCGTAGGGCATATTCATGACCCGCCCCACGTCCCGGATGACGCCCCGGGCCGCCATGGTGCCGAAGGTGACGATCTGGGCCACATGGTCGTCGCCGTACTTGCGGCGGACATAGTCCACCACCTCGCCCCGGCGGGTATCGCCAAAGTCCATGTCGATATCCGGCATGCTCACCCGCTCCGGGTTCAAAAACCGCTCGAAATACAGGTTGTACTTCACCGGGTCGATGTCCGTAATGTGCAGGCAATAGCTGACCATGCTGCCGGCGGCGCTGCCGCGGCCCGGGCCCACCGGGATGCCTGCCTCCCTGGCGTAGCGGACGAAGTCGGAGACAATGAGGAAATAGTCCGTAAAGCCCATTTTCTCGATCATGTCCTGCTCGTACCGGAGCTGCTGGCGGTGGCTCTCATCCGCGCCGTAGCGCTGAACATACCCCTCGTCGCAGAGCTTTTTCAGGTAGGAGAAACTGTCATAGCCCGGCGGCAGCTGGAATTCCGGCAGGTGGTACTTGCCGAAGGTGAACTCCAGGTTGCACATGGCCGCCACCTTCTCCGTGTTGGCCACCGCTCCCTCATACCCGGCAAAGAGCGACTCCATCTCCTCCCCGCTGCGCAGGTAGAAGTTGCGGGGCTCGTAGCGCATACGGTTCTCGTCCTCCAGGAGCTTGCCGGTCTGGATGCACAGCAGCACATCGTGGGCCTCCGCGTCCTCCTTGCGCAGGTAGTGGGCGTCGTTGGTGCACACCATGGGCAATCCCGTCTCCTGGTGGATGCGCAGGATGCCCCGGTTCACCTCCTGCTGGGCCGGGATGCCGTGGTCCTGGAGCTCCAGATACAGGTGCTCCGGGCCAAAGATGTCCGCAAGCTCCAGGGCATAGGCCTTGGCGTTTTCATACTCTCCGTTCCGCAGCCGTCGGGGGATCTCTCCCGCCAGGCACGCCGTCAGGGCAATGAGGCCGCGGCTGTGGCGGCGCAGCAGCTCCAGGTCGATGCGGGGCTTGATGTAAAAGCCCTCCGTCCAGGCCATGGACACCAGGTAAGAGAGGTTCCGGTAGCCCTCTTCGTTTTCGCACAACAGCACCAGATGGCGGCTCTCGGCATCGAACTCGTGGATCTTATCAAACCGGGAGCGGCCCTGGGGCGTCACATACACCTCACAGCCGATGATGGGCTTGATGCCCTCCGCCTTGCAGGAGCGGTAAAAGTCGATGGCGCCGTACATGACGCCGTGGTCCGTGATGGCGCAGGCGTCCTGCCCCATGGACTTGACGATCCCCGGCAGGTCCCGGATGCGGCAGGCGCCGTCCAGAAGGCTGTATTCCGTATGGACATGTAGATGGACGAAGGGCATAGTCGTTTCCTTTCCTGTATCGTAATAGCGGAGCGTTACTTCCCCCCACCTCATTGAGAGAACAACAGCAGGGTACCGCAGTTTCTCAGAGGTCAGGGCATCAGTCAACGCCAGGGACACAATTCGCACAGCAGAATGCTCAGCACTGCCAAGCTACTGCCAAGTTAAAGAAAATCAGGACGATGATTTGCAAAATTTGATGTTAGGATAGTTTCTACAACCCCTTCAACTCACTTGTCTCTCTTTTCCAATGGCTACGCATCCACAATATCCTCCAGCGCACTGTTCAGAAGACCTGCACCAACCCACTCCAGCAGTCTCCGATCCCGCCCCCAAGCAGTAAATAGACCAGGAGCCAACAGCATGAACACAGTCAGAGTCGCCGGGACCCACCAAGAATCTGCTCGGGCACTTTTGTTAAAAAAAGCTACCGTCAGTGCCAGCGGCGTCAGCGCATCAACAGCCACCGACCACAGAGGGGGCAGAAAAACACCGACTACACAACATCCGACCTTCTCTGCCCGCACCCACAGGCGCAGAGGTATCTGTCCCCGTACCCGAAATATAGGTAAATCAGATCGGAGCCACAGCCGGTATCCGTTCGGAAGATTCTTCCATTCCAACCACCAATCTGACCCAAAGGACCACCCCCCAGCCTGCAGACGTGCTGACACCTGTTCTTTCCTTAGGGCGGTATGCCACACATGGATGACCAGACCGCTTCCATTCCGCACTTTTCCCCGGCCCATCTCAGTCGCTCCTCGCTTTCTGTTCTCTGCCGCCCAGTTCAGCAGTCATCCTCATCCAGCGGCTTGCCGCATTGGGGACAGTAGAGAGGCAACCTGATAGGCACGCGGCCGTCCAGGCACAGGGATGCTCCGCAATGGGGGCAGCGCAGATAGCCATAAGCCAGCACCAGCCCGGCGATGACCAGTATGATCGCCAGAATGCACAGCGCCGCAATCCAAGCCATGGAGGTCGCTCCCGACTCTGCCGCCCCGCCCAATAGCAGCAGGACAAGACCGGCAATAGAGAGCACGTTGGAGAGCCTCATGACCTGGTGCAGTGTCAGGGAATCCAGCTTTTTCACGGCACATCCTCCTTTGCCGCTTTTGCGGTTTGATTACTGCTCCGCTTTTTCCTCTTCCAGCATCTTCTCCAGGATCTCCGTGGCGGTGACCACCATGTTGTCGCAGTGAGCGGTAACCCCCAGACGCTGAGCAGCGGGGTTCTTGTCCGTCACGCCGGGACGGGCCCGCAGCAGATCGCCGCAGCGGGTCAGGCCGAACACCTCTTCATAGCGGCGGCGGAACTCCTTGGCCAGCGCATAGGTGTGCACCTTGCCGGCGCGGTCGGCACCGTCGGTATGGGGATGCAGGAGGCTGAGCACCATGACGCCGCCGCTGATGGCGCCGCAGACCTCTTCGTGGCTGCCGCCTACACCGCCGCCGAAGCCGCCGGCCACGGCCATGAGGGTATCCATGGGCAGATCCAGCAGATCCGCGAAAGCGCCCGCCACAGACTGGGCGCAGTTATATCCCTGCTTATGAAGTTCAAATGCCTTTGCACAACGATCCATGATTGTTTTTCTCCTTTTGTATATTGATTACAGATTTTTTGCCAAATCCACCAGCTTGCGCAGCCGGTGGTTCAGACATGACTTGGTAATGGGCGGATCGAATTCCTCCGCCAGCTCCGAGAGCGTCAGTTCCGGATTGGCGGTGCGGAGATCCGCTGTCTGCCGGAGCTTTTCCGGCTGCTTTTCCAGAAGGCCCGCCGCATCCAGACGGCGGATGGCCTCCAGCTGTTCCTGGGCCGCCCCCACCGCCTTGCCCAGATTGGCGCTGTCGCAGTTGAGGCGGCGGTTGACGCTGTTGCGCAGGTCTTTTTCCATTTTTGCGGTCATGACGTTCATGGCCGCCACCGGCGCGCCGATCAGCGTGAGAAAGTCCTCGATCTGGTCGCTTTGCTTGAAATAAGTCACAAAGCTGCCGTTGCGGCTGACGCTTTTGGGCGGATATCCGCACTCCCGCAGCAGCACATCCAGTTCCCGGCTCACCTGCATATGGCAGGTGGTCAGCTCCAGATGGTACCGCTTGGCCGGGTCCGTAACGCTGCCGCCGGCAAAGAACACGCCCCGCAGGAAAGAGGCCCGGCAGCACTCCTCCTCCAGCATGCCGAAGTTGATGTGGAGGACGGGATTCTGCCTGGGATCATAGCCCAGGAGATTGATGATGTGGTCCAGCTTCTTTCCGTCGGTCAGCTGAAAGACTCGCTTGCCCTCCTGCTGCTCCGGCTCCGGCTGGCGGTCGAATCGCAGCCCGAAGGCCCGATGGAACAGGCGGGGCAGCCGGGCAGCAAAGTTGGGATTCTCTGTCACCACCCGCACCTCGCCTGGGTGAAACGTGCTGCAATAGAGCAAAATTCCGTAGGCCTCCGCCCGGGCGCAGCACAGCCGCTGGACCGGAAGCCGGCACAGTTCGTTTTTGGTTTCATAGGAAAAGGACATGGCGGTTTCCTCTCTGATGTACACGGCGGTTCATTCGATGTGGTAGATATCGTCCTGGAAGGCTCTTCCCTCCCCGGCGATTCGGACACTGCGCTCTGCGTGGAGCAAAATGAGCTCCCGCGCCAGATGTCCGGGGTGGTGGCGGACATAGCCGTTTTTCACCGTGGCCACCGGCCGGTTCACAACCTCCACCCCCAGCGCCGCACATTCTTCCCGGTCGCAGCGCAGCAGTTCCGCCCCCTCCTCGGCGTACCGGGCGGCCACGCCCTTGGGAATCGGGGAGGAGTTGGTCAGGCACAGGTGGAACAGCCCCGGCGCCGAGTGCTCGAAAATGGCGCGGATATGGTCGGAGACCGTATAGCCCTCCGTCTCCCCCTCCTGCGTCATCACATTGCACACATAGACTTTCAGGCCATCGCTGGCCCGGATGGCATCTACGATGCCGTCCACCAGCAGATTGGGGATCACACTGGTGTAGAGACTGCCGGGCCCCAGCACCACCATGTCGGCCTCCCGGATGGCGCTCAGTGCGTCCGGCAGCGCCTTGGGGTGCTCCGGCACCAGGCGCACCTGGCGGATGCGGCAGTCCTCCCGCTTTTTGCAGTAGAAGATCTTGGACTCCCCCACCACCGTGGCGCCGCTTTCAAATTCCGCTTCCAGCTGGACGTCGGCGGTGGTCACAGGAAGCACCCTGCCGGTAATGGCCAGCACCTCGCTCATGCGGCTCACCGCCACGTCAAAGGACGGAGAGATCCCGTTCATGGCTGCCAGGAACAGATTGCCGAAGCTCTGCCCCGCCAGGGACCCCTCCGTAAAACGATAGTGCAGAAGCTCGCTCATCAGCGGCTCTGTATTGGCCAGTGCCTCCATGCAGTTGCGGATATCTCCCGGCGGCGGCATACCCAGGTCCTGGCGCAGCATGCCGGACCCTCCGCCGTCATCCGCTACGGTCACCACGGCAGAAAGGTTCTCTGTATAATGCTTCAGGCCACGCAGCATGTTGGCAAGGCCGTGTCCGCCGCCGATGACCACCACCCGTGGTCCATGTTCTTTGGGGAGCCGGTATGAACTTCGCTTTCCTTCCATCGCGTCTCCCTTCTCAGCCTTCACGGCTGATATCCCGGTGTGTCTCCTGCACCTGGTAGCCCTGCTGGCGGATGAACTCCGTCAGTGCATGGGCCACCGCCACAGAGCGGTGATGTCCCCCGGTACAGCCCACACCGATAAAGAGGGTGGTCTTTCCCTCTTCGGCGTACAGCGGCAGCGTCAGCGCCAGCAGATCCTCCAGCCGCTTCATGAAGCTGCCCGTCTGGGGAAAGCTGAATACATAGTCGGAAACCGGTGCATCCAGTCCTGTCTGATGGCGCAGCTCATCGATGTAGAAGGGATTGGGCATGAAACGCACATCAAACACCAGATCGGCCTCCAGGGGCAGTCCGTATTTGAAGCCGAAGGAGGCCACCGTTACGGAAAGCCCCCCCTTCTCGTCCTTCCCCTCGAAAATCCGCAGAAGCTCCATCCGCAGCTGGGCGGTGGAGGTCTTGGACGTGTCGATCACAAAGTCGGCCCGCTCCCGCACGGGAGCCAGCAGCTTCCGCTCCTTTTCCACCGCCTCTTCCAGAGAGGCGGTACCGTCGCTGAGCGGGTGGCGGCGGCGGGTCTCTTTGTACCGCTTGATGATCGTCTCCGGAGACGCCTCCAGAAACAGCATCCGGCACTGACCCTCCATGTTCTTGAGCTTATCCAGCACGTCAAACAGCTCCGTAAAGGAGCTGGCAGTGCGCACATCGTACACCAGCGCCACCCGCTGATAGCGGCTGGAGCCGCCGGCGCAGAACTCCGCAAATTTCAAAATCATGGCGGCGGGCATATTATCCACGATATAAAAACCCATGTCCTCCAGGAACGAGGCGGTCTTGCTCTTGCCGCCGCCGGAGAGGCCGGAGATAATCAGAATTTCCAAAAAAACGTGCCTCCTTACTCCACGATCCGCACTTCCGGCTCCAGCGTGACGCCGGTGGCATCCAGTACCCGTCGGCGCACCTGTTCCATCAGCGCCAGCACATCAGCGCAGGTGGCGCCGCCCAGGTTGATGACAAATCCCGCGTGCTTTTCGCTGACCTGAGCGCCGCCCACGGTCAGCCCCTTCAAGCCGCACTGGTCGATGAGCGTCCCCGCGAAATGCCCCGCAGGCCGCTTGAAAGTGCTGCCGGCACTGGGGTATTCCAGAGGCTGGCTGGCCTTTCTGCGGCCCATGAGCTCCCGCATGGTCTCCCGGATGGCATCCCTGTCCCCGGGCTGCAAGGCGACCACCGCATCCAGTGCCACCGCCTCCGGGTGCTGCGTCAGCAGACTGGTACGGTAGCCGAAGGCCATCTCTTCGCCTGTCAGAAAGCGGATTCCCTCGTCCGGGAACAGCACATGGACGCCCTTAACCACCTGACGCATCTCGCCGCCGTAAGCGCCGGCGTTCATAGCCAGAGCGCCGCCCAGCGTCCCGGGAATCCCGTGGGCAAACTCCAGCCCCGTCAGCCCCAGATCGCAGGCAAAATTGGCCAGCCGCGCCAGAGAGACACCGCACTCTGCGGCAATGGTGTCCGGCTCCTCTCCCCGCTCCAGCTTGGTCAGCCCGGCGGACAGGTTGATGACCAACCGGTCCAGTCCTCGGTCCGGGCAAAGAAGGTTGGTGCCGTTGCCGATCACCAGGGGGCGAGCGCCGCACCGGCGTGCATAGTCCGCCAGCAGCACCACCTGCTCAGGCCGCTTGGGAAATGCCATGCGCCGGGCGGGGCCGCCGATGCGGAAAGATGTGTGGCGGCTCATGGGCTCCTCCCGTACTATTTCCAGGTCCGGCAGATACGATGCCGCCCATTGATCCAACTGTTCAAACCATTCCATACTGGTCTCCTGTATTCTCCTTAAAGTACGCGGCCCAGGAACGCGGCGCCGATGATCCCTGCGTCGTTGCCCAGTTCCGCCCGCACAATCCGTGTGCTCCGGCCGCCGTGGCGGGCAAAGCTCTCCGTCTCCACAATCCGCCGCAGAGGCTCCAGCAGCAGCGCCTCCGGGGCCGCCGCCACACCGCCGCCGATGGCCACTGCCTCCGGCCGCAGGATATTCACCAGACTCACCACGCCGTCTGCCAGGTACTCCACATACGTCCGGCACACTGCCAGTGCCGTCTCGTCCCCGGCCAGGGCCGCCTCAAAGGCCGTTCGGCCCTCCACGCCGCCGTTTTTCTCAGCCAGCGCGTGCAGCATGCTCTCGGGATGGGCGGCCATGGCCGCCTTCGTCTGCTCAATCAGGGCCGTGGCGGAAGCATAGCGCTCCCAGCAACCCCGGCGGCCGCAATTGCAAAGCGCTCCCCCGTGTACCACGCTCAGGTGCCCGCCCTCGCTGGAAGCATCCCCGCAGCGCAGCTTCTCATTCAAAATCAGTCCCACGCCGATGCCGGTCCCCAGCGTGACCACTGCAAAGTCCCGGGTTCCGCGCCCGGCACCGCCGAAGTACTCTCCAACCGCCGCGCAGTCGGCGTCGTTGCCCAGCAGCAGCGGTAGGTCCAGATGTCTGCGGAACAATGTCTCCAGGGGCACGTTCTCCATCGGGATATTGGTGGTAAAACGGACGGTCCCGCCGTCCACCGCACCGGGCAGACCCACGCCCACGTAGTCCGCGCGGGCATCCCCGGCTACCTTCCGTGCAAGAGATGCAAGGGTGGCGGCAAAGTCCTCCGCACCGTGAAAGTCCAGCGGCGTGCGCTCCACCGCCAGGATTTTCCCGCTCTCGTCCACCAGTCCGGCCTTGAGGTTGGTGCCGCCCACATCAATTCCAATGTATGCCATGCGCCGTCTCCTCCTCTCAGTCGTCCTGCCGGCGGCTGCCGGCGTCGGCCCGCTGGTCCACCCGGCGGGCAAGCTCCTGGGCCGCATTGTAGCCATAGCGCCGGTGGCGATTGTTCAACGCCGCCACCTCCACAATACTGGCCAGGTTCCGTCCGGGCCGGACCGGGATGGTAACAATGGGTACCTTCACATCCATGATCTCCGTAAAGTGGTCCTCAATCCCCAGCCGGTCATAGAACTTGGTCTGGTCCCAGGGTTCCAGATGCACAATCAGATCCAACTGGGACTCAGTCTTGACCGTCCGCATGCCGAACAGCTGCCGCACGTCGATGACACCGATGCCCCGCAGCTCGATATAGTGGCGGATTACCTCCGGCGCTGTGCCGATCAGCTGGTTGGAAATTCGCCGCAGCTCCACGGCGTCGTCCGCCACCAGCCGGTGGCCGCGCATGATGAGCTCAATGGCCGTCTCGCTCTTGCCCACGCCGGAGTCGCCGGTAATCATGACACCCTCGCCGTAGATGTCCAGCAGCACGCCGTGGCGGGTGACACAGGGGGCCAGCGCCCGGTTGAGATACTCAATGGCATGGCTGGTGAAGTCCACGGTGGTCTCTTCCGTGCGCAAAATCGTCTTCTCATGCTCCACGGCGCTCTCCAGACACTCCGGGAAGCAATCCAGGCCCCGGGAGATCACCAGCGCAGGGATATCATAGAGGAACAGATCGTCGAAGCACTTGCGGCGCTGCTCCTCCGTCAGGCTCTTAAGATATGTCACTTCCGCCTTTCCGATTACCTGCAGGCGGCGGGGATCGAAATAATCGTAAAAATCGTGGAACTGAAGCCCCGGACGGTTCACATCCGTGATGGTCAGCAGGGCCGTCTCATAATCGCTGCCGCGATTGAGCACCTCAAGCCCGAAAAAAGAGACAAAATCCGTTACCTTCAGGCCTTTTTCATACATCGCGCATCCTTCACCTTTCCGGCGCAAAAGCGCCCCGATCCTCCCTCCGGCACATGCGAACGCCCGGCTGGGAGGTTAAAAAATATTCAAGTGAAAACTGCTTTTTATTATATATGAATTTCCCTGTTTTCGCAATACCTTCACCCCCATCCCCCTGTCTGAAGGCCGCTGGAAAATTCCTTATATTTTTTTGAAAATTCTTCTTGCATTTTTCTCTTCTTTCTGATATGATATCAGCTGTGCTTGTGAAAAGCGGCACGGAAGTACGCAACAGCAAGGAGGTGCAACGGATGGCTAAGTGCGAGTTCTGCGATAAGGGCGTGAGCTTCGGCATTCAGGTCTCTCACTCTCACCGGCGTTCCAATCGTCCCTGGAAGCCCAATGTGAAGCGTGTGAAGGCGATTGTCAACGGTTCCCCCCGCCATGTGTATGTTTGTACCCGGTGTATGCGTTCCGGTAAGGTCACCAGAGCGGTCTAACTTGGACAAACAAAATCCCGGACAAAAGTCCGGGATTTTCTTTTTTCCCCGCCGTCCCAGTCCCCGCTCCCACAACCCGGAGCAAAAAAGGCCGGAGTCCGTTCATGGACTCCGACCTTTTCATTTTTACAGCCACGTGCGTTCCAGCAGCTCGTCCTTCTTGGCGCGCCGCATCAGTTCGCTGACCACCGTGCGGGCGTCCTTACCGTGATAGAGCACCTCGTATGCACAGGCGCAGATCGGCATTTCCACCTGTTCCCGCTGAGCCAGCTGACGAATGCTTTCGGCGGCATAGTAGCCCTCCACCACAGCGCCCACCTCCTTCATGGCCTCCTCCACCGTCTTTCCCTGGCCAATGAGGATGCCCGCCCGGTTATTCCGGGAGTGCATGGAGGTACAGGTGACAATCAGGTCGCCCATGCCCGCAAGACCTCCGAAGGTGCGGCGGGTACCGCCCAACTGCTCGCCCAGGCGGGTCAGCTCCGCCATGGCCCGGGTCATCAGCAGTGCCTTGGTATTGTCCTGGAACCCAAGTCCCGCGCAGATGCCACAGCTGAGGGCAACCACATTTTTCATGGCGCCGGAAAGCTCCACGCCCACGATATCATAGCTGGTATAGATGCGGAAGTAATCATTCATGAACACGTCCTGCACGAATCGGGCAGCCGCCCGGTCCGGGCTGGCGGACACGCAGCCGGTAGGCATGCGGATGCCCACCTCTTCCGCATGAGAGGGGCCGGAAAGTGCAACCACTTTACAGATATTTTTCGTCTCATCCTGGAGAATCTGGCTCATACGCAGGTTCGTGTCCCGCTCAATGCCCTTGGAGACGCTCACCAGCACCGTCTTTTCCGTCAGGTATGGTGCGATCTTCCGAGCCGTCTCCCGCACAGCGAAGGACGGCGCAGCGCAGACCACGATATCTGCACCGGTCAGGCACTCCAGATCCCCGGTGATATGCAGGGCATCCGGCAGCCTCACCCCTTTGAGCAGAGGGTTCTCCCGGGTCTTTTCCATCTCCGCCGCCTTGGCGGGATTGTGGGACCAGAGCCAGGTATCATGGCCATTGTCACACAGCACCTGGCTCAGCGCCGTGCCCCAGCCGCCGCTGCCGACGACTACCGCTTTCATTGGGACCCCTCCTTCTTATGGTGAAAGCTGAACTTGTTCTCATTGCCGTGAATCAGTCTGCCGATATTGCCCCGGTGCTGCCAGACCACCAGTCCCCCAATGATAAAGGCCAGCACCACAATCACCGGATCAGGGTAGCAGTACCAGGAGATAAAGGGAAAGCTGGCCCCGGCCCACACGGACCCCAGGGAGACATACTTCGTCACGATGGCCAGGATCAAAAAGCCGCCCCACACCACCAGCGCGATCCGCCAGTCCAGCATGATGGCGATGGTGCCGCCGGAGAGGATGCCCTTGCCACCCTTGAAGTGGAACATGCAGGGGAACATGTGGCCCAGCAGGCACCAAAGAGCCGCCCAATACTTCCCGAACAGGGCCCACATAGTGCTGATCCCGACGCTGGCCGCATAGCCGTTAGCCCCGGCAAAGTAACCCAAAAACCAACTGCCGAACAAAATGGCCACCACCGCCTTGAGGACATCCGTCAGGATCACCACAATGGTCAAGGGGCCGCCAAAGGTGCGGTAGAAGTTGGTGAGCCCTGCGTTGCCGCTGCCGTGCTTGCGGACGTCATCCCGCAGGATATACTTGGAAACGATGACCGCCCCGTTGAAGCAGCCGCAGAAGTAGGCCACCACCGCCACCAGGAGAATGCCCAGGGGCTCAGGTCCTGTGACCGCGTTGGGATCCAGGTAGAAGGAATCCAGCATGATCTCACTCCTCCTTGTCGCTCTTCTGACGAATGGACAGAATGATGGGCGTGCCCTCCAGGCCGAAGGTATTGCGGATGCAGTTTTCAATATACCGCTGGTAGGAGAAGTGGAACAGGCGGGCGTCGTTGCAGAAAATGACAAAGTGGGGCGGCCGGATGCCCACCTGGGTCATATAGTAGATCTTCAGGCGGCGGCCCTTGTCAGAGGGCGGCTGCACCCGAGTCTGGGCGTCCGCCAGCACATTGTTGAGCATACCGGTGGTGATCCGGGTGGACGCCTGGTTGGACACGTAGTCGATGAGCTCGAACAGCCGGTCCACCCGCTGGCCGGTCTTGGCGGAGATGAACAAAATGGGGGCGTAGGTCATGAACGCCAGGTCCTGACGCACCTTTTCCCGCATCTTGTCCATGGTCTTGCCGTCTTTTTCCACCAGGTCCCACTTGTTGATGACGATGATGCTGGCCTTGCCCGCCTCGTGGGCAAGCCCGGCCACCTTGGTGTCCTGCTCCGTGACGCCCTCGGTGGCATCGATCATAATCAGGCACACGTCACTGCGCTCAATGGCCATGGTGGCCCGGAGGACAGAGTACTTCTCGATCTCCTCCTCCACCTTGGACTTGCGGCGGATCCCGGCGGTGTCGATGAACACAAAGGAACCCTTGTCATTTTCAAACCGGGAGTCGATGGCGTCCCGGGTGGTGCCGGCCACATCGGAGACGATGACCCGCTCCTCCCCCAGGATCTTGTTGATGAGAGAGGATTTGCCCGCGTTGGGCTTGCCGATGACGGCCACCTTAATGGCGTCGTCCTCTTCCTCCTCTTCTTCCTCCGGTGGGAAGTATTTTACGCAGGCGTCCAGCAGGTCGCCGGTACCGTGGCCATGAACAGCGGAAACAGCAATGGGATCTCCCAGGCCCAGGTTGTAGAACTCGTAAAAATCCGGGTCGGGCACGCCGGTGGAGTCCATCTTGTTCACTGCCAGCACAATGGGCTTGCCGCTGCGCAGCAGCATGGCGGCCACCTCCTGGTCGGAGGCGGTGAGGCCGGTCCTGATATCCGTCAAAAACACGATGACCGTGGCGTTGTCAATGGCGATCTGGGCCTGCTGGCGCATGAACTCCAGAATCATATTATCAGTGCGGGGCTCGATGCCGCCGGTGTCGATCAAGGTGAATTTCCGGCCGTTCCAATCCGTCTCTCCGTAAATGCGGTCCCGGGTGACGCCGGGGGTGTCCTCCACGATGGAAAGCCGCTTGCCGATCAGCTTGTTGAACAGCATGGACTTGCCCACATTGGGCCGTCCCACAATGGCAACCACAGGTTTCATCGGCTCTCACTTCCTTTCCTTTGTTCTCATAAAAATCCAAGTTTATTATATCCGCCTTGCGGCGGGATAGCAAGACAAAAAGTAAGGAGGGAAGAGCACTCTCTTCCCTCCTAAAGCAAGCATGCGTAAGTGCCTTACTTCGCGACGACGGACTTCACAACCTTGACCTCACGGCCATTGTAAGTACCGCACTCCTGGCACATTCTGTGAGGCAGGTGCAGCGCACCGCATTTGGGGCATGCAACGAGACCGGGCATATCCAGCTTCCAGTGAGAGCTGCGCCGCTTGTCGCGTCTTGCTTTGGATACTTTTCCCTTAGGTACTGCCATTATGACACCTCCTTGATCTTTCAAAGGCGCGGGAGGTCAAGCCCGTCCTTATTTTATCCTTTATTTGTTCTCCAAAAGCTTGGCCAGGACTGCCAGCCGCGGGTCCTGCTCCTTTTTGCAGGAGCACGGGCCGAGGTTCAGGTCGGCGCCGCATCTGGGGCACAGTCCTTTGCAATCTTCCGAACACAGAGTCTTAGTGTCCATTCCGAGAATGAACGCAGTACGCGCCAGTTCCGCCACATCCACCCTGTCCTGCTCCAGCAGTACGATCTCATCGTTCTCCTCGTCCTGGAGCTCCTGGGCCAGCATGCAGCTGTACGGCACTTCCTTTTCCTGCAAAAACGCCTTTCCGCAACGGTCGCACACCGCATCCAGTGTGGTGCGGGCCACCAGGTTCAGCTGCAGCACATCCGCTGTGCTGTACACCTCTCCCTCCACCGTCACCGGACGGCTGACCGGATACCGGCCGCCGAACTCCAGATCCGACAGATCCATGGAAAACCGGAAAGGCAGGTGCACTTCCGGATCGCGCAGAACAGGTTTTACATCTAAAAGCATAAGCTACCTCGCAATGACACGAGTAGTATTATAATAGATGGGCCACTCGTTGTCAAACAATTTTTTCAATTTCTTCCGGATTTCTTTTACTGCCGGTCCTTCTTGGGGTCCAGGTGCTTGCGCTCCAGGTCGATGCCCATAATGGCAAAGCGGAATCCGCTCTGGATGACCTCAAACGTGGTGATATGGTAGGCATCCTCTGGCCAGCGGTCCTCCCACTCCTGACGCATCATACCGGCCAGGCGTCCACACATGGGGTCCGGCAGGTCCAGCAGCATGGGCGAGAGATAATTCACCAGGATCTGCTTTTCGCTGACCCGCACTGCTTTTCGGTTCCAGAAACGCTGCCGCTTCCATCCCGCTTCCAGAGCGTCCACCAGCGAGACAGCCAGGGCGCGGAGTGCCGCTTCCTCCCCGTCGGCATCCCGGACAGCCTGGGCGTACAACGGTCCAAACTGCTCCTTGTAAGCCAGGAAAGCATCCCGGTATTCCCGACGGGTAAAACGGGACATCCACTTGTCCGCCTCCCACACAGCCCGGCACAGTTCCTCCACATTCACGGGCGATCCTCCTCTTCCGGCTTTTGTGCAGGCTCCTCCTGCTCCAGGGGCTCATCCGACCAAGTGTCCGGGTCGTCGATATGCTCAGCTCCGTAGCGGTAGGCCTTCCACTCCCGCCACAGCATCCACGCCCCCGCCACGGTAAACACCGCGCCGCCAATCATATTCACCGCCGGCTGGGGCGCCTGGGGCAGGTTGGAAAACAGCTTGATGGCGATATAGATGAGATATCCGCCGCCCAGCACCCAGATATAGTTTACCCGGCCGGTCTGCTTTTTGTCATGCTTTTTCTGGTTCATCGGTCTCGCTCGCTTTCTTTCCGGAAAATTCTTGCTCCCATCGCTTTACAACCCGCCGTCAAACGGGTATGATAAAGTGAAACTTTCCATCGGGAGGACATCATGCGGGAATTCACCATTGGGAAAAACGACGCCGGCCAGCGGCTTGACCGCTTCGTGGCCAAAAACCTGCCGTTGCTGCCGCCCGCCCTGCTGCAAAAGTACATCCGGCTCAAGCGGATCAAGGTCAACGGCAAGGGCTCCAAGCGGGACACGCGGCTCTCGACCGGCGATATTCTTCAATTATATATCAACGATGAGTTTTTTGACAAGCCCTCTGAGGAAAACATGTTCCTCACGCTCTTCTCTCCCCAGCTGGACATCGTCTATGAGGATGAGAACCTGCTGCTGGTGAACAAGCGTCCCGGCCTGGTGGTCCACGCCGACGAGACGGAGAAGGTCAACACCCTCATCAACCACATCCAGGCCTACCTCTATCAAAAGCGGGAGTGGAATCCCAAGTGGGAAAACGCTTTCGCCCCCGCTCTGTGCAACCGGATCGACCGCAACACCGGCGGCATCGTCATCGCTGCGAAAAACGCCGAGACGCTGCGGATCATCAATGAGAAGATCCGGGACCACGAACTGGAAAAATCCTATCTTTGCATCACGGTAGGCCGTCCCAGTCCCGCCGCCGGGAAGGTGGAGGGCTTTCTTTTTAAAGATGAGGTGAAAAAGCAGGTCTACTTCCACACCCGTCCCGTTCCCGGCGGCAAGACCGCCGTTACCCTCTACAAGACTCTGGAGACCCGGGGGCCGCTCTCTTTGGTAGAGTGCCGCCTGCTCACCGGCCGCACCCACCAGATCCGCGTGTCCATGGCCCACCTGGGCTGTCCGCTGCTGGGAGACGGCAAGTACGGCCGGGGCGAGGTGAACCGCCGGTACCACGAGACCCGCCAGGCCCTCTATTCCTACAAGCTCTCCTTTCCTCTTCCCACCGACGCCGGCATCCTCAACTACCTGCGGGGCCGGGAGTTCACCGTGGCGGAGATTCCCTTCCGGGAAAAATATTTTCCCCACATTTAACAGGGGATTTTCCCCCAATCTCTTGACATTTCCGGACGCTTCCGATATCATTCATAATTGCTGAATTTCGACGAGAAAGGTTCCCCCTCAACAGAGAAAAGAGGCGTTTCATTTTAAATCAATTTTTTACGATGAAATGGGGGAGGATATATGTCCAAAGAGTTGATTCGCCTGCGGGATCTCTCCATGGCGTACGACGACGAGCCGGTTCTCAACAACATCAACCTTTATATCAACGATAAAGAATTCCTCACATTGCTCGGACCCAGCGGATGCGGCAAGACCACTACGCTGCGGATCATCGGCGGTTTCGCGACGCCTACGTCGGGAGACGTGCTGTTCGACGGTGTGAGGATTAATGACGTTCCGCCCTATCGGCGCCAGATCAACACGGTGTTCCAGAAATACGCCCTGTTTCCCCATCTGAACGTCTTTGAAAACATCGCCTTCGGCCTGCGCATGCAGCGCCGCCCTGACCCCGCCGATCCCTCCGGAAAGAAAAAAGTGAAGATTCCGGAAAAGGAGATCCAGGAGCGGGTCATGGAAATGCTGGAGATCATCAGCCTCAAGGGCTTTGAAAACCGCAAGCCCGACGCTCTCTCCGGCGGCCAGCAGCAGCGGGTGGCCATTGCCCGCGCCCTGGTCAACCGCCCCAAGGTGCTGCTGCTGGACGAGCCCTTGGGTGCCCTGGACTTGAAGCTGCGCAAGGACATGCAGATTGAGCTCAAGCGCATCCAGCAGCAGGTGGGCATCACCTTTATTTATGTCACTCACGACCAGGAGGAAGCCCTGACCATGTCCGACACCATTGTAGTCATGGACAAGGGCTCCATCCAGCAGATCGGCACCCCCGAGGACATCTACAACGAGCCGAAAAACGCCTTCGTGGCAGACTTTATCGGCGAGTCCAACATCATCGACGGCATTATGGTGCGGGACAAGTGCGTAAAGATGTATGGCCGGGAATTTCCCTGCCTGGACGGCGGTTTCGCAGAAAACGAGCCTGTGGATGTGGTCATCCGTCCTGAGGACATCGACATTGTCCCCGTGGAGCAAGGCCAGCTGGTAGGCACCGTCACCTCCGTCACCTTCAAGGGCATGCAGTACGACATCATCGTGGACTTCCGGGGCTTCAAGTGGCTCATCCAGACCACGGACCACTGCCCCGAGGGCTCCCGGATCGGCATCAAGATCGATCCCGACGGCATCCACGTTATGAAGAAGAGCCAGTACTCCGGCATGTTCGGCGACTACTCCTCTTTCTCCGAGGAATACGACGAGCTGGATGACGCCTCTTTGGAGCCGGACGACGAGGAGGAGAACGAGGATGCAGAATAAGCACACCTGGTTCGCGATCCCCTACGTGGTCTGGATGGCGATTTTTGTGGTGGCGCCCATCATCATGGTGGTCATTTACGCCTTCTCCACCGCCGACGGCAGCTTCACGCTTGCAAACTTCACCCGGATGGGCACGTACGCAGTGGTGTTCACCCGTTCGTTCAAGCTGGCCATTATCGCCACGCTGGTGTGCCTGCTGATCGGCTACCCCATCTCCTATATCATGAGCAAGGAGGGCCGGCAGTTCCAGCGGGTGGGCATGGTGCTCATCATGCTCCCTATGTGGATGAACTTTTTGCTGCGGACCTACTCCTGGATGTCCATTCTGGAAAACAACGGTCTTTTGAACCAGTTCTTCCAAAACATCGGCCTCATTGATCTTTACAACAAGATTGCCGTGCACTTTGCCGCAAACCCGGCCAGCTATGAGCCCATCACCCACTTCCAGATGCTCAATACCCAGGGTGCGGTGGTGCTGGGCATGGTATACAACTATCTGCCCTTTATGATCCTGCCCATCTACTCGGTCATCATCAAGCTGGACCGCTCCCTCATTGAGGCGGCCCGGGACCTGGGCGCCAACACCTTCCAGGTGTTCCGGCGGGTGATCCTGCCGCTGAGCCTGCCCGGCGTGCTCTCCGGTATCACCATGGTGTTCGTCCCCTCCGTATCCACGTTCGCCATCAGCAAAATGCTGGGCGGCGGCACGGAGCTGCTGCTGGGCGACCTCATCGAGCAGCAGTTCATGGGCAACGCCTACAACCCTCAGCTGGGCGCGGCCATCTCCCTTGTGATGATGGTGATCGTGGTCGTGTGCATGTGGGTCATGAATCGCTTCGGTGAGGGCGAAGAACAGGCGGTGATGCTGTGAAAAAGAACAATTCTCTGCTTAATCGCCTGTTTATGGTGCTGGTGTTCGTCTTTTTGTACGCACCCATTATCCTGCTTATCATCTTCTCCTTCAACGCCGGCAACAGCAACACGGTCTGGAAGGGTTTCTCCCTGACCTGGTACCAAAAGCTGCTCCACGACCGGCTCATTATGCAAAGCGTCTACACCACGCTGCTGGTGTCCCTGCTGGCCACCGCCATTGCCACCGTGGCCGGTACTTTCGCCTCCATCGGCTTTTACTCCATGCGCCGGCGGGTGCGGGAGCCTCTGATGACCGTCAACAACATTCCCATGATGAACGCGGATATCGTCACGGGTGTCTCCCTGTGCCTGTTCTTTGTGGCGTTCTTCGGCTTCTGGGGGGACTTTGCCGCCTGGTTCAACGGCGTCCAGTCCCTGATCCAGCTGCCTACCCGGCTGACCATGGGCTTCGGCACGCTGCTCATTGCCCATGTGAGCTTCAACATTCCCTATGTGATCCTCTCCGTGGGCCCCAAGCTGCGGCAGATGGACAAGAACCTGGTAGACGCCGCCCAGGATCTGGGCTGCACCTGGATGCAGGCATTCTTCAAGGTGATTTTGCCGGAGATCAAACCCGGTATCGTCTCCGGTGCCCTGACGGCCTTCACCATGAGCATCGATGACTTTGTCATCAGTTACTTTACCGCCGGCTCCTCCGCCTCTACCCTGGCCATGACCATCTACGGCATGACCAAAAAGCGGGTCAGCCCGGAAATCAACGCAATCTCCACGCTGCTGTTCGTGACGGTCCTGATCCTGCTGACCATCGTCAATCTGCGGGAAGCCCGTCAGGAGCGCCGCCGTGAGCTGCGGCGCATATGAGGTCCCACGGCCCTGCGGCCTTGAGATAAATCTGCAACAAAACACTGGAGGAATGATCAATTGAAAAAGACACTTGCCTTGGCCCTTGCCATGATGATGGTGGCCGCCATGACCCTGACCGGCTGCGGCAGCAGCGGAGATGAGCGGGTCGTCAACGTGTGCAGCTGGGGTGAATACATTGACGAGAATCTGATTTATCAATTTGAGGAAGAAACCGGCATCAAGGTCAATTACCAGACTGCCGAGAGCAATGAAGCCCTCTACTCCCTGCTCAAGACCGGCGCCGGAGACTACGACGTCATCGTCCCCTCTGACTATATGATCGCCCGACTGATCGACGAGGACATGCTGGCCGAGCTCAACTACGACAACATCCCCAACTACGCCCTCATTGACGACCGCTACAAGGGCCTGAGCTTTGACCCGGAAAACAAGTACACCGTCCCCTACACCTGGGGCACTCTGGGCATCATCTACAACACCACCATGGTGGACGAGCCCATCACCAGCTGGGACGCCATGTTTGACGAAAAGTATGCAGGCAACGTGCTCATGATCCGCAACTCCCGTGACGCTCTGGCCGCCGCGCTGCTGGATCTGGGCTACGATCTGAACACCACCGACGAATCCCAGATCCGGGAGGCCTATGACCTGCTGGCCTCTGCCAAGGAAAAGGGCGTCTATCAGGCCTTTGTCATGGATGAGGTGTTCCAGAAGATGGAGGGCGGCAACGCCGCCATCGCCATGTACTACGCCGGCGACTACCTGACCATGCTGGAGAACAACCCCGACCTTGCCTACGTGGTGCCTGAGGAGGGCTCCAACTGGTTCGTGGACGCCATGTGCGTGCTCAAGGACGCCCAGCATAAGGAAGAGGCCGAGGAGTGGATCAACTTCATTGCCTCCACCCAGTCCAACCTGGCCAACATGGACTACATCTGGTACGCCTCTCCCAACAAGGAGGCTCTCGAGACCTATCCCGAGTACTACGAGGAGACCTACGGTGAGCCCCTGAACATGGGTCTTTATGAGATCATGGCCGCGCCCCAGGACGTGCTGGACCGCTGCACCCTGTATGAGAACCTGCCCGCTGAGACGCTGACGCTCTACAACGATCTGTGGACCCAGCTGGGCATCTGATCCCGTTATGGAAAACGGCGCTTCCCCCCGAAGCGCCGTTTCCTTATATACTGCTGAATTTGGAGGAATCCCTATGATCGTCATCGGAACGAAATGCCAGCTGCATGAGACCGTGACCGAGGCTCTGACCGCCTCTGCCGTCGGTTCCGGCGCCCTGC
The DNA here is from genome assembly GCF_900546705.1 of uncultured Oscillibacter sp. GTDB lineage: Bacteria > Bacillota > Clostridia > Oscillospirales > Oscillospiraceae > Oscillibacter. The sequence continues at coordinate 18,386 of NZ_URDP01000003.1, read as the reverse complement.
CGGTGTTCGGCACGCCGTTTATGTGCGCCCTGATGGAAAACGCCGCTATGACGGCGCTCCAAGCCTTCCTGGAAGAGGGCCAGGGCAGCGTAGGCACCCATCTGGAAATCTCCCACGACGCTCCCACGCCCGTGGGCATGGAGGTCTGGGCAGAGGCAGAGATCACCGCTGTGTCCGAAAACGGCAAGATGGTGGACTTCGCCGTCCGCGCCTGGGACGCCCGCGGCCCCATCGGCGCCGGCACGCACACCCGGGCCATCATCAAAAACGAGAAGTTCCTGAACAAGTGCAACGCAAAGCTGGAGGGTTGAGACCCGAAAAAACAGCGGAGACGTCCGATGGACGTCTCCGCTGCTTTTTTATTTCCAAAGAGTCCCCAGCTTCTCCCAAAGCTCCACTGCCTTGAATTTCAGCCGGTAGGCTCCGTCCTCCTCCGTAATCAGCCGTACCTGCCCCGCGGTAAGCCCGGCGGCCTCAGCAGCCTCCGGTACCTCCTCGGAGGCCGTGGTGCAAAGAGGCGGAAACACCACGCACCACCAGTTTTGTCCCTGCGCCTGTCCGATCAGAACACGCAGAGCCAGGTACTCACCGGCGGGAAGGGCAAAGCCGTCATACTCTTTGGTGGGAAACGCGGTCTCCTCCAGCCGCACCTCTACATCGTAGTCATAGCCGGCCCCGTCAATCACGGAAGCGGCTGTGTTCTTCAAGTCAGGCAGTGCCTGGTTCAAAACCGACTCCGCCTCTGCCCGGCTGCCCGTTCCCTCCAGCAGCGTTTCCGCCTGGTCCAATACCGCATCCCGCACCAGCAGCTTGAGCGCCTGGTCCTCCTCCGAGTCAGAGTTGGCCAGCACATGCAGCCGTACCACCCGCTGTGCAAGGCCCGCCTGGGTTCCCAAGCACGCCACTCCCGTCAGCAGCAGCCCTGTCACCAGTGCTGCCAGCAAAATCATCGCCGCACGACCCCGCCCTCTTGCGGGCCGCTGCATCGTTTTCATGGTTGTCCCTCGCTTTCGGTTTTCGTTTTCCGAAAGCATGGACAAGCGTGCAGGATTTTAAACCGCTTTTCTGAAAAAATCAGGAGAGCTTTCCAACCGGGCAGACGCAAAACGTCTCCCGATAGGTCTGGCTCAGGATTTCTGCAGCCCGCCGGGCCGATTTCTCCTCCCGAAACAATCCGAACACGGTGGGCCCCGAGCCGCTCATGGCTGCGTTCATGGCCCCCAGCTCAATGAGCCGCTCCTTGATGGCAAGCACCGCACCGTACTCCGACGGCAGTGCCTCTTCAAACACATTGCAAAGCCGCTGCGCCACGCCGTCCAGATCTCCGGCAGACAGGGCAGCCAGCATCCCGTCCGTGTCCGGACGACGCGTCATTGGCACGTCATCCACCCGGGCAAACAGCGAGGGCGTGGGAATTCCGAACTCCGGCTTGCAGATCACAATCCAGCACGCAGGCAGGGCCGGCAGATCCGTCAGCACCTCTCCCCTTCCCTCCGCCAGAGCCGTTCCACCCCGCAGGCAGAAGGGTACATCACTTCCCACGCTCAGCCCGATGGCCTCCAGCTCCCCGTCTCCCATGTGGGGACACCATGTGTCCCGCAGCATCCGCAGCAGCGCCGCGACATCTGCGCTGCCGCCGCCCATGCCTGCATAGGCCGGGGTTCGCTTGGTCAGCTCTACCCGCAGTCCCGGCATGGGCAGCCCTGCCGCCTGAAAAAATGCCTCTGCCGCCTGCTGCTCCAGTGTCTTCTTCCACGTGGGGATCGACAGGTTGCTCATCATGGAAAAGCCGGATGCCGTCTCCTCCAGTATCACCGTGTCGCACAGGGACACCGTCTGCATCACCATGCGCATCTCATGGTAACCATCCGCGCGCCGTCCCAGAATATCCAGGGATAAGTTGATCTTTGCCGGCGCCTCCCGCTTCCAGATCATGTTCTCGTTCATCCTCTCTCCGGGACTGCCCGGCTGTCATTTGTCTCAGTATACCACACCCGGCCCCGGGAAAAAAGAGGGGCTTCGGATTTCACCGAAGCCCCGTTTCAGCGGGAATCAGAACCATCCCCGCCGCTTCCAGTAATTGTGAAACGTCTCCGCCAGAATGTACACCGCACTGACCACCAGCAAAATCACAGCGGGCAGCAGCACCAGCCACACCAGCGCCACACTTCCGCCCAGGTAAAACGCCTCTTGCAGCAGCTGTACCATAAGGAGCCTCCTCTCTCCTCCTGTTCGGCGTTTTCGCCAAACCCACTTGGCCAAAGCTCGTTTCTTCTTGGTATAATTGTAGCACTTCCCGTTCAAAAAAGAAAGAGCGAATCACAAAATTTGTGATTCGCTCCGGCTCAGCCCAGACGCCGCGCCTCTACGTAATACCGCTTGTCCCGGGCGTCTCCCATGGAAAATGCCTTCCGGGGCAGCACACCATCCGCCATCACGGTGGGGAACAACTGCTCCTTCCCGATCACAGGCAGGCAGAATGCCAGATTTCCCGGCTCCCGGCCCAGATTCCGCGCCGCCTCCTGGCCGTGGATATAGTCCAGCCGTCCCGGGTGGGATGACAGATAGTCGTCCAGGAACGTCTGCAGTGTTCCCACCGCCAACTGTGCTGCCGGATGCGGCACCGTGATTTCCCCGCTGCCCCCAGCCCATGCAAAGGAGAACGTGTGCCCCTCCCCTGTTCCGTCGTGGGTGTCAGGATAGTACGCCCGCAAAGCGGAGAGCACCGCCTCCGGCTCCACGCCGAACAGACAACGGTGGATGGGTTCAAACTCCAGGGCGTCATCGTGGCAGTTAACCACCTCCACCAGGGCATACCGCTCCGGCAGTACCGCTCCGGCGGGTGCGGACGCCTTCTTCTCCTCGTAACAGGCCTTTGCCGCCGCAAGGGAGTGGTTTCCGTCTCCCACCGCAAACAGCAGGGGCGCATCCACATGCCGGCCGTACCGCCGCTCCATAGTCTGCGGGGCACACAATCTGCCCAGAGCCCGAGCCGCCTTGTCCATCTGGCCTTGTGTCAGACGCCGGCCGGTCAGATGGCCTCCCCCCTGCATCAGGTCGAAGTCGTAAACCAATTCCATCTCCGCGTCCTCTGCCAGCGGCTCGATCACCGTGCGCTCCGGGTCATCGATCAGCAGCATCACATGGGGCAGCTCCAGCGGTGCGCCCCGTCGCACCGCCATCCGGGGCGGAATCCGGGAGAGCACAGTCCCCTCCGTGGCCCGAATCAGGGCGCCGGAGCCGGGCGTAAAATCATACCGCTCCAGATCCACCATACCCACGAGCCCCTGCCGGACACGGCCGTTGGACTGGGTACGTCGCACGTAAATCATGGAATCAGGCAGCGTGCGGAACAGTCCCTGGTCCACATACGCCTGCATGGCCCCGTGAATGGCCCCAACCCGATCCGCCACATCCGCCTTTTCCAGATAGGCCTCCGGGAGAATCAAATGCAAGGCGGAGGGCGCGTCTCCCACCGCCTCCTCCACCGCCTGCCAGTACTCCGGCTGGGAGGTAAATTGGTCACAGGCAATAACCGCCCACCGCGTCATGTCCGCCGCCTTGGGCACCAGAATATCCGCCGGGTAAAAGCCCACAGCGTCGAACAATTCCCTTGTCATGATACTTCCTCTTTTCGTTTTTACTGCTTACAGCGCCCCGCAAATGGCATGGAGCAACTGGTCAAAGGTCTCGCAGGCGGGGATCTCCGGATGGGCGGCTTTGATAGACTCCGTGGTACGGAACAAGAATCCCGCCTTGCTGGCCTGAATCATACCCAGGTCATTGTAGCTGTCTCCACTGGCAATGGTATCATAGCCCATGGACTGCAGCGCCTTTACCGTGGTGAGCTTGGACTGGGCACAGCGCATCTTGAAATCCGTGATCTCTCCGTCCGGCGCAACTACCAGGCTGTTGCAGAAGATGGTGGGCCAGCCCAGCTTCTCCATCAGCGGCATGGCAAATTCCTCAAAGGTATCGCTGAGGATGACCACCTGAGTCCTGCGGCGCAGCGCATCCAAAAATTCCCTGGCGCCGGGCAGCGGGTCAATGGTGGAAATGGTCCGCTGGATCTCCCGCAGGCCCAGACCGTGTTCCTTTAAAATTCCCAGCCGCCAGCGCATCAGCTTGTCATAGTCCGGCTCGTCCCGGGTAGTTCGCTTGAGTGCGGGAATTCCGCTTGCCTCTGCAAAAGCAATCCAGATCTCCGGCACCAGCACGCCCTCCATATCCAGGCAGACAATGTTCATACCCAATCCTCCCTTTTTCTGCAATTCAATGTTTTTTCATTATACGCTACAAATCCCACCAGTGCAATCCGCATGTATATTTTTTTGTACCGCAGGCCATCCTAAGCTCAAATTCCTGCCGCGGGGCAGACTGGAGGTTTGAAAATGTTTTTGGATAAACTGGCGCTGACCCTGGCGATTATCGGCGCCCTCAACTGGGGCGGCATCGGCCTGTTCGGCTTTGACACAGTGGCATTTTTCTGTGGCGGCCAGCTGTCTGTGCTCTCCCGGATAATCTATGCGCTGGTGGGGCTTGCCGGCATCTGGTGCATCACGCTGCTCTTCCGGAACGGCGAGGAGACCAACGGGCACGCGCCCCACACCGCCTGAATCAGATGAAAAAAAGGACGCCTTTCCGGCGTCCTTTTTTCTGCCTCACTTCCGTTTTCTCAGCTCCTGGTCCCGCTCCAGCAGCTCATCCGACAGAATATCCAGCTGATCTGCCTGAACCACACGGTCTGTCAGGCCGCTCTCCTCCAGCTTTCCGTCGCCCTCGCCCCGGTAGGCCAGCTTCAGCGTCACAGGCGTCAGAATGGAGCAGCACACGACCGTGATAATAACCGGCGTCAGAATTGTCTGGCTGAGGACCCCCATCTCCAGGCCCCGGTTGGCTACGATCAGGGCCACCTCACCCCGGCAGGCCATGCCCAGGCCTACCTGCAGACTCTCCTTGCCGGAAAAGCCGCACAGCTTCGCGCCCAGGCCGCAGCCGATCAGCTTGGACAAAACCGCCATCAGCAGCAAAAGCAGGGTGAACACCACGACGGAGCGATTGAGTCCCCGCACATCTGCGCTGATGCCCACACTGGCGAAAAACACCGGCGTCAGCAGCAGATAGCTCACAGGCTCAAACTTAGACTGGATATAGGCGGCCTTTGGCGTACTGGAAATGGCCAGGCCCGCCACATAGGCGCCGATGATGTCCGCCACGCCGAAAAACGCCTCGGCGCAGTAAGCCATCAGCAAACACAGCACAAAGGACAGCACGGTAAAGCGCCGGCGGTTATGTCCGTCCGCCCGGACCATCATCCAGCTAAACACCTTGGTGGCGCAGTACCCTGCCGCACAGGCAAACACAAAGAACAGCACAATTTTTCCCAGCACCACCGCCACGCTGGCCGACGCACCGCCGCCCAGGCCGCTGACAATCGTCAGCACCACCAGTCCCAGCACATCGTCAATGAGCGCCGCAGCCAGAATTGTATTTCCCACACGGGTATTGAGCTTTCCCAGTTCCCGCAACGTCTCCACGGTGATGCTCACGGAGGTCGCCGTAAAAATGGTACCTACAAACACAGCCTCCAGCCAGCCGCCGGAGGGAATCATCCCCAGCCGCTCCGCGCCCAGCGCAAGGCCTGTGCCCATGGCCAGCGGCGCCAGCACACCCAGAAGTGCCACCAGGAAGCCGGCCTTTCCAGACTCCTTCAGCTCCTGGATATTGGTGCCCAGGCCGGCCGTAAACAAAATTACAATGACGCCCAACTCAGAGATCTGGTCCAGAAATTCCGTCTCCTGCAGCACATTCAGCATGGATGGTCCCAGCAGCAGTCCTGCCAGCAGGGACCCGACCACCTGAGGCATTTGAAATCTCCGGGTAACCAGCCCCAGCAGCTTGGTGCTCAGCAGAATCAGCGCCAGATCCAGCAAAAAGTGATACGACATCGGTAAATACCCTTCCCTCTTCACAAAGTTTCCATAGCTCGCAAACGTTTGTATTTGGTGGAGTATTCATTTTACCGCTTCTGTCGCGGTTTACAATTGGCGTTTTTCACAAAGAAATAACGGTTTTTTTGGCAATATGAAAAGAGCACGGCTGTTGGTAACCAGCAGCCGTGCTCTCCTCATTTTCAGCGTACCTGCAGGCGTTTCACCAGAGCTGCATCCGGCGTCACGTATACCGTATGACAGGTGGTATAAATGACCATACCCGGCCGTCCGCCGGCGGGCTTCTTGACATATTTCACCGCTGTGTAGTCCACCGGGACGTTGCTGCTCTCCCTGGCCTGGGAATAGTAGGCAGCCAGCTGCGCCGCCTCCAGCAGCGTCTGCTCATCCACTTCCGCGCCGCCGGTGCAGACAATCACATGGGAACCGTGGATTTTCTGCGTATGCAGCCACAAGTCCCGATGGTCCACATCCTTAAGAGTCAGCTTGTCGTTTTGCCGGTTGTTCCGGCCCACCAGGACCCGGAAGCCGGAACTGGTCCGGAATTCCCGGGGCTTTGCTGCCCGCTTGAGCTCTTTTTTCCCCTTTCCCTGGCTGCGGAGAAACCCTGCCTGGCGCAGTTCATCCCGAATGTCCAGGAAATCCTGCTCCGTCTCCGCCTCGGCGATCTCCTCCAGCACGCTCTCCAAGTACTCCAGATCCCGGCGGGCAATGGCCATCTGCTCCCGGAGATACCGCTCCGCGGTCTTGGCTTTGGTATATTTCTTGTAGTATTTGGCCGCGTTCTGCTGGGGGTTAAGCAGCGGGTCCAGAGAGATCGTGACTGTCCCGCCGGCAGGGTCATAGTAATTTTCACACTCCAACCGGCTCTGCCCCCGCTCCATCCGGTAGAGGTTGGCCGTAATCAGATCCCCGCAGATCCGCAGCTGCTGCCGCTTCTGCGTGGCCTCATAGTCCTTTTCCTGGATGGCCAGCTTCCGGCGCAGCCGATCCCGGGCCGTGGTAGCGGCCCGAATCAGCTCCGCCCCCCGCTGGCGGGTACGCTCCATGCGCTCCCTGGTTTCGTAGAAGGCATCCAAGAGGGTGCTGAAGTTCTCGTACCGCTCCAGCTCCACCGCACTGCCGTATTGGCGGATGGGAACGCAGGCAATCTCCATGGGACGCCCGTTTTGCCGCAGGCAATATGGTGTGAAGTGGTTTTCCTTGATTGCCTCGATATAAGAAGCCATTGCCGACCACAAGGCAGTTCGTGCACCTGCATCCATCTCAAACAGGCGCCGATCTGTCTCCCCGGTAGCGGTGAATACCACCTCCCGGGCCATCAGCGGCGAGAGTCCGAAATACTGATCCAGCAAAAACTTGTCCGCTGCCCGCTCGCAGTCCGCCGAAGAGAGCTTCTCCAAAAAGCCCTCCTCCGTCTCCTCTACCACCGGCAATCGCCCGGTACTCTCCGGCATCTGATAATACAGTCCCGGCAGCACCTGTCGAGCAGCGGACATCTCCGCATCCACCCGGCGCAGACAGTCGATGATCCGCCCTTCCTCATCCAGCAAAATCAAATTGGAGCGGCGGCCCATGGCCTCCAGTACCAGTGTCCGACGGCCCGGACGGCCAAAGTCGTCCGTAATATCCAGCTCCAGCCGGACCAGACGCTCCAGCGGCGGCTGGGTCAGCGCCGCCACCCGCGCCCCCACCAGGTGCTTGCGCAGCAGCATGCAGAACATAGGCGGCTCCGCCGGATTGTCCCGGGTCAGCTCCGTCAGCTGGATTCGGGGCGCGTTGGCCCCCGCGTTGAGCAGCAGCCGCCGGTTTCCCCGCAGCAGCAAAATCACCTGATCCCGGGCAGGCTGCTGCACCTTATCAATACGCAGCCCCAGCAGCTGCGGCCGCAGCTCCTCCAAAACAGCCTGTAAACATACGGCATCCAGTGCCATGGTCATTCCTCCATCATCGTGCAGAACAGTTCATTGATCCGCTCAGTACGGCCCTGAAGCCACAGCCATCCCAGCGTAGCTTCCAGCGCGGTAGCCTCCCCGTACTGTGCGCGGCTGGCGTGAGGCGGCACCGAGTGCACCTGCGCGTTCCGGCCCCGCTTGAATACTGCCAGTTCCTCCTCCGTCAGCATGGGCAGAATGCGCTGGGCTTTTTCCGCCTGACTCTCCGCCCGCACCAGTGCCACAGTTGCCTGGTGCAGTCCCTTGCCGGTAGCCTTGCCATGGGTACACAGCCAGGTCCGCACCAGAATCTCAAACACTGCGTCCCCCATATGCGCAAGGCCGATGGAGCTGATCGCACGCAGCTGATCGGCGGTCATCGCGTTTTCAAAGTAGTTCTCCATATGTTTCTCCTTTTGCCCGCACAGGCTGTCAAACGGCCGCCTGTGTCATACAGCGGTAGTATACCACACATTCCTCCGCTTGTCACTCATGTCCCCTTGCCTGACTGTGCTCTCCATGTTATGATGAAGAAAAACAGCTGTGTGAGGTGCCTATGAAACGACGATTGCAGACGCTGGAGGCATGGTTCCTCTATTTTATGCTCTATTCCATCATCGGTTGGGTTTATGAGGTGTTTCTGGAGGTAATAGTCTATCGCTGGGGCTACTCGGATCGTGGCGTACTCCATGGCCCCTACTGTCCCGTCTACGGCGTGGGAGCTCTGGCATTTCTGCTTTGCTTCCACCGTCTCATGGCCCTGAAGCGCCCCCGGTGGCTGCGGATTTTAAAACCACTTTTGATTTTTCTCGGATGTATGGCAGTGGCAACGGGAATTGAACTGATCACCAGTTATCTGCTGGAATGGCTGACCGGAAGCTGGCCCTGGCAGACCTATGTGGACTACGCCGTCAACTTCCAGGGACGGATTGCCCTCTCCCCCTCCGTTCGCTTCGGCCTGGGCGGCGTATTTTTCCTCTTCCTGCTTCAGCCCCTTTTTGAACGGGCTGTCGGCCTTCTCTCTCTTCGCAGCAGGGCCTGGGTCGCAGGGATTACCGGGGTTGTATTCCTGGCAGACCTTCTGCTTACAATCATGTAATGTAATATAGCTTTACATAGTTTTTCTTCAAATTGCGCAAAAAAAGACTCCATCCTCTCGGATGGAGTCTTTTTCAATGCGAATCTTACTTCGCAGCCTTGGCGGCGCGCACCGCCTCGATCAGCAGCGGGGTGACCTTGAACAGGTCGCCGCAGATGCCGTAGTCGGCGATCTCGAAGATGGGAGCGGTCTCGCTCTTGTTCACCGCGATGATGCACTCAGAATCCTGCATGCCAGCCTTGTGCTGGATGGCGCCGGAGATGCCCAGAGCAACATAGATCTTGGGGTGAACGGTCTTGCCGGTCTGACCAACCTGATGGTCGGCGGACAGCCAGCCAGAGTCGATGGTGGCACGGGAACCGCCAACGACGCCGCCCAGCTCAGCAGCCAGCTCCTCAGCCAGCTTGATGCCGCCCTGGACATCCTTGGAGATGCCACGGCCCACAGAGACGACCACGTCAGCGCCAATCAGATCGACCAGCTTCTTGGCGGCCTTGACGACCTCGACCACCTGGGTCTCCATGTCGTTCTCAGTCAGCGCGATGGTGGGCTTGATCAGCTCGCAGGCGTCAGCCTTGGCCTGATCGAACTCAGCCTTCTTCATCACGCCGGGGCGCACAGTGGCCATGGCGGGACGGAAGCGGGGGCAGATGATGGTAGCCATCAGATGGCCGCCGAAAGCGGGACGGGTCATCTTCAGGTTGCGGTCCTCCTCGGGGATCCCGTCGATCATTGCGGGGGCCAGAGTGGAGGACTCACGCAGGAACTGCTTGTACTTGGGCACATCGATGTCCAGATGAGTACAGTCAGCGCACAGACCGGTGTGCAGACGGGCAGCACAGCGGGGGCCCAGATCGCGGCCGATGTTGGTGGCGCCAATCAGCATGACCTCAGGCTTGTACTCCATGACGGTGTCGCAGATCACCTTGGTGTAACCGTCGGTGGTGTAGTTCTCCAGCAGGGGGTGGTCGCAGACGTACACGCCGTCAGCACCGTAGCCGCCCAGCTCCTTGGCGATGCCCTCAATGTTGTGGCCCAGCAGGATACCGTACAGCTTAGTCCCCAGCTCGTCGGCCAGCTTGCGGCCCTCGGAGATCAGCTCGAAGGAGGTGGGCATCATGGTGCCCTGACGCTGCTCGCAGAATACCCACACACCGCCGTTGAAGGCAGCGATATCAGCACTGTTAAAAGTAGACATATTCTTCCGTTCTCCCTTCTATCAGATCAAATGCTTGGCAGCCAGAATGCCGGCCAGCTTGTCGCAGGTGTCTTTGTCGGCGCCTTCCAGCATCATGCCGGCACCCTTCTGGGGAGGCGTGAAGGACTTAAAGATGTTGGTGGGGGAGCCCTTCAGACCAATGGTGGTGGAGTCGATCAGGGGATCGTCCTTCAGGGTGTTGTAATCAAAGACCTCATAGGGCTTCTCATAGCACTCGAAGATGCCGCCCACGCTCATGTAACGGGGAGCGTTCAGCTCCTTGATGCAGGTGATCAGGCAGGGGGTGTTGACCTTGATGGTCATGTAGCCGTCCTCCAGCATACGCTTGATGGTGAGGGTACGGCCCTCCTTAGTGATCTCAGCAGCATAGGAGACCTGGGGCAGGCCCAGCTTCTCAGCGATCTGGGGACCAACCTGAGCGGTGTCGCCGTCGATAGCCTGACGGCCGCACATCACGATGTCCTCCTCGCCCACGCCGATCTTGTTGATGGCGGCAGCCAGGATCTGAGAGGTAGCATAGGTATCGGAACCACCAAACTCACGGGCAGAGACCAGAACGGCACGGTCAGCGCCGCGGGCAATGACCTCGCGCAGCATACCCTCGGCAGGAGGGGGCCCCATGGAGACGACCACGACCTCGGCGCCGGTCTGCTCCTTCAGGGTCAGAGCGGCCTCGACGGCGTTCAGGTCATCGGGGTTGGTGATGGTAGCCATGGAGGCGCGGTTCAGAGTACCATCGGGATTCACGGCCACCTTACCAGAGGTATCGGGGACCTGCTTGACACAAACAATGATTTTCATTTCCATCTGCCTCCTATCTTATTTCACACCCAGAGCACGGGAGATGACCATGCGCTGGACCTCGGAAGTACCCTCATAGATCTCGGTGATCTTGGCGTCACGCATCATGCGCTCCACGGGATACTCACGGGTGTAGCCGTAACCGCCGAACAGCTGGACAGCGCGGCGGGTCACGTCAGAGGCGGACTCAGCAGCAAACAGCTTCGCCATAGCGGCGTCCACGCTGTAGGGCTCGTGCTTCTCCTTCTTCATGGCAGCGGCGTACACCAGGTACTGAGCGGCCTGCATCCGGGTGTGCATATCGGCCAGCTGGAACTGGGTGTTCTGGAACTGGCTGAGGCGCTTGCCGAACTGGACCCGCTCCTTGGCGTACTCCACGGCGGCCTCATAGGCCCCCTGCTCCACACCCTCCACGTCGTAGCGGCGGATGACCCGCACGCCGGTAAGGCCCTCCAGGCCAAGGGTGCCCTTCAGCTCCCCCAGCAGGTGGCCGGCCTCCACGTCAAAGCCCGGCTTTTTTTCCACATAGCAGCGAAATACCTTCCCCATATATACCTCCCTTAATCTCCCCGCGGATGGAGAGACTCCATCCTGCCCCGCGGGTGCCGCCGGTGCAGCGGACGGCGCGCAAATGACCCGGTCAGCGCCTTTTTCTGGTCTGCCGGGAATGTCTCTGACATAACTATAGCACGGGGGACCGGCCTGCGGCAATAGGCAATCCGACAGAGAAAAGAGGGGGAAAGGAAACAATTTCTCTTCCATCGATTTACTTTTTTCTTCAGCTATGTTATAATCTCGACAAACCGACCCCATCTCTGTGGGGACCGGTATGCTCCGCCGTAGGGAAGCGGAGCGCCACATCGGGCGGCGAAACCCATTCTGCCGCCAGAGAGAAGGAGTGTTGTGTTATGTTCTGTCCCAAGTGCGGGAAGGAGATCCCTGACGGTTCCGCATTTTGTTCTTCCTGCGGCACCAATGTAAACACCATGAGCGGCCCCGGCGGCGCTGCCAAGCCCTCCGCGGCGGGCGCTGCCTTCAGCGGCCTGGGCGGCTTCCTGAAGAACTACTTTGCCTCCCCGGTCCAGGCCACCCGGAATACCCTGGCCAAGGGCGACCTGGCCACCCCCCTGATCCTGCTGGGCGCTCAGCTCATCGCCTGCATCCTGATGTTCCTGGGCTTCTCCCTCAAGATCGGTATGATGACCTACGGCTACGCGGAGGTACCCTTCCAGTTCTGGTTTGTGGGCGGTCTGCTGAGCGAAGTCGTTGGCGTGATCATTTTCATGGGCCTGCTCTTCGGCGGCGCCAAGATCCTCAAGTCCGGCTGCACCTTCCAGGACGTGGTGATCGCCTGCGGCTGTCACTCCATCTTCATCACCATCCTGATGGTCATTGACTTTTTCTGCTTCCTCATCTCCATGCCTCTGGGCCTGTGGGTGATGATCCTTACCCTGATCCTGTGGGTGGCTCTGGGCGTGTCCTCCTTCCAGATGGTGGCTCCCGAGCTGGAGTCCGGCAAGTCCTGGCTGATCTACCTGGGCGTGGTGGCTGTCACCATCGTGCTGACCCTGCTGATCCTGGGCGAGGGCCTGCTTCCCGCTCTGATGAGCTCTCCGGTGGGTATGTTCAGCAGCATCTTCGCCAACCTGTAAACATGATAAAAAAGAATGGGACGCAAAACCAAGGTTTTGCGTCCCATTCTTTTTTATTTGCTTCCGCCGGTCTCCGGCAGGGGCACCCGGAACTCCTGGGCGCCCATATAGCCAGGGGCGATTTCGTATTTCTCGAAAAAGATCACCGGGGTACCGTCGGCGTCCAGATAGAAGGCCTGGTCGTCGGCAATGGAGGTAAAGCCTCCCTCCCCCTGGAGGAAGTAGAGGTTATCCGGGTCCTGACTGCGGCGTTCGATCTCGGCGGAGATGGCGGAATTGGCGATCTCCTTGTAGTCGGGGCCCAGCAGATCCCGGAGGGTGACCTCCCGCCCGGCCTGGAGATCGATGTTGTAGGTGTAATACTCGGTGTAGGCGCTGGCCAGGGTCTCGGTCTTGGTGATGACAAAGGAGAGATAGCGGTCGTTCTGGCACTTGATCTCATAGTCCACGCTGATGATGATGGGCATAAAGTCGTCAGGGTCGCCGCCGGTGGCCACATAGGCCTCCTTGGTGTCCCGGGCCCGGTCCTCCGCCTCCTGGAGCACCTGGTCGATGCGGGTGGAGATCTCGGTGTTGACCCGCTGCTCCAGATCGGTGTCTCCGGCCAGGTCCAGGGCGGGCAGGCGCACGTCAATGAGATGGTCCCGGTCCTCCACGGTGTACTGCTGGACGGTAAACACCCGGGCCAGATCGCCCAGCACCGGTACGTCGGCCACGGCCTGGGCAAAGGTAGGGTTGACGTTGATCAGCAGTACGAAGCAGGCGCAGGCGGCCAGCCCGGCGGACAGGCTCCGCCGCAGGCCCCGGCGCTGCCGCCGCTTTTTCTCCCCCGCCCGCAGGGCGGAGGCAACGGCAAATTCCAGCTCCGGGGGCGTATCGGCGTTCCGATACTGCGCTCTGGCCTCTTCCCACAAATCCTTCATGTGGTTACCTCCTCTCCGGTCAGCTCCCGCAGCTTGCGCAGGCTCTTGTACAGGCGGGATTTGACGGTGTTCAGGTTGACGCCGGTGATGTGGGCGATCTCCTCCAGCTTCATGTCCTCAAAAAAGCGCAGCCTGATGATGGCCTGCTCCTTGGGGTCCAGCCGGTCGATGGCGGCGTACAGGTCCAGCCGCTCCGCCGGATCGCTGGCGGGGGCGGGTCCGTCGGCCACCGAATCCTCCAGAGGGACCAGCCGCTTGTTCCGGCGGTAGTGGTTCATGCTCTCGTTGAGCAGGATGCGGTAAAACCAGGTTTTCAGGTACTCCGGCTGCCGGAGAGAGTCCGACTTGGACAGGGCGCGGACAATGCTCTCCTGCACCACATCCAGGGCAGCGTCCCGATTTTTGACATAGCTGAACGCCAGGCGGTAGAAATCCTCCTGGTGGGATACGATATAGGCGTTCAGCTGCTGCCGGATGTTGTTGTCCAATGCCGGGGTACGCTCCTTTTATTGGGCCGCTGTCTGGCCCGCTTGATAGGCCTCCGGGGTAACGGTGTGGCACATCAGATATTCCAGCCACTTCTGATACCAGGCCTTGGTAAAGTGGACTCCGTCCACCGTGGCCTCGGCGGGCAGGATGCCGTTTTCATCGCTGAGGGCGGTTTTGACGTCCACCAGGGCCACCTGGCACTCCTCCGCCAGCTTGGGGAACACGCCGTTGAAGTCGGCCACCCGGTCGTTGTTCACATAGGAGGGCTGCTTCTTCTGAGCGCAGATCTCCGGGTTGACGGGAACCAGGTTCTGCAGGTAGATGATGGCGTCGGGCTGGGCGGACTTGACCTCCTCCAGGAAGGACTTGAAGGCCTTGTAGAAGCTGTCGGTGCCGGGATAGCCCAGCTCGTTGACGCCCAGGGAGATGTAGATCTTCTTGTACTGGGGGCCCTTTTCCAGGGCCTCCACCACGGTGTACTTGCCGCCGTTCATCTCCACCACCTGGCGCTTGCTCATGTCGAAGATGTTCAGGCCCTTGTAGCAGTAGAAGGTGGCGCCCTTGATGCCGCTGTAGATCTGCAGGCCGTCGGTGCGGGAGTCGCCGATGAACAGGGCGTCGGAGAAATAGTCCATCTCCACCGGCTCGGACTGGGGCACCGGCTGGGTAAAGTCAAAGACGGCGGCGGGAGAAGCGGCGGGAGTGGGAGTGGGCTCGGGGGTGGCCTCCGCGGCGGGAGACTCCGAGGGAGGGGCGGAGGGCTCGGTCACGGCCTGGGAGGGGCTGACCTCCGGCTGCACGGAGGGGGTGACCGCGGCGGCCGGGGGGGCGCTTTTGCCCGCGGAGGGGATGAGCAGCAGACAGACGCACACCGCTGCCGCGGCAATGAGCAGGGGCAGGGTGGCCCCGGGGCCTTTTCTGTTGTTTTTGACCCGTTTGGGACGATAGGACTGGGACAATGAAGACACCTCAATCTGTAGAAACTGGACCCGGCCGGGGGTCTTGTGTTTGCATCTGTTAGACGGCGGGGGTCAATGAAAAGTTGAGGGGTAGCAGTTTATTTTTTCAGAAAAAACGCCGGGGTATCCCCGGCGTTTTTGGGTAGGACTCAGTTCAGGCCGTCCAGCACGCTCTTGGCGGCGTCGGCGTCGGCGGCCACCACCAGCAGGGCGGTGTTGCCGGTCTGCTCCACGATGGCGTGGTTGAGCTTGTCCACCTCTCCGGGCATATAGCTCTCCAGGGCGGTGATCTGATCGCTGACCCGCTTGTCCAGGGCCTCCTTGGCGGTCTTGGCGGCGTCAGCGTCGGTGAGGGTGAGCACGGCGATCTCCTCCGCGCCCATGGACAGGGAGGCGTACACCGCGCAGTCGGTGATGGTGGCGGGGTCGATGCCGTACATGGCGGCGGCGGTGTCCTTGTCCAGGGTGTCCAGGGTGTCGCTGAAGGCGGTGGACTCCAGCAGGGCCTTGGCGGTGGCGGCGGGGTCGTAGCTCTTGGCGCTTGAGCCGCCTCCGCAGGCGCTCAGGCACAGGCACAGGGCCAGCACGCCGGGCAGCAGTCGCTTCAACAGATTCTTCATGGTTCTCTATCTCCTTCCATATCATCCGCATGGGTCTGACCGGCCTGATAGACCGCCGGGTCCACGGTGTGCTCCATCAGACAGGTCAGCCATGTTTCATACAAGGGACGCGTGAAATGGATGCCGTCGGAGGTGGCCTCCTCCGGCAGGGTATCGCCGTCGCCCATCAGGGCGCTGTACACGTCCACCAGCACCACCTGATGCTCCCGGGCCAGCTGGGCAAAGAGCTGGTTAAAGACCTGTACCCGGGCGTTGGTGATGCAGGAGGCCTGACCGTAGATCTTGCATTTGGCCTCGTCCACCGGGGCCAGATTTTGCAGATAGATCACAGCGCCCGGCTGGAGGGCCTTTACCTCCTCTATAAAGACGCCGAAGGTGTGCAAATAGTTTTCCTCATTGTAATAACCCAGCTCATTCATGCCGAAGGCTATGTAGATCTTGCCGAACTGGGGCCCCTTCTCCAGGGCCTCCACAATGGAATAGTCCTGGCCGTCCACCGTCACCAGGCCGGGGTTGTTCACCCCAAAGACGGTCAGTCCGGTGTGGTCGTAGAAGGTGGCGCCCTTGACGCCGCTGTACAGCTCCAGCCCCTGGGTGCGGGAGTCGCCGATGAACAGGGCGTCGGAGAAGTAGTCCATGTCCACCGGCTGGGTCTTGGGGGCGGGCTGGGTGAAGTCAAAGGCGGGAATGGGCGTGGGAGTAGGCGCGGGTGTGGGGATGGGAGTGACGGTGGCGGTGGGGATGGGGTCGGCGCCCTGGGCCGGGGACCGGCTGAGCACCGGAACGGTGACCAGTACCACGCCTACCGCAATGGCTGCCAGCACCAGGGGCAGACGCCGCCGGGCGGGCGGCGGGGGGCTTTTGGTGAGCTGGGAATAGAGGGAGCGGGACAAAGTGAAACACCTCGTTTGAAGTTTAGAGATCAGGGCCGTCCAGCACCAGAGGGGGCAGCTCCTCCAGCCGGGTCAGCTCCCAGGTGGGGGCAACGGGGCCGGGATTGGGCAGGCGGCGGGGGTTGTACCAGGCGGTATCCAGCCCCATGGCGGCGGCGCCGCCGATGTCGGAGGTCAGGTTATCCCCCACCATCAGGGCCCGGCTCAGGTCGGTGACCCCCAGGGCGTCCAGCACCGGGCGGAAGAAGGCGGGGCTGGGCTTGGAGGCCCCCACCTCCTCCGAAATAAAAAGATGGGGAATGAGTTCTTTCAGGGGGGAGCGGTCAAACCGGCCCCGCTGGGCCCGGGCCACGCCGTTGGTGAGGATGGCCAGGGTGCAGTGTTTCCCCAGGGTCCGGCAGACCTCCTCCGCGCCGGGGAGAAGGAAGGCCTGCTCCCCCAGCCGGTCCAGGTAGGTGCGGTTGAGGGCGGCGGGGTCGGCCTCCACCCCAAGGGCGGCGGTGAGCCGGGCAAAGCGCTCCACCACCAGCCACTCCCGGCTGGCCTCCCCCCGGTCCAGCATGGCCCACAGGGCGCTGTTGATGGACACATAGAGGGCCTCGGTCTCCGGGGGACAGGGGATGGAGCAGGACTCCAGAGCCAGGCGCAGGGCCTCATGCTCCGAGCGGTCAAAGTCGAACAGGGTATTATCCGCGTCCAGCAGGACGAAATCGTAGCGTTTCATGGTTGTTTTCCTCCGGGAAGGGACCGCCGGTGGTTCTGGTAGTTGGTGACCAGACGGGCCAGGGAGGCCACCATCAGCACGCCCACCGCCAGGGCCCCGGCCAGGCCCAGGGTGTGGAGCAGAGATTCCAGGAACAGGGAGGTCTCCCCGCTCATGGCGTGCTCCATGGTGTAGTAGATGCCGCCGCCGGGCACCAGGGGCAGCAGGGCCACCAGCTGGTAGCCGGTGACGGGACAGCGGCGGATGCGGGCCATGACTTCCGAGAACAGACTGATGGCCATGGCGGCGAAAAAGCCTGCCAGGATGGTCTTGCCGGCCAGCAGATACACCAGCCATCCCAGAGCGCCGCCGCAGCCGGCGATCAGCTTGCCGGGGCCGTGGATATTGAACACCAGAGTGAATCCGATGCAGCCGGCGAAAGCACACAGGCAGGGCAGAACATATTGAGACCAGATATCCATAAAAGCAGATCCCCTTTACAGAATGTACCCGATGCCCAGGCCCACGGCGGCCCCCAGGGCGATGCCCATGGCGATCAGAATGGCCTCCGCCGTCCGGCTGAGTCCGGAGTAGGTGTCGCCGGCCACAATCTCCCGCATGGCGTTGGTCAGGGCCACGCCCGGCACCAGCAGCATCAGGACGCCGATGGTCACCAGGTCCACATTGGTCCCAAGACCCGCCCGCACCAGCAGAAGAGACAGCAGGGAGGCGATGCCGCTGTACTTCAGCACCAGCAGAATCACCAGCGGGTAGACAATCAGCCGCAGCAGCGTCACCTTCCACACCCCCGGAATGCGGATCACCCGCTTCAGGTCCACGCCCGCCATCAGCATGCCGATGATGATCATGCTGATGGGGCCCAGCATGCTGCCCACGGACTCCATGGCCCCCGCCGCCAGGGCGGGCAGGCGGGACTTCCACATCTCCCCCGCCTCGGGCAGCAGCTCCCCAAACACCACGTACAGCATGGCGCCGGAGGCGAAGCTCAGCGCCAGGGACAGCGCCCGGGGCCCCAGGGTTCCCAGGAAGTACCCCGCCGCCGCCCCCAGCACCGTGGGGGCCCCGGTGGCGGCGCAGACCAGCACGGCCCGGCACCGCCCCATCCCGCCGGAGATCAGCGGC
>NZ_URDP01000002.1 GCF_900546705.1 uncultured Oscillibacter sp. | reverse complement strand
CCGCAGGCCGCGCCTTTGTTCTTTATTCCACCGGGTCGTTCAGGGTCAGCGTCACTTCCATCCGCTCCCCGTCCCGCCAGATTTCCATGGTCACCTGATCGCCCACGTACAGCTGCCGCCGGATGCGCAGCAGCTCCTGACTGGTTTCCACCGGCCTGCCGCCGGCGGCGAGGATGAAGTCCCCCTCCCGGATGCCCGCCAGGTCCGCGGCGGAGCCGGGCGTGACCTCCAGCACCTGCAGGCCCCAGACGTCGTCCTCCAGCCGGGTGCCCGTCTGGAGCACCGTCACGCCGAAGGAGGGCTCCGGCCGGACCTCTCCATAGGTCAGCAGGTCGTTCACCAGCCGCCGGATGGAGGCGGAGGGAATGGCGAAGCCCAGGCCCTCCACATTGGAATAATCAGAGCTCATCTTGATGGTGTTGATGCCCACCACCTGGCCGTAGGCGTTGATCAGGGGGCCGCCGGAGTTGCCGGAGTTCAGGGCCGCGTTGGTCTGGACCAGCGTCATGGTCCGGCCGTCCACCTGCACATCCCGGTTGATGGCGGAGACGATGCCGTCCGTCAGCGTGCCGCGGAGCTCCACGCCCAGCGGATTGCCGATGGCGTAGACCGTATCGCCTGCCCGCAGGTCTCCGGTGCCGGAATCCGCAATGTCCAGCGTGGCAAAGGCGGAGGTGTCGTGTCCCTTCAGGGCGGTGCGGGAGACGCGGATCACAGCGATGTCGATGTCCGGATCGTAGTAGATGACCCGCTCCACTTCATACACATCTCCGGTGGAGAGCGTGGCGGTGGCGGAGACCGCGTCCGCGATGGAGTGGTAGTTGGTGACGGCCAGCCCGTCCTCCGTGATGAAGAAGCCGCTGGCCTCGCCGGTGACAAGGCCCTCGTCCCGGTATGCCTCCGTCTCATAGGTGTCCAGACGGAACACGGCGGCCGCGCAGCGGTCCGCCACCTGCCGGGCGGTGAGGGCGGGGGTCAGCAGGCCCAGGGCGTTGGCCGCGGCCCGGGAGACGGTCCCCTGGCTCACCAGGCGTCCGATCACTGTGGCGCTGCCGTCCCGGTAGGAGAAGGACAGGGCGTCCGCCGCCATCTCAAACAGGTCCCCCTGGGTCAGGGTGCCGGTGTAGGCGATGGGGAAGAGGCCGATCCGCTGGGCAAAGCCCGCGGCGTCGGCAATGGTGAAGTCGCCCGCCTTGTCGGAATACCCCAGCATCCGCAGCAGGAAGGCGCTCCAGGCGTTGGCGGTGAGGACCGCGTCCGGCCGGAACGCTGTCGCCGTGACGCCGGTGATCCAGCCCTGCCGGGCGGCGTAGTTCACCTCCTGGGCGATGGAGGCGGGGACGTCCCGGAAGCCGGCCAGCCAGTTGTCCGCCGCGGCGGCCTGCTCCGCCCCGGCCAGGCGCACCAGCAGCACGGCTGCCTGGGCCCGGGTGGCGGGGGCGTCCAGATGATATGTAGAGTCGATCAGTCCCAGGGTGGAGAGGGTGTCCGCGGCCCGGGACGCCTCCCCCTCCAGAGCGGAGGCGGCGGGAATCACGCTCACCGTCAGGACAAGGACACAGAGGAGCGAAAGAAGTCGTTTTTTCATGGGGTAGCCTCCAAATCTTGAGAATGGCTCCATTTTAGCACCGGGCAGAGCGCTTGGCAAGGCCCGGCTCACTGGACAGGCGGGCAAAAGTCTGCTATACTGAATCTACCTTTTGGAAAGGAAGCGGCCCATGGCGGAGCGATTGGCGGAGGACCTCTGGCGGCTGGACATCCCCCTGGTGGGGAACCCGCTGAAAAACTTGAACAGCTATCTGCTGACCGGAGAGCGGAGCCTGCTGATCGACACGGGCTTCCGCCAGCAGCCCTGCCGCGAGGCCATGGAGCGCCAGCTGGCGGAGACGCACGTGGACCGGGACCGGCTGGACATTTTCTGCACCCACCTCCACAGCGACCACACGGGGCTGGCGCCGGAGCTGATCCGCCCCGGCTGCCGGATCTATATCGGGGAGATCGACGGCCCCGGCGTGAAAAACGCCTCGGATCCGTCCTATTGGGAGCGGCTCTACGGGGAGTATGTGCGGGACGGCTTCACCTGGGCGGAGATGGAGGCCCTGTGGGGAGACAATCCGGCCCAGACGGCGGCCCCGCCCTGGCGGGAGGGACTCTATACGGAGCTGCGGGACGGCGCGGCGCTCTATTACGGCGGCCGCACGCTGCGGTGCGTGCTGACGCCGGGCCACACGCCGGGGCACCTGTGCCTGTACGACTCGGACCGCCGGCGGCTGTTCTGCGGGGACCATGTGCTGTTTCACATCACACCCAACATCTGCCGCTGGCAGGGGGTGGCGGACTCTTTGGGGGACTATCTCAGCAGCCTGGACAGGACAGCCGCTCTGGACGCGGAGGAGCTGTATCCCGCCCACCGGGCGGAGACCGGGGACCTGCGGCAGCGGACGGCGGAGCTGAAGGCCCACCACGCCCGCCGGCTGGAGGACACCCTGCGGACCGTGGAGGAGGCGCCGGGCCTCACCGCCTACCAGATCGCGGGCCGGATGCGCTGGAGCATCCGCTGCCGGGACTGGGCGGATTTTCCCCTGGCGCAGAAGTTCTTTGCCGTGGGAGAGGCCCTGGCCCATCTGGACCATCTGGAGGCCCAAGGGCGGGTCTGCCGCCAGGAGATACACGGAAAACGGGTATATTTCGCCGGCGTGGGCGACAAAATATGAATGATAAAGGAGATGCTTCAAATGGAAGTGAAAGAGATTCTGAGCAAGTGCGACCACACCCTGCTGGCCCAGACGGCCACCTGGAAGGAGATTCAGGCCATCTGCGACGACGGCATGAAGTACGGCTGCGCCAGCGTCTGCATCCCCGCCAGCTATGTCAAGCAGGCGGCGGAGTACGTGGCGGGGAAGCTGCCCATCTGCACGGTGATCGGCTTCCCCAACGGGTATGACACCACCGCCGCCAAGTGCTTCATGGCCACGGACGCCGTGGAGAACGGCGCGGAAGAGGTGGACATGGTCATCAATCTGGGCTGGGTGAAGGACCAGAAGTGGGACGACCTGCTCTCCGAGATCAAGGCCGTGAAGGCCGCCTGCAAGGGCAAGCTGCTGAAGGTCATCATCGAGTGCTGCTTCCTCACCGACGAGGAGAAGATCAAGATGTGCGAGATCGTCACCGCCTCCGGCGCGGAGTATATCAAGACCTCCACAGGCTTCGGCACCGGCGGCGCCACCCGGGAGGACGTGGCCCTCTTTGCCAAGCACGTGGGTCCCAATGTGAAGATCAAGGCCGCCGGCGGCATTGCCGACCTGAAGGACGCGGAGGACTTCATCAACCTGGGTGCCTCCCGCCTGGGCACCAGCCGGATCGTCAAGGCCGTGAAGGCCATGGAGCAGAAATAAGGAGGAAATGAAAACATGGGAACTCCCCATAACGAGGCGGCCCAGGGGGCCTTTGCCAAGACCGTTCTGATGCCCGGCGATCCGCTGCGGGCCAAATTCATCGCGGAGACCTTTCTCCAGGACGCGAAGCTGGTGAACAACGTCCGGGGCGTCCAGGGCTATACCGGCACCTACCAGGGCACGCCCGTGTCCGTCATGGCTTCCGGCATGGGCATGCCCTCCATCGGCATTTACTCCCATGAGCTGTTCCACTTCTACGATGTGGACAACATCATCCGGGTGGGCAGCGCCGGTGCCATCTCCCCCCAGCTGAAGGTGCGGGACGTGGTGTTCGGCCAGGGCTCCTGCACGGACTCCAACTACGCCCATCAGTTCGGCCTGGGCGGCACCTTCGCCCCCATTGCCGACTTCACGCTGCTGGAGACGGCGGTGGCCGTGGCCCGGCGCATGGGCGTGGAGCCCCCGGTGGGGAACCTGCTCTCTTCCGACGTGTTCTACAACAAGGCCGGAGACACCCTGAAGTGGGGCCAGATGGGGGTGCTGGCCATCGAGATGGAGGCCGCCGCACTCTACTATAACGCCGCCGAGGCGGGCAAGCGGGCTTTGGCCATGTGCACCATTTCCGACAGTCTGGTCACCGGGGAGGCCCTGCCGCCCGACCAGCGCCAGACCACCTTCACCCGCATGATGGAGATCGCCCTGGGCGTGGCCGTGGAGATGGCAAAAAAAGGATGACGGCAGGCTGTGCCGTCCCCAGATAAAAATTTTCCCTTTTGACCAAAAATGTGGACAAATGGAAAACAAATGTGAAAATTCATTGAAATTCATGTAAAGAATGATATAATGGGGCTGTCCCGAACGGAACATGACCGCCTGCGGGCGGTCGGAACAATGGAAGGAAGGTAGATTCCAATGAAGAAGTTTCTTGCCTTGACGCTTGCATTGGTAATGGCCCTCTCTCTGGTTGCCTGCGGCAGCAAAGAGGAGGAGACTCCCGCCGAGGAGGGCACCGAGGGTGCCACCGATATGAGCGTCGCCATGATCACCGACTACGGTGACATTACCGATCAGTCTTTCAACCAGACCACCTACGAGGCCTGCAAGGCCTACTGTGAGGCCAACGGCATCACGTTCAACTACTTCAAGCCCGCCGGTGACTCCACCGCCGAGCGCGTTGCCATGGTGGAGTCCGCCGTGGATGAGGGCTACAATGTGGTCGTCATGCCCGGCTACGCATTTGCCGACACCATCAAGGAGACCGCCGGCACCTATCCCGACGTGACCTTCGTGGCTCTGGACGTGGGCGAGCTGGATCTCAATCCCCTCGATGCCGACGGCAATCCCCCCGCCGAGCCCTATGAGCTGCCCTCCAACGTGTACTGCGCGGTGTATCAGGAAGAGCTGTGCGGCTACATGGCCGGCTACGCCGCTGTGAAGATGGGCTACACCCACCTGGGCTTCCTGGGCGGCATGGCTGTCCCCGCCGTGGTCCGCTACGGCTACGGCTTTGTCCAGGGCGCTGACGCCGCTGCGGCCGACGAGCCCGGCGCCAACGTGACCGTGGAGTATGTTTACGGCAACGCCTTCTCCGGCGACGCCGACATCACCGCGTACATGGACAACTGGTATCAGACCCTGGGCGTGGAAGTCGTGTTCGCCTGCGGCGGCGGCATCTACACCTCTGCTGCTGAGGCTGCTGCCAAGGTGGGCGGCAAGGTCATCGGCGTGGACGTGGACCAGGCTGCCATCATCGACAGCGCTTACGGCGACGGCATGACCGTCACCTCCGCCATGAAGGGCCTGGCTCCCACCGTGCAGCACATGCTCAGCGAGATCGCTGCGGGCAACTTCGCCAACTACGGCGGCAAGATCGAGACGCTGGGCCTGGTGTCCGGCGACGATCCCACCGCCAACTACGTCCAGCTGCCCATGGAGTCCACCCAGTGGGATGACACCTTCACCCAGGATGACTACAAGGCCCTGGTCAAGAGCATGTTCGACGGCACCATCACCGTCTCCAACGACACCACCGCCATGCCCGAGACCGCCATTACGGTCAACGAGTACGGCAACATCAAGTAAATCCCTCTGCGCAAAAAGAGGACGGGAAACTCCCGTCCTCTTTTTTTTGCCGCCCCACAACTTTGCTTTGAATTATAGGGGGAAATATAGTACAATAAATCATAACGGTTCCGCGAAAAAGGAAACAAGGGGGAGGTCGTGAATTTGGAACATCCATATGCCATTGAAATGCTGCATATCACCAAGCGTTTTCCCGGCATTGTGGCCAATGACGATATTACGCTGCAGCTGAAAAAGGGAGAAATCCATGCCCTCCTGGGCGAAAACGGCGCGGGCAAGTCCACGCTCATGAGCGTGCTGTTCGGATTGTACCGCCCGGAGGAGGGCGTCATCAAAAAGGACGGACAGGAAGTGGAGATCCGCGACCCCAACGACGCCAACGCCCTGGGCATCGGCATGGTCCACCAGCACTTCAAGCTGGTGGAGTGCTTCACGGTGCTCGACAACATCATCCTGGGCGTGGAGCCCTGCCGCCGCGGCTTTCTGCAAAAGGACGAGGCCCGGCGCAAGGTCATGGCCCTGAGCGAGAAATACGGGCTGCGGGTGGACCCGGACGCCCTGGTGGAGGATATCACCGTGGGCATGCAGCAGCGCACGGAGATTTTGAAAATGCTCTACCGGGACAACGAGATCCTCATCTTCGACGAACCCACCGCCGTCCTGACGCCCCAGGAGATCGAGGAGCTCATGCAGATCATGCGCTCCCTGGCTGCCGAGGGCAAGTCCATCCTCTTCATCTCCCACAAGCTCAACGAGATCATGGAGGTGGCCGACCGGTGCACTGTACTGCGCAAGGGCAAGTACATCGGCACCGTCAACATCGCCGATACCTCCCGGGAGGAGCTCAGCCGCATGATGGTGGGCCGGAACGTGGACTTCGTGGTCCACAAGGAGCCGGCCAAGCCCGGCGAGACCATCCTGGAGGTGGAGGGGCTGACTGTGGCGTCCAAGGCCCACAGCAACAACGCGGTCAAGGATGTATCCTTTACCGTCCGGGCCGGAGAGATCGTCTGCATCGCCGGCATCGACGGCAACGGTCAGACGGAGCTGGTCTACGGCTTGACGGGACTGGAGCCGGTCAAGAGCGGACACATTCGGCTGCGGGGGGAGGATATCACCCACGCCTCCATCCGCCGCCGCTCCACCATGGGCATGAGCCACATTCCGGAGGACCGCCACAAGCACGGATTGGTGCTGGACTACTCCCTGGAGGACAATATGGTGCTCCAGCGGTACTTTGAGCCGGAGTTCGTCACCAAAGCCGGCTTCCTCAAGCGCAAGTCCATCCGCTCCTACGCCTCCCGCCTTATCGACCAGTACGACGTCCGCTCCGGTCAGGGCCCGGCCACCGTGGCCCGCAGCATGTCCGGCGGCAACCAGCAAAAGGCCATCATCGCCCGGGAGATCGACAAGAATCCCGAGCTGCTCATTGCCGTCCAGCCCACCCGCGGATTGGACGTGGGCGCCATTGAGTATATCCACAGGCAGATCGTCTCCCAGCGGGACGGCGGCAAGGGCGTGCTGCTGGTGAGTCTGGAGCTGGACGAGGTCATGGCCCTCAGCGACCGGATTCTGGTCATGTACGAGGGTGAGATCGTAGGTGAGCTGGACCCCAAGACCACCACTGTGGAGGAGCTGGGTCTTTACATGGCCGGCGCCAAACGAAAGGGGGCGTAAGCGATGAAAAAGGAAAAAACTTCCCTGCTGCGCAACGGCACGGTCCAGTCCCTGATGGCGTCGCTGCTGTGCATCCTGCTGGGCCTGCTGATCGGCTACATCGCCCTGTTGCTCATCAATCCCAGCGGCGCCGGAGAGGCCATTGTCACCATTGTGAAAAACTTCATGACCTACTCCCGGTCCACCGCCCAGCTCAAGTACCTGGGCAATACCCTGGTCAAGACCGCGCCGCTGCTCATGTGCAGTTTGTCCGTGCTCTTTGCCTACAAGGTGGGCCTTTTCAACATCGGCGCTGCGGGACAGTACGTGGTGGGCGCCGGGGCCAGCCTCTACTGCGCCCTGGCCTGGGGACTGCCCTGGTATGTGTGCATGCTGGCGGCTGTGGCTGCCGGCGCCGTGCTGGGGGCCGTGTCCGGCATCCTGAAGGCCTACCGCAACGTCAATGAGGTCATCTCCTGCATCATGCTCAACTGGATCAGCCTGTACCTGGTCAACACCATCCTCACCCGGGTGAAGGAGCCCACCAGCCCCTACACCCAGAACATCTCCAGCGTCAATCCCGGCGCCCTGTTGCCCAGCCTGGGGCTGGGGTCCCTCTTCAGCAACAACCAGTATGTGACCATCGCCATCCCCCTTTCGGTGCTGCTGGCTGTGGGCGTGTGGGTGCTGCTGGACAAGACGAAGCTGGGCTATGAGCTCAAGGCCACCGGCTGCAACAAGTTCGCCGCCCGCTACTGCGGCATGGCGGAAAAGCGCAACCTGATCCTCACCATGGCCATTTCCGGGGGTCTTGCCGCCCTGGGTGCCGCCATGCTGTTTTTGACCGGCTTCGAGCAGTGGCAGTGCACCCAGTCCGCTGTGCCCGCCATGGGCTTCAACGGCATTGCCGCCGCCTTCCTGGGGTGCCTGCATCCCATCGGCGCCGTGCTCTCGTCCCTGTTCATCCAGCACATCACCAACGGCGGCGCCTACGTGGACAAGACCATGTACTCCGCCCAGATCTCCGACTTCATCTCCGCCATCATCATCTACCTTTGCAGCTTCGTGCTGTTTTTCAAGTATATCCTCAACCAGCGGCTGGACCGCCGGGATGAAAAGCGCGCCCGGCGGAAGACGGACGACGGGAAGGGAGGTCAGACGAAATGACACTGCTTGTGCAATACACCCTGATCTTCGCCTCGGTGCTGGTGCTGGTGGCATTGGGCGGGTGCTTCTCCGAGCACTCCGGCGTCATCAACATCGGCCTGGAGGGCATCATGGTTCTGGGCGCCCTGGGCGGCGCGCTGATGATGAAGTTCCTGCCCGCGGACACCGCCGCGCCGGTCATCATTTTGCTGGTGACTCTGGCCAGCATGCTCATGGGTCTTTTGTACTCGCTGCTGCTGGCGGTGGCGGCCATCAACTTCAAGGCCGACCAGACGTTGGTGGGCACCGCCATGAACCTGCTGGGCACCGCCGCGGCCACCGTGTTCGTCAAGGCCATGAACACCGCCGAGAGCGTGGACAACGTCTCGTCCACCATCCAGTATATCGAGCCCAAGCGGGCGTTTCTGGTGAACATCGGCAGCTTTGAGTTCAACTGGTTCATGCTCATGGCTGTGGCGGCGCTGGTCATCTCCTACGTGACGCTGTACAAGACCCGCTTCGGACTGCGGCTCATGGCCTGCGGCGAGCATCCCCAGGCGGCGGACAGCGTGGGCATCAACGTCTACAAGATGCGCTATGCCGGCGTCATGATCTCCGGCGTTCTGGGCGGCCTTGGCGGCATCGTGTATATCACCGCCGGCGTCAGCGAGTGGAAGTTTGAAAACGGCGTGGCGGGCTTCGGCTTTCTGGCCCTGGCCGTCATGATCTTCGGCCAGTGGAAGCCCACCCGCATTGCCCTGGCGGCCATCCTGTTCGGCTTCTTCCGGGCCCTGGGCAACGTGTACTCCGGCTTCGGCTTCCTCCAGGCGCTGAACCTGCCCAGCTCCGTGTACAACATGCTGCCCTATATCATCTCCCTGGTGGTGCTGGCGTTCACCTCCCAGCAGTCCCGGGCCCCCAAGGCCGAGGGCATTCCCTACGACAAGGGCCAGCGATAACGATACAGATTGTAGAATTTTGCTGCGGCAATACCCTCCGTTGTCGGATTCCGGCGGCGGAGGGTATTGCTATGCCAGTACGTACCCGGCCAGGGCCGCCGCCAGCAGCCCCGAGAGCAGTCCGTGGACGGCCTTTCCCGCCACGGCCCGGCGCATCCGCAGGCCGCTGGGCTCCACCACCGCCGCCGTCTGACACAGCACGGACAGTCCCCCCCAGCCTGCCGCAGCTGCGGCCAGGACAAACCCGGCGGCGTCCGGCGTCACCAGCGGCGTCAGGGAAAAGAGCTCCGTTGCGCCCACCGCCGCGGCTCCCAGCCGTCCCCCCAGGTCCGCCAGGGGATGGGAGAGCACGTAGAAGAACACCACGAAGGCGCACACGGACCCCATGGCCTGGAGGCTGTCCCGGACGGAGCGCACCAGGGCGGTGGGGAAGGAGACTGCATGTGAAGCTGTTTTCCTTGTCATGCGCTGGTGCCCGAAGGAGACGCCCCGCCCCCGGAAGCACAGCCCCGTCAAAAGGGCGGCCAGGACATGGATGAGCCACAGCCACACCCCCGTCCGCACGGAGCCGAACACCCCCGCACCCAGTACGCTGATTAAAAAGACGGGACTGGAGTTGTTGACAAAGGTCAGCAGCCGCTCCGCCTCCTCCCGGCTCAGTGCGCCGGAAGTATACAGCTCCGCCGCCGTCCCGGCGCCCACCGGATAGCCCCCCGCAAGGCCCAGCACCAGCGCCGCGCCCCCGGCACCGCTCACCCGGAACAGCGGCTCCATGAGCCCCGCCAGCCAGGGGGAGAGAGCCTCGCCGAACCCCAGCTTCAAAAGCAGGGACGAGACCACCAGAAACGGGAAGAGGGCCGGGATCACGGACGTGACGCACAGCGCCAGGGCCTCCACGGCCCGCTGCCGGACCGCCTGGGCGTCCGCCAGGAACCACACCAGCGTCCCCAGTACCAGCAGGCA
The DNA here is from genome assembly GCF_900546705.1 of uncultured Oscillibacter sp. Classification (GTDB taxonomy): domain Bacteria; phylum Bacillota; class Clostridia; order Oscillospirales; family Oscillospiraceae; genus Oscillibacter. The sequence continues at coordinate 87,605 of NZ_URDP01000002.1, read as the reverse complement.
GCCAAGGCGCCTCCATCGGATTTTCATACACATCACCCCTGTATGGATATGCCCGCCCCGGCCGCTCCATGCCCCAGGCAAGTGGGACGGGCCGGTTGCATACAGTGGGACGTGAGGTGAGTGCAATGGAGCGGAACCGAAAAGAGCGGGGCAGCGTACTGGGGTCCGTGGCGGAGCTTTTCGACCTGCCGGCGGACGTGATTGCGGGGCTGCCCCATCTGGAGATGGTAGGCAGCCGCCAGCTGTATCTGGAGCGGCACACGGGCATTTTGTCCTACAGCGAGACCCAGATCGACATCAACACCCCCGGCGGCGTGCTGCGGGTCCGGGGCGGGAACCTGGCGCTGACGGCCATGACGGCGGAGGAGCTGCGGCTGGGCGGCCGCATCGACGCTTTGGAGTGGGTGAGATAGATGCTCAGTGAGATCGTCAACCGCCTGCGGGGGCAGGTGCGGATCCGGGTGGAGGCGCCGTTCCCCGAGCGGATTTTGAACCTGTGCGGGGAGCGGAATCTGGCCTTCTGGGATCTGGACTGGGAGAGCGAGACGGCCTTCACCTGCCGCCTCAGCCGCCGGGACTTCGCCGCGCTGCGCCGGGCGGCAAAGCGCCTGGCGTGTACCATTACGGTAGTGCGGCGGGAGGGGGTGCCCTATTTTGTGGGCCGGTTCCGCAAGCGCTACGCCCTGCTGGCGGGGCTTGCCCTGTGCGCCGCGGGGATGTCCGTGGGCTCGTTTTTCATCTGGGACTTCACCGTGGAGGGCAACGAGACCGTCACGGAGGAGGAGATCTTACGGGCGCTGGAGAAAAACGGCGTGGGCATCGGCACTTTCGGCTTCTCCCTGGACGCGGAGGACATCCGAAACCACGTGCTGCTGGAGATCCCGGAGCTGAGCTGGATGACGGTGAATGTGTCCGGCTGCCGGGCCTATGTGCAGGTGCGGGAACGGGTCATGGCCCCAGAGATGGTGGATGAGCGCCAGCCCACCAACGTGGTGGCCCGGCGGGCGGGGCTGGTGCAGCAGGTGCAGGCCCTGGACGGGGTCAAGTGCGTGCTGCCGGGCACATCGGTGGAGAGAGGGCAGCTGCTCATCTCCGGCGTGGAGGATACGGAGACCGTGGGGGCCCGTCTGCTGGCGGGCATGGGTACGGTGCAGGCGCGCACCTGGTACACCATCTCCACCCGCATGCCCCTGACGGCCCCGGTCAAGCGCTACACCGGGGAGGAAAAACTGGGGCTGACGCTGGTGCTGGGCACCCATCGGGTAAAATTCTTTTCAAACAGTAGCATCGAGGGGCGCAAATATGATAAAATAACCACCAGACACCCACTTTCCCTGTTTGGCCTTCCCCTGCCGGTGACCGTGGTGACGGAGCGGTATTGCTTTTACGAGACCGAGACGGCGGCGGTGGACCCCCAGGCGGCTGAGGACGCCGGCGGGGCGCTGCTGGAGGCGTACCTCCACACGCTGGTGGACCCCTACGGGCAGGTACGCTCCGTGCTGTGCTCGTCCCAGATCCGGGACGGCAGCCTGGCGGTGACGCTGCGGGCGGAGTGTGAGGAGCAGATCGGAAAGACGGTGCCCATCTATCAGGATCATCCGGACCAATGACGTCCGGCAAAGCGATAGGAGTGATGGAACCATTGGAACAGCGAATCAGCATTGAACGGCTGGAACAGGCCGTGAACATTTTCGGGTCCTTCGACGCCAACATCCGCCTTTTGGAGCAGGAGTTTTCCGTCACCGTGGTCAACCGGGACGGGGAGCTGCGGGTGGAGGGCGAGGCAGAGAACGTGTATCTTGCCGTCAAGGCCATCCAGGCGCTGCTGACCCTCTCCTCCCGGGGGGAGACCATCGGCGAGCAGAACGTGCGGTATGTGATCTCGTTGGTGCGCGCGGGCAAGGAGTCCCAGGTGGCGGAGCTGACCGGCGACGTGCTGTGCATCTCCGCCAAGGGCCGGCCCATCAAGCCCAAGACCATCGGACAAAAGGAGTATATCGCCTCCGTCCTCCACAACACCGTCACCATCGGCGTGGGCCCGGCGGGCACCGGCAAGACGTACCTTGCCGTGGCCGCCGCCGTCCAGGCATTCCGGGACAAGCAGGTCAACCGCATCATCCTCACCCGCCCGGCGGTGGAGGCGGGGGAGCGGCTGGGCTTTCTGCCCGGCGACCTGCAGAGCAAGGTGGACCCGTACCTGCGGCCCCTCTACGATGCCCTCTTTGACATGCTGGGGGCGGAGACGTACCAGAAGTACCTGGAGCGGGGCAACATTGAGGTGGCGCCCCTGGCCTACATGCGGGGCCGTACCCTGGACGACAGCTTCATCATCCTGGACGAGGCACAAAACACCTCCCGGGAGCAGATGAAGATGTTCCTGACTCGCCTTGGCTTCGGGTCCAAGATCGTCATCACCGGCGACGTGACCCAGATCGACCTGCCAGACGGCAAGGCCTCCGGCCTCAAGGAGGCCATGCGGGTGCTGCGGAACGTAGAGGGCATCGGCATCTGTCAGCTGACCAACGCGGACGTGGTGCGCCATGTGATGGTGCAGCGGATCGTGGAGGCCTACGAGCGGTACGAGGACGCCAAAAGCGGCGGGAAAGGCAGGAAGTGACATGGCAAAGCGGCATTATATCCCCGTGACGGCGGACGTGCCCGGCATCAGCGAGGACCGGCGGGCCTTTATCCGCAAGGTCATCCGCACGGCGCTTTCGGCGGAGGGGGTGGACTTTCCCTGCGAGGTGGACGTGCTCATCACCGACGACGAGAACATCCACCAGGTGAATCTGGACATGCGGGATGTGGACCGGGCTACGGACGTGCTGAGCTTCCCGGAATTCGACCTGACGCCGGGGCAGCTGCCAAAGGCGGAGGACGCCGACCCCGGCACGGGCCTGGTGCCTCTGGGGGACATGGTGATCTCCTGGGAGCATGTGACGGCCCAGGCCAAGGAGTACGGCCACTCCAACCGCCGGGAGCTTGCCTACCTGGTGGTCCACTCCGTGCTGCACCTGCTGGGCTACGACCATCTGGACGAGGGGCCCCAGAAACGGCAGATGCGCACGAGGGAGGAGGCCATTTTGGCCGAACTTGGCATCACCCGGGAGGGAGATTGACGGCGGACGACCCCGCCGCATAGACTATCCCGAGGTGATTTGGGATGGTATTGCTGCAAGATGGATGCATCGCCTTTTTCTCCGCCGTGGGCGTGACCACGGTGGTGTGGCTGGTGGCCGGGGCGCTGCTGCACGCCGGGCGGCCCACGGTGCCCGGCCTTTTGCTGGTGCTGCCCCTGCGGGGGGAGGCGTTGGCCATGGAGGCCGACGTGCGGGAGCTCCGGCGTCTTTGCCACCGGCTGCCCGGGGCCCGGATTGTCCTGGCCGACTGCGGCATGAGCGACGAAGCCCGGTCCCTGGCCGGGTACCTGGCCGGGCGGTCGGAGAACATCGCCCTGGCGGAGGGGAAGTGCCTGCAGGTAGAATAACAAAAGACAAGAGGGAGAACCATGGAAGAGCTGACCACCTACGACGGTACCGTACATAGCGTTATTTTTCAAAATCCGGAGAACGGCTATACGGTTTTGCGCCTCCTGACGGAGGAGGGCGAGGTGGTCACGGTGGTGGGCTGCATCCCCTGCGTGGCGCCCGGCGAGCACCTGACGGTCTCCGGCGTCATGGAGCAGCACCCCCAGCACGGGGAGCAGCTGCGGGCTGTGGAGCTGGAGCGGGCACTGCCGGAGGACGAGGAGGAGATTTTCAGCTACCTCTCCTCCGGCGTCATCAAGGGCGTGGGGCCCGCCACCGCCCGGCGCATCGTGGACCGGTTCGGCCCCGAGACGCTGGACGTGCTGGAGACGGAACCCCGGCGGCTGAGCCTCATCAAGGGCGTGACGGAGAAGAAGGCCCAGGAGATCGCCGCCAGCTTCCGCCGCCACATGGGATTACGGCGGCTCATGGAGTTCCTGGCCCGCTACCAGCTGCCCCCGGTGCTGGCCGTGGAACTGCGGGAGCGGTACGGGGACGCGGCGCTGGAGATGATCCGCGCCAACCCGTACCTCCTCAGCGCCGACGGCTGCGGCGTGGAGTTCTCCCTGGCTGACGAGATGGCCATGGGCATGGGGCTTGCCGCCGACAGCAGCCAGCGGCTCCAGGCGGCGGTGCTGTTCGAACTCAGCCACAACGAAAATAACGGCCACGTGTTTTTGCCCCGGGACAAGCTGGTGGCCGCCACAAGCCAGCTTCTGGACTGCGGCAGCGAGCTGGTGGAGCAGGCCCTGGACGCCCTGACGGAGCGCCGGGAGGTGATCTGCCAGCGGGTGGCCAATGTGGAGGCGTGCTACCTTCGACGGCTGTGGGAGGCGGAGAGCTCCGCCTGTATGCGCCTTTGCGCCCTGCTCTCCGCTGACGCCGACCGCTCCGGCCAGGCGGGACGGGTCATCGACGAGATCCAGCGCCAGCAGGGCATCACCTACGCGCCCCAGCAGCGCCAGGCGGTGGAGCTGGCCGCCCGGGAGGGCGTGCTGATCCTCACCGGCGGGCCCGGCACCGGCAAGACCACCACCGTCCGGGGCATCGTGGCGCTGCTTTTGAAGATGGGGTACACCATCCAGCTGGCGGCGCCCACGGGCCGTGCCGCCAAGCGCATGAGCGAGCTGACGGGCATGGAGGCCCAGACCGTCCACCGGCTTCTGGGTATGAGCTGGAACGAGGCCACCCATCAGCTCACGTTCCAGAAAACGGAGCAGGACCCCCTGGAGGCCGACGCCGTCATCGTGGACGAGATGAGCATGGTGGACGTGAGCCTCTTTGCCGCGCTGCTGCGGGCCCTGCGGCCCGGCACCCGGCTCATTCTGGTAGGGGACGCGGACCAGCTGCCCTCCGTGGGGGCCGGGAACGTGTTCTCCGACCTGATCCGCAGCGGCCGGGTGGAAACGGTGTTTTTGCGGGAGGTGTTCCGCCAGGCATCGGAGTCCGCCATCATCCGCAATGCCCACGCGGTGAACCTGGGCCAGCCGCCCCGGCTCCAGAACGACCAGGGGGACTTCTTCTTTTTGTGCCGCCGGGACGCCGACCGGGCGGTAAAGACGGTGGTGGAGCTGGTGGAGCACCGGCTGCCGGAGAAAATGGGCATCCCTGCCGACCAGATCCAGGTGCTCAGCCCCACCCGCAAGGGGGCGGCGGGCACCATCCGCCTCAACCGCAGCCTCCAGCAATCCCTCAATCCCCCCGGCCCCGACCGCCCGGAAATCCAGTGGGGGGAGCGGCTGTTCCGCCAGGGGGACCGGATCATGCAGACCCGCAACAACTACGACGTGGTCTGGGAGAAGGCCGACGGCACCGTGGGCACCGGTATGTTCAACGGCGACGTGGGCAAGATCGTGGACATCGACCCCTCCGGGGAATTTCTGACGGTGGACTTCGACGGCCGGGTGGCCCTCTACGGCGCCGAGCAGCTCAGCGAGCTGGACCTGGCCTATGCCCAGACCGTCCACAAGGCCCAGGGCAGCGAGTACCGGTGCGTGGTGCTGTGCGCCCTGCCGTCGGCGCCGTCACTGATGGTGCGGGGGGTGCTGTACACGGCCCTGACCCGGGCCCGGGAGCTGATGATCGTGGTGGGGGACGACGCGGCCATCCGGGCCATGGCGGAAAACGACCGCCAGCAGCGGCGCTACTCCGGCCTGAGGTGGCGGCTGGCCCACAGCGGCGACGGAGAAAAAGCATGAAAAAGAGGCTCTTCGGAGTCTCTTTTTTTGTCCCGAAACCGTCAGGACAGATGGGGACAGAGCGGCAACTGCTGGTTTGGACAAATAGTCCTAAAACGAATAGTACAATATGTCCTCTGGATAGAATCATCTCGGTGATGAAACATGATTCTGAGAATCCGGGATTTGCGGGAGGACAGGGACCTCAAGCAGCGGGAGATCGCGGCGTTGCTGCTGTGCGACCAGTCGCTTTACTCCAAATACGAGCGGGGGGAGCGGGAACTTCCGCTGCATCTGGCCGTCCGGCTGGCGGAGTTTTACGGCGTCAGCGTGGACTATCTGGTGGGGCTCACCGACGAGACGGCGCCCTACCCCAGGAGACGAAAATGAAATGGACCTGGTTTGAGCGGGGGATGGACCTGCTGTTTCCGCCCCGGTGTCCCTTCTGCGGCAGGCTGCTCCTGCACACGGGGGTGTGTCCCAAGTGCCTGGCGGCGCTGCCGTGGACGGAAAACGCCGTGCGGCATCTGCCCGGCGGCCCCGACTGCGCCGCGCCGCTGTGGTACGAGGGCCTTGCCCGGGAGGGGCTGCTGCGGCTGAAATTCCGGGACTCGCCTGCCGGGGCACGGCCCCTGGGGGAGCTTGCGGCCCGGTGCGCCGCTGCCTGCTTTCCCGGCGCGTTCGACACGGTGACCTGGGTGCCGGTGAGCCGCAGACGGCGGTGGCAGCGGGGCTACGACCAGTCCCGGCTCCTGGCCCGGAGCGTGGGACGCTGCCTGGGACTGCCCGTCATGGGACTGCTGGAAAAGACCGTGGACAACCCCGCCCAGTCCGGTATTGCAGACGCCGCCGCCCGCCGGGCCAACGTGCTGGGGGTCTACCGGGCACGGTCCGGGGCCCTGGGACGGCGTGTGCTGCTGGTGGACGATATCTGCACCACCGGGGCCACACTGTGCGAATGTGCCAGAGAATTGCGCCTTGCCGGCGCCCAGAGTGTGACATGTGTTGCCGCGGCCCTGTCCCGTGAGAAAAAAGTTCACAAAAACACGGAAGAATAGGGTTGCAATCGGGCAAAATGCAGATATAATATAACCTGTATGACTGTGTGCGGGAAAGCCGCTGAAGATAACGAAAGAAAGATTAGATAATGAGGTGGAATCTATGGCCATGGCAAAGGATATCGGTATCGATCTGGGTACCGCGTCGGTTCTGGTTTACGTGAAGGGGAAGGGCATCGTGCTCAACGAGCCCTCTGTGGTGGCGCTGGATAAAAATACCGGAAAGCTTTTGAAGGTGGGCGCCGAGGCCCAGGCCATGCTGGGCCGTACCCCCGGCAACATCATCGCCATCCGGCCTTTGCGGGAGGGCGTCATCTCCGACTACGACATGACCGAGCGCATGCTCCGGGAGTTCATCCACAAGGTGGCGGGCGTGTCCTTCTTCAAGCCCCGGGTCATCATCTGCGTCCCCTCCGGCATCACCGAGGTGGAGGAGCGCGCCGTCATCGACGCCGGTATCCAGGCCGGCGCCCGGAAGGTGTACCTCATTGAAGAGCCCGTGGCCGCCGCCATCGGCGCCGGCATCGACATCACCCAGCCCGACGGCCACATGGTAGTGGACATCGGCGGCGGTACCGCCGACATCGCCGTCATCTCCCTGAGCGGCGTGGTGGAGTCCGCCTCCATCAAGATCGCCGGCGACCAGCTCAACGAGGCCGTGGTGAAGTATATGCGCCGCAAGCACAACCTGCTGGTGGGCGAGCGCACCGCCGAGGAGATGAAAAAGCAGATCGGCTGCGTGTTCCCCAAGGAGGAAGAGGAAACCATGGACGTCAAGGGCCGGTGCCTGCTCACGGGCCTGCCCCGTGTGGTTACCGTCAGCTCTGTGGAGATGATGGACGCCTTTGAAGAGCCTGTGGAGCGCATCATGGAGGCCATCCACTCCGTGCTGGAGCGCACGCCCCCCGAGCTGGTGGCGGACATCTCCACCAACGGCATCGTCATGACCGGCGGCGGCAGCCTGGTCTCCGGCTTCGACAAGCTGGTCACCGCCCGCACCGGCATCCACACCGTCATCGCCGACGACGCCATCTCCTGCGTGGCCATCGGCACCGGCAAGAGCCTGGACTCCCTGAACAACATGCAGGACGGCACCATGAACCTCTCCCGGCGCCGTCAGATGAACTGAAAAAAGAGAGCGCCCGGACTTTCGTCCGGGCGCTTTTACGCCGTGAAGGGTCATGTCTGGGGTGTCTGCCAGGGGGCCTTGCCGGTCTCCGTCTCATAGGCAAGGCGCCGGGACTGCCAGCGGGCCTCGTCCGCTTCGGTGATGGGCCGCAGCACCCGGCAGGGATTGCCCCCTGCCACCACCCCCGGCGGCACGTCCCGGGTGACCACAGACCCGGCGGCGATGATGGAGCCGGCGCCGATGGTGACGCCGGGGCAGACGGTCACGCCGCCGCCGATCCAGACGTTATCTCCGATGGTGATGGGGGCGCCGAACTCCAGCCCCGTGTTGCGCACGGAGGCGGAGATGGGATGCCCGGCGGTATAAAGGCACACCCGGGGTGCGATCATCACGTTGTTGCCGATGGTGATGGGGGCAATATCCAGGAAGATGCAGTCGTAATTGGCAAAGAAATAGTCCCCCACGGTGATGTTGACGCCGTAGTCACAGCGGAACGTGGGCTCGATCCAGCAGTCCTTTCCCACGGACCCCAGCAGCTGGTGCAGGATCTCGTCCCGGGCTTTGTCGTCCTCCGGCGGGGCGTCGTTGTACTGCCGGCAAAGTGCCTTGGCCCGGCAGCGGGCCTTCCACAATTCCTCGTCTCCGGGATAGTAGATCTCTCCGGATACCATCCGCTCCCATTCGCTCATAAAAAGCGCCTCCTCTTTGTTGCTTTCCCTGTATAGTAAAGCAGACCGGCGGGGCGGTGTCAACGGGAAAGCCCCTTGCTTTTTTATGGGAGTTTGATATAGTAGATACCAACGATTCGGCGTCAAAACCGCGAAAGGAGAACGCCTTATGGCAGTCCAGATTCTCACGGATTCCACCAGCGATCTGACCGAGGAGGAGCTGCGGGAGCTCAACGTCCACATGCTCCACATGCGGGTCATCTTTGAGGACGGCGTCTATACCGACGGCGTTGACATTACCAAAGAACAATTTTATGAAAAGCAGGCCCAGGCCAAGGTCCTGCCCAAGACCACCCAGGTCAACCCCCAGGAGTACTGCGACACCTTTGAGCCGCTGCTGGAGGGCGGCGACGAGGTGGTGGCCATTCTCATGTCCTCACGATTGTCCGGCACGTTCCAGTCCGCCCGGATCGCCAAGGACATGGCCAGAGGCGGAGAGCGGCTCTACCTAGTGGACTCCCTGAACGTCACCATCGGCGAGGGCCTTCTGGTGCGGGAGGCGGTGCGCATGCGGGACGCCGGGGCCACCGGCGCCCAGATCGCCGCGGCGCTGGAGGAGATGCGGCACCGGGTGCGGTTCGTGGCCTTCATCGGCACCCTCAAGTATCTGAAGATGGGCGGGCGCATCTCCGCGTCCACCGCCGTACTGGGCACCATGCTGGGCATCTCCCCGGTGGTGGCCATCGTGGACGGGGAGGTCAAGTCCGTGGGCCAGGTGCGGGGCAAGCAGAAGATCCTCAGCTACACCCTGGACTTTTTCCGGGAGTACCCGGTGGACAGCCGCCACTGCGTCATGTTCGGCCACTCCCGGTGCCTGGAGACCATGGAGGCCTACCGGGACAAGTGCGTCCAGGCCCTGGGCATCCGGGACTACGCCTGGGACGAGCTGGGCGCCGTCATCGGCACCCACTCCGGCCCCGGCTGCTACGGCGTGGCTTATATCGGTCTGAAGTGACAAGAAAGCAGAGCCATCCGGCTCTGCTTTCCGTTCCTGTTGCACTTGCAACTGCATTTTTTGTGAAATTGGAGTAAATGAACCATGGGGCCTCAGACAAAGAGACCCAGCGCGAAGAAGTCGTTCACCTGGCCCAGCAGCACCAGCACCATGCCGATGGGCGTGATGAAGCGGACGCACAACGAGTAGAACCGGTCGATCCGGCGCCTGCTGCCCAGATGCACCTCCTCCATCACCACCTTGGGCCGCAGTTCCCAGCCCACCATCAGGCTCATCAAAAGGGCCCCCAGGGGCATGGCGATGCCCTCGGACATCATGTCCATGAAGTCCAGCCAGTTGTCGTTCCAGGGGGCATATTTCACGGTGCCGTCGGCAATCATAGCCTCAGAGGCATCCTTGAGAGCTACCTCGCTGCCGTCGGAAAGCTGCACCTGGGCGGTGGTCTCCTTGAAGGGCACGGGCACGCCGTTGCGGCCCAGGCCGTCCACCGCCACCAGCGCCGCCTCCGCCATGATGGCCAGGCATACCAGGAGCACCACCCGCTCCCGCACGCCCTTTTTCCCGTGGAGGGAGCGGCGGTCCAGGAAGAACGTCACCACCACTTCGATCAAAGAGATGGCGGATGAGATGGCCGCGATGAGCACCAGCAGATAGAAGATCACGCCGAACAGCGGCCCGATGGCCCCCATGGCGCTGAATACGTCCTGCAGGGTGATAAACAGCAAACTGGGGCCGCCCAGGACGATCTCACTGACATCCATGCCCTGCTGGATGCCGTTGGCCACGGCGGCGGGGATCACCGCCACGCCCGCCATGACGGCCACCAGGGTGTCCGCCCCCACGATGACGGCGGAGTTTTTCACCAGGTCCTCGTCCTTTTTCAGGTAGGAGCCGTAGGTGAACATGACGCCCATGGCCAGCGACAGCGAGAAGAACATCTGCCCGCCGGCGGTGGCCAGCACCGTCAAAAAGCCCGGGGCCTTGTCGATGAAGCCGGCGGAAACGGCGTAGCCGGGCACGAACATGAATTTCAGACCCTCCATGGCGCCGGGCAGCGTCAGGCTGCGGCAGATGATGATGACCAGCATGATGAACAGCGCCGGCATGCCCACGGTGTTGAACTTTTCAATGCCGCCGGAGATGCCGCCCCGGTTGATGAGATAGCAGATCACCAGAAACAGCAGCGTGAAGAGGATGCTGCCGAAGGGGTTGGTCAGCATGGAGTCAAACAGCGCCGCGCCGGTATCCACCTCCGTGGGGAAGGCCAGGGTGCTCAGGTTCAGGGCCATGTACTCGATGCAGTAGCCCCCGAGAACGGCGTAAAAGCTCATGACCACGAAGGGGGAGAATACTGCCAGCCAGCCCACCCACTTGAAGCGGCGGGAGAGCTTGGTGTAGCAGCCGATGACCCCCTGACCCACCTTGCGGCCCATGGCCAGCTCGCTGACCATGACGATGAATCCCACGAATACCGCCAGCAGCAGATACACGATCAAAAACGTGAATCCGCCGGATTTTCCCATTTTGTACGGAAAGCCCCAGATGTTTCCAAGCCCCACGGCGGAGCCGATGGCCGCCAGCAAAAACCCCACGTTGCTGGCCCAGGAGCCTCTCTCATTTTTCACAACAATCCCTCTCTCCTATTCTATTCTTGAATACCCCTCATTCGGATTCTGCATGTAGGATACCCCCTTTTCCATCCGGTGTCAAGAGAACGGGAGGCGGGCGGACATACCCTCCAATAAAAAGAAAGACAAGGAAGAATCACATGTTACAATTTCAATCCGTGACCAAACAGTGTGCCCCCACCCTGCGCAAGTACTATGAGCACTGCGACTACGGCCTGTGCGAGTACTCGGTGGGCACGAAGCTCATGTGGCGCAGTACCCTCCATCCCACCTGGACGGAGGCGGCCGGGTGCCTGATCGTGCGCAACTGCATCGACGGACAGGTGGTGTTCGACTATCCCGTCCCCGGCCCCGAGGGCGATGAGGACGCGGCGCTGGAGCTGATCGAAAATGACTGCCTGGAGGAGGGAATCCCCCCGGTGATCTCCGTGGTGCCCGACTGCAAGGCGGCCCGGCTTCTGAGCCGGTACCCCTACGTGCGGGTGAGCGACGTGCGCACCTGGCGGGACTACGTCTACTACCGGGAGGATCTGCAGCTGTTTGCCGGGCGGCGCTACTCCGGTCAGCGCAACCACATCAACAAGTTCCGCTCCAAGTGGCCGGATGCCCAGTTCCGGCCCCTGGGCAAGGACGACCAGGCGGTCATCGAGCAATTCTGGACGGACTACGAGGCGGAGTTCCCCAAGGGGGACAACGCCAAGGCCCGGGATGAGCTGAAGCTGGCCAAGAAGATGCTGGGCATGGCGGGCAAGCCCTGGTTCCTTGCCGGCGGCATGTTCGACGGGGACAAGCTCATTGCCCTGTCCCTGGCGGAAAAGTGCGGCGAGACGCTGATTATCCACATTGAAAAGGCCCTCTACTCCTACACCGGCGTCTATCCCACGCTGGTGCAGGCCTTTGCCGACGCCTACGGAGACGGCTGCCAGTGGATCAACCGGGAGGACGACGCGGCGGACCGGGGCCTGCGGACCTCCAAGCTCCAGTACGGCCCGGCCAAGCTGGCGCCCAAGTACCGCTTCGAGCCCCAGAATGAGCTCTTTGCCCATGTGCGGGCCATTCCCGAGCTGAAGACGGAGCGGCTGACCCTCTCGGCCCTGACGGAGGCGGACATCCCCACCTACAACGCGTTGGTGCTGGACGGGGAGCGCAACCGCTGGTGGGGCTACGACGACGTGGGCGGCCTGGGCGGCCCCGTCACCGAGCGCAGCTTCTTCGACGTGGCAAACCGTGACTTTGAAAACCGCCAGGCGGCCAATTTCGCCGTCCGGCTGGACGGCAAGCTCATCGGCGAGGCGGTGCTCTACCGGTTCGACTGCCGGGGCGGCGCGGAGCTGGGCTGCCGGATCGACAAGGCCTACGCGGGCTTCGGCTACGGCACCGAGGCCTTTGCCGCCGTGGCGGACTGGGCCCTTTACAAGGTGCATCTGAGCCGGGTGGTGGCCAAGTGCTTCAAGGAGAACCAGGCCTCCTACAAGATGCTCTCGTCCTGTATGCGGAAAAAGGGCGCGGACGACACGTTCTTCTACTTCGAAAAAGTGGTGTAAACCCACAAAGCCACGGCGGGGTCCCATTCGGGACCCCGCCGTGGCTTCATTTTACGGGCATTTACCAGAACAGGCGGCTGAGGATGGCCGCAGTCTCAGCCCGGGTGATGGCCCGGTCGGGAGCCAGCAGGCCCTGGGAGGTGCCCCGGACCAGACCCGTCTCCACGGCCCAGGCCATGGCCCCTGCCGCCTCCGGGGAGACCTGTGCGGCGTCGGGAAAGGAGCGGAGCACTGCGGGGTCCGCCTGGGCGTCCAGCAGGCGGCACAGGGCGGACACCAGCGCCTGGCGGGTCACCGTGCCGCTTGCCGGATCGGAAAGCCCGGCGTCCGATGCCTGGATGCCGGTGCCGGCGGCCCGCCCCAGCACCTCCACGGCCTCCGGGGCGGTCAGGACCGCCTGGGGGCGGAACTGCTGCCCGCCGGCGGGGAAGAGATCCAGCAGGCGGCAGATGCCGATGCTGTCCTTTGCCCAGGAGCCTGCCGCGTCCGCCGGGACCGGGACATCCAGAATCCCGGACTCCAGATAGTCCAGGATGCCGCCGGCCAGGTCCGCCACGGTCCCGTCGCCTGCAAACACGTCGGAAAGGCCCGTCCGTGCCAGGGCGTCCCGGTAGCCGGTGCTGTCCGTCAGGGCCACCAGGGAGAGGTAGGTGTCCGCCGCGGCGTCGAAGTCGTCCAGGGACCGGGCCAGAATCTCCAGGCTGGAGAGGGCGGAGGTGGCGTAGCTGATGTAGTAGAAGGGCATCTCAAAGGTGTGGGAGATCTGCACCCAGCCGTAAGCTTCCTCGGCGGGAGGGAAGCCGTACTCCGCGGACAGACTTCCGTAGAGCCGGTTCATCTCCCGGACCGTCAGGTTCCCGGCGGCGTAGACCTGCTGCTGGAACTCGTCTTCCAGGCAGCCGGAGATGACGCTGTGGAGCATCTGGGTCACCACGGCGGTGCGGTAGGCCGCCCCGCCGCGCGGACCGGCCAGGGCCCCGGCGTTGTGGAGGGAGAGCACCTCCAGCCCCTGGGAGCAGATCTCGGCGGTATCGTAGCAGGAGATCTGGTCCGGGGCCAGGCAGAAGTCGGCAAAGTGGCCGAACTCATGGGTCAGGGCGTCCAGATCGTAAAAGGAGCCGTCCGGCGCGTTGAAGAGGTAGGCGGAGCCGTACTCCGGCAGGGCCACGGTAAAGCCCTTGGCGGCCTTGGTGGCCAGAGGCCCGATGTCGCACAGGTTCTGGGCGCGCATGTAGTCGTAGAGCGCCGCGTATTCGTCGGAGACTTCTTTGATGACAGGCTCCGCCAGATCCAGCAGCGTCTCCTGGTCCAGCCCCGAAAGGCCGCTCAGATGCCCCATGCCCAGCTCCGGGTGCAGGGCCTGGGCGCTGCCCAGAAGCTGGTAGAGGGGGACGATGTACGTCTTCACCGCCTCCTGCAGGGCCCGGGCCTCCTGGGGGTCGTAGTCCCGGCCGTAGACCACCTGGTAGGCGTAGTCGGCGTAGGAGTCGTAGCCCAGGGAGGCGGCGTAGCGGTTGCGCAGCGCCACCAGCTTCACCAGAATGGGGGCGGCGCCGGCGTTCTGGACCCGGGACACTTCCTGCTGCACCGCCAGGTAGTCCGCCTCGGACAAGGTCCCGGCATCATAGGCGGCGGACGCCTCCTCCATCGTCCAGGTCCGTCCCGCCGCCGGAGCGGAGTAGGTCCCGGCCATGGCCTGCCAGTAGTCGTTCACCAGGGACGTCTCCTCCTCCAGCATGGCCAGCTGCTCCGGCGTACTGGCGGCGGTCTGCCGGAAGCTCTCCGCCGTATCTCCCAGCTCCGCCTCCAGCCGGGAGGCGCAGGGGGAGGAGAGCAGCTGCTGTGTGACAGCCAGGTAGCGGTTATTCAGCCGGGCGGACTGGGCCGTGCCGGCGGTATAGGTTCCGCCCCAGGCGGCGGGGTCCCGGGCGTAGTCCACGGTCAAAAACGAATAGGCGGTGTCCAGGGCGGTGAGGGTGCCGGCGGCGGTCTGCCACAGGGAGAAGAGCGCGGTGGCGTCACGGCCGGCGGCCAGGGCCGATTCCAGGGCGGTGAGGGCGCTGTCCGCCTGGGCGGCCGCCTCATTCCAGGAGCGGTTTTGCTGGGGGATCTCCTCCGGGAAAGCGGAGAAGAACGACGTCTCCCGGGCCATGGCCGGGGCGGCCAGGGAGGCCGCCAGGGAGAGGGTCAGCAGCAGGGTGAGCAGTCTTTTCATAAAACATCCTTTCTTTCACGTGGAAGCGTGGTGTTGGAAGAGAGATCAAAGCTGTACACTTAATGGTAATAAAATAAATATTTTGCTGCTAATATAACAATATTTCGTATCCAACCGGGCAGGGTTCTGTGGTTTTACAGCCGGACGGGGATGGTATACTGAAAAAAAGCCCGCGCCGGCACGGCGCGGGCTTTGCCGTTTGGGGTCATGATTGGGCGTGTTCCAGATTTCCGGGACCGAAGCCGTGGGGCAGCAGGGCAGAGAGGGTGGTGGCAAGCTCCCGGCCGTCGCCGCTCAGGCAGATGACCTCCAGATTCGGGGCAAACTCCGAGAGCACCTGTCGGCACACGCCGCAGGGGACGCAGAAGTCCGGCCCGGTGCCGGCGATGGCGATGCGCACAAAGTCCCGGTGCCCCTCGCTGACCGCCTTGGCCACGGCGCACCGCTCGGCGCAGATGGTGGGGGAGTAGGCGGCGTTTTCGATGTTGCAGCCGGTGAACACCGTGCCGTCGGCGCACTCCAGTGCCGCCCCCACGGGGAAGTGGGAGTAGGGCACATAGGCCCGGTCCAGCATGGCAACAGCGGCGGCTTTGAGTTCTTCACGGGTCATGGAACCACTCCTTTTCTGTGTGGTGATGCGGCAGTCTCACGGGCGGCCGTATTGTTTTTTGAGTTTCAAAAGGTTTTTGGGATCGATCCACTCCTCGGAATAACCGCAGGCACAGCAGACATAACGGGGGACCCGAACACCGCAGAGCGAAACCGGTAGCGTATTATCTGTCAAAATGACATCTCCGCCGCCGAAACGGTTGGTGTAGCTGAGAACTTTCAAAATGTCCCCGCTGCCGCATTTGGGGCAAATACCGCTGTTTTTCATGGCGGTTCTCCTTTCCTGTACGGTCAAGCGCCGCTCTTGGGGGTCCACTTGACGCCCCGGTCCGGCCGCACGTCCAGGTCAATGATGTCCCGGGCGTCGTAGAACTGGCTGTACCAGCCGATCACCTTGTCGCTTCCACGGAGGGTGGTGCCGTCCGGGTGGAGCCGGTCGCAGATGACGGCGCAGATGTCCTTTTTGATATAGCTGAAGCTGTTGATGCCCACGGAGCAGAACACCCGGAAGCCCTGGCTCTGGAGGTACTGGAACACGGGGCCGGTCTTTTTCCAGTCGTCCCCGTCGGGCCGCTCGCCGTGGGGGTAGAACAAGATGGTGGTGGGGCCCACCAGGGAGCCCACCTCGTCCAGCCACCGCTTGGTGTCCGCCTGGATGGACTCCAGGGACTTGGTGCCCAGGCGGATGTGGCCCCAGGTGTGGCTGCCGAAGGTCCAGCCGGTGCGCTTGAGCTCGGCAATGATGGGTTTGACGGCCTCCCGCTCCTTCTGGCGGTTTTGCTCCTGGGCCTCCGTCCAGCTCTTGGTGTCCGTCTGGGTGCGGTAGCCCAGAATGCCCTCATAGCCGGTCAGGCTCAGGCAGCCCTTGGCGCCGAAGGGGGAGAAGTCCGGATGCTCCTCCACGAACTTGTCCAGAATGGGGATGGCGTCCAGGTCCCGGGAGACAACCTCGTTGCCCTGGGGGTCCTTGCCCCAGGAGGCGATCTTCCCGTCCTCGCCCAGGATCAGCTTGTAGGTAAAGCCGTTGGCGAGCATGTACTCATAGTAGTTGGTGTCGTCGAAGGAGAGGATGAGGGGCTTTTTCCCCTCCGGCAGGTAGAGGGTGTTCTTTACCATTTTGGCGTTGCCGCTCTCGTCCGTGGTCTCGCTCCACACGTCGGCGATGTCCACCAGCACGTAGCCCCGGTCATAGACGCTCTGGAGGATCTTGCGGTACTCGTCGGCGGTGACCATGTAGTCGTCGATGCCGTCGGACTGGGCGTCGCCGTCAAAGGCCAGCTCCGGGTAAGCCACCACCGGGTGGAAAAACAGGTGCTCCACAATGCCGTCGTAGGCGGCGTAGGTGACGCCGTCCCGGGTGCCGCCCTCCGGCATGACGGTGGGGTCGTAAATGGAATAGGGCTCCGGCTCCGGCGGGGCCTCGGGCTCCTGGGATTCCTCCCCGGCGGGGTCCTGGGAGTCGGATTGCTCCGGGGTCTGGCCGCAGGCGCACAGACTCAGCAGGCAGCATACGGCCAGGAAAAAGCAGATCCAGCGACGCATGATGATGGTCCTTTCTGTCGAAAAATAGGTTATTTTCAGTATACCAGTTTTCCAGACGGAAGGAACAACAAAATGGTGACAAAAAAAGACGAAAAAGGACGCGCCTTTGCGCGTCCTCTCCGTTTACCGCTTGCTGCCGGGGCGGAACAAAAACGCCGCCGCCGCGCCGAACACCACCGCCGCCGTGATGCCGCCGGCGGCCGCGCCCAGGGGGCCGGTGAGCACCCCCAGCCAGCCCTTTTCCGCCACGGCCTGCCGGGCGCCGTTGGCCAGCAGGTGGCCGAAGCCCGTCAGGGGGACGGTGGCCCCGGCGCCGCCCCAGCGGACCAGGGGCTCGTAGAGTCCCAGGGCGCTGAGCACCACGCCGGCCACCACGTAGCCGGTGAGGATGCGGGCGGGGGTGAGGGTGGTGCGGTCGATGAGAATCTGTCCGATGGCGCAGAGAATGCCGCCGCACAAAAACGCGTTGAGATATTCCATAGTGACCTCCTGATGGCCCGGGCGGTCAGCCCAGGGCGCTGATGCACAGCGCGTGGCAGATGCCCGGAATGGACTCTTTTTGAAAGGCGCTGGTGGGCGAGAGCAGGGCGCCGGTGGGGGCGAACACGATCCGCCGCCACTTCCCCTCCCGCAGTCCGGAGAGCAGATACCCGTTGAACACGGAGGCGGAGCACCCGCACCCGGAGGCGCCGGCGTGCATATCCTGCCGGCAAAGGTCGTAGAGCAGCAATCCGCAGTCGCAAAAGCGGCTGCCCAGCTCCACGCCGTCCCGCCGGAACAGGTCTGCCACGATCTCGTGGCCCAGCTTGCCCAGATCCCCGGTGACGATCAGGTCGTAGTCCTCCGGCGCCGTGCCCGTGTCCCGGAAGAAGGCCGAGAGGGTGTCGTAGGCGGCGGGGGCCATGGCGGCGCCCATGTTGTTGGCGTCGCAGATGCCCTTGTCCACGATCCTGCCGCAGGTCACGTGGGTGATATAGGGGCCCTTGCCCTCCGCTTCCAGGATAGTGCACCCGGCGGCCGTGGCCGTCCACTGGGCCGTGGGCGGGCGCTGGTTGCCGTAGGGCACCGGCATGCGGTACTGCCGCTCCGCCGTACAGAAGTGGGAGGAGGTCATGGCGGCCGCACGGCGGGCAAACCCTCCGTCGATGAGCAGGGAGGCAAGGGACATGGACTCCCCCATGGTGGAGCAGGCGCCATAGAGCCCGTAGAAGGGGATCTGAAACGAGCGCAGGCAAAAAGACGAGCCGATGCACTGGTTCAAAAGGTCGCCCGCCAGCACGTAGTCCAGGTTCTCCGGCGCGAGCCCCGCCTTCTCCAGGGCCAGGGTCAGGGCCTTTTGCTGCATATAGGACTCCGCCTTTTCCCAGGTTTGCTGGCCGAAGAAGGAGTCCTCGTCCAGGTAGTCGAACCACGCCGCCAGAGGCCCCTCCTTTTCCATCTTGCCGCCCACGCAGGCCCCCGCGCAGATGGAGGGCGGGGCGGACAGGGCCACGGTCTGCCGGCCCAGGCGTTTGTTGGTCATTGCACTCACCTCGCAGTTGGATTGCCGTTAGCATGCCCGGCGGCGGAGAAAAGTATGAGCGTAGGGCGGCAGACAAAAAAACAGCGCGCACCCGATGCCGGTGCACGCTGTTAGTTGCGCGTCATCTGTGTACGATCAGCGGGCGCCGGCCCGGAATGCCGCCTGGGTAAGCAGCGTTGTCAGCTGCCGGGTCCACCAGGCGTAGCCGTGTCCTGCGTCGGCGCCCTGCTGCTGCCAAAAAACGGGAATGTCCAACCCCGCCAGGATGTCCGTCAGGCGGCCGGTGGAGCGCAGGGTCTCATCCTCGCCGGTACCCGCCCCGGTATAGAAAAACAGGGGACGGCGGCGGAACAACTCCACATAGGGGTGGTCCGCCGGCAGATTGGCAAGGCTGGCGCAGGGGTCGTTGAAATAGACGGTCTCGTCCATGTAGCCGTCGTAGAGCCCGGCGGTGTCGTACACGCCGGACAATGCCACCACGCCCCCCAGCAGGTCCGGCCGGCGGAAGAACAGGTTGGCGGCGTGGTAGGCGCCCATGCCGCAGCCGGTGACCAGGGGCGGCAGGTTCCGGCCGTTGATCTGCCGGACGCAGTTGGTCAGCTCCTCGGTGACATAGTGGTACCAGGCCTCGTAGTGCTCTGCCCGCTGCCGGGGATCGCCGGGGCAGAGCACCTGGCCGTCCGGCGGGTCGGTGACAAAGAGCTGGATGAGCCCCGCGCTCAGCTCCCCGGCCAGGGCGTGGATGACCCCCGCGTCCTCCCATTCGTAAAAGCGGCCGTTCCGGCAGGGAAAGGCCAAAACCGGCACGCCGCCCCGCCCGTAGACCTTGTACTCGATCTCCCGGGCCAGCGCGCCGCTGAATTCTCTGTGGTATTCGGTATACACCCGCATCCCTCCCGGGGGCATTTTACCACACATGTGGGGGCGCGGCAAGACCGGCGGCGCATAATCCGGCCGCGGCGGCGCAGACTATCAGGGTGAATACGGAAAGGAGACGCGTATATGCCGGAGAGAATTGTCATCGCCCTGGGCGGCAACGCCCTGCAGTCCAAGGGGGCCGAACCCACGGCCCAGGCTCAGCTGGAGACGGTCAAGCGCACCTGCGAGTCCATTGCCCGCATCAGCCAGCGGGGCTACGAGGTGGCGGTGGTCCACGGAAACGGGCCCCAGGTGGGCCGGATCGTTCTGGCCAGCGAGGCGGCCAAGGATGTGGTGCCGCCCATGCCCTTTGACGTGTGCGGCGCCATGAGCCAGGGCTATATCGGCTATCATATCCAGCAATCCCTCAAGTATGCCCTCAGCCGCCGGCGCAAGGACTACCCGGTGGTATCCCTGACCACCCAGGTGGTGGTGGACCGGGCCGACCCGGCCTTCCAGAATCCCACCAAGCCCATCGGGCCTTTTTACAGCCGCGAGGAGGCGGAGCGCCTGGAGCGGGAGAAGGGCTATGTGATGCGGGAGGACGCCGGCCGTGGCTGGCGCCGGGTGGTGGCTTCCCCCCAGCCCAGACGGATTGTGGAAATCGGGGCGGTACGGCTTTTGTGGGACCACGCCATTGTCATCACCTGCGGAGGCGGCGGCGTGCCGGTTGTGGAAAACCCGGATGGTACCCTGGAGGGAGTGGCCGCCGTCATCGACAAGGACTTTGCCGCCGAGCTGTTGGCCGAGGAGGTGGCGGCGGACGTGCTGCTCATTCTCACGGAGGTGGAGAAGGTGGCCATCCGCTTCGGCCAGCCGGACCAGCAGGACCTGGGTCAGCTGACGCTGGAGGAGGCCGCCCGGTATGTGCGGGAGGGCCAGTTCGGCGTGGGCAGCATGCTGCCCAAGGTGGAGGCGGCCATGAAATTCGTCCGGGCCAACCCCAGCAAGCGGGCCATCATCACCAGCCTGGACAAGGCCCTGGAGGCCCTGGACGGCAAAACCGGCACCGTGGTGACCTTCGCATAAGGCGGGCCGGAGCACAAAAAAACGCCGCCGCGGTGTGCCGCGGCGGCGTTTTGCCATGGTTCAGATTTTGATGAGCTCGTACTTGCGGGTGCCGATGCCCAGCTTTTCCGCGTGCTCCAGGCACACCTGCCACTCCGTGTCCGGATGGACGGCCCGGAAGTGGTCGGCGCAGCTGCCGTCGCAGCCCTTGTCGAAGAGGACGGAGCCGGGGGCGGAGGGCTGGGCCATCACCGCGTCGGCGCAGGCCTGATCCAGGGCCACGGGGTCGAAGGAGGCGAACATGCCCACATCGGAGACGATGGGCACGTCGTTTTCCGCGTGGCAGTCGCAGTTGGGGGACACATCCACCACCAGCGACACGTGGAAGCAGGGACGGCCGTCCACCACGGCCTTGGTGTATTCGGCGATCTTCTTGTTCAAAATGGCCGGGGCCTCGTCGTAGAGGCACTGGATGGCGTCCTTGGGGCACACGGCCAGGCACCGGCCGCAGCCCACGCACTTATCCGTGTCGATGGTGGCCTTGCCGCCGGAGATCTGGGGAGCGTCGTGGGCGCAGATCCGGGCGCAGGAGCCGCAGCCGACACACAGCTTCTCCTTGACGAAGGGCTTGCCGGAGTTGTGCTGCTCCATCTTGCCGGCCCGGGAGCCGCAGCCCATGCCGATGTTTTTCAGCGTGCCGCCCATGCCCGCCTGCTCATGGCCCTTGAAGTGGGTCAGGGAGATGAACACGTCCGCGTCCATCACCGCCCGGCCGATCTTGGCGGACTTGACGTACTCGCCGCCCTCCACGGGCACCTCCACCTCGTCCGTGCCCTTGAGGCCGTCGGCAATGAGGATGTGGCAGCCGGTGGAGTAGGGGGTGAAGCCGTTGACATAGGCGGACTCAATGTGGTCCAGGGCGTTTTTCCGGCCGCCTACATACAGGGTGTTGCAGTCGGTGAGGAAGGGCTTGCCGCCCTGGCTCTTGACCAGGTCCGCCACCGCCTTGGCCCAGTTGGGCCGCAGGTAGGCCAGGTTCCCCGGCTCACCGAAATGCATCTTGATGGCCACGTACTTACCGTCCATGTCGATGTCGCCGAAGCCGGCAGTCATCATCAGCCGGGCCAGCTTCTGGGGCAGGTTCTCCCGCCAGCTGGGGCACCGGAAATCCGCAAAATACACCTTGGATGTCTCACTCATACGCTTCTCCTTTTCGTTCCCTTGTACTTCCCGGACGGGCGGCGGATGGCTCACTCGTCCATATCCACGCTGATGTTATCCGTGCCGTGCTGGTCGAACTCCGACAAATACGCGTCGATCCGGTCCATCAGCTCGCTGTAATTCTCCCAGGTCAGGGGCTCGCCGTCCATGTCCCGCAGGGCCAGCTCCTCGGCCAGAATCTCGTAGAACACCACGTCCTCGTAGTTTTCGATGGCCTCATGGATGCCGCCGTCGGCGAAGGCACGGGAGGGGATCACCTCACCCCGGTACAGCTCCACCAGCTTGCTCATCTTGTGCTGGAGACAGTGGGAAAACACCAGGCTCTCCACCTGGTCATACTCCTCGATGCGGTCGTTTTCCCGGGTGGAATTGATCACCCAGTTGCCTATGTACACCAGGTCCAGCAGATAGCGGAACTGCCGGTCCGTCAGCTCGATCTTCATTGGATAAACACCTCCCGCTTGGTTCACGTTGTTCATACGGTATGATTATAGCAAAGCCGCGGGCAAAATTCCACACAAAAAAGCGGGTAAAAAGACTAAAATCTGTCTTGCGGCTGCCCGGTGCCCATAGTATAATATATAACTCGGATGTAACTGAGGTTCCGGCCCGCCCGGATGGACAGAAGGAGTTCGATCAAGCGTATGGATATGCGACCCATCGGCGTTTTTGATTCCGGCCTGGGCGGGCTGACGGCAGTGCGCGCCCTGTGGAAGATCCTGCCGGAGGAAAATCTCATCTATTTCGGCGACACCGCCCGGGTGCCCTACGGCGGGCGGTCCCGGGAGACCATTTTGAAGTATGCCCGGCAGGACGTGCGGTTTTTGCGCAGCTTTGACCTCAAGGCCATTTTGATCGCCTGCGGCACGGTGACCACCACGTCCCTTTCCACCCTCCAGGCGGAAAACGACCTGCCCATGGTGGGGGTGGTGGAGCCCACCTGCCGCCGGGCCGCGGCGGTGACGAAGAACAAGCGTGTGGGCATGATCGCCACCCCCGCCTCCGTCCGCTCCGGGGCCTACGGCGCGGCGCTGCACCGGCTGGACCCGGAGATCCAGGTGACGGAGAAGGCCTGCCCGCTGCTGGTGCCCCTGGTGGAAAACGGCCGGGTGCGGCCGGGGGACGTGGTCATCGAGACGGTGGCCCGGGAGTATCTGGAGCCCCTGCGCCAGACCGGCATCGACACCCTCATTCTGGGCTGCACCCACTACCCCCTCCTCACCGACGTGATCGCCGGGATCATGGGGCCGGGCGTGGAGCTGGTGTCCGCCGGGGAGGAGTCCGCCTTCGAGCTCAAGCGCATGCTCAAGGCCAGAGGCCTGCGGGCCGACGAAAACCGCCGGGGCGAGTCGGAGTTTTTCGTCAGCGACCGGGCGGAGGATTTTGAGCACCTGGCCTCCCTCTTTTTGCAGGAGGACCTTCATCACGCGGCACGGAGGATCGACATTGAACGCTATTGAACAGGAGAAGCTGCCGGTGCTGCTGCGTATCCGGGGCGAACAGTATTTTGACGGCATCGACCCCGACGAGACGGAGCTGATGACCGAGGGCACCCTGGAGCTGACGGACCGGGGACTGGTCCTGACCTATGAGGAGACGGCCCTCACCGGTATGGAGGGTACCGTCACCACGTTTGCCGTGGAGGACGGAAGGGTGACGCTGACCCGGGCGGGCAGCGTCAACTCCCAGATGATCTTTGAGGAGGGACGGCAGCACACCTCCCTCTACGAGACGCCCTACGGGGAGCTGGCCGTGGATATCCAGACCAGCCGCCTGCGCCACAACCTCACCGAGCGGGGCGGCGTCATGGAGATCCGCTACTCCATCGCCGTAGAGCACACGGTGACCGGGCGCAACTGCTTCAAGATCCAGGTCAGGCGGAAGGAACGATAAAAAATCAAACGAGAGAGGATTTTTCAGATATGATCAACATGATTCAAAACGCGAAGGACCAGGCGGCACAGCTGGCCATGTCCGCCTACGAGGCGGCGGTGGCCGACGGCACGCTGCCCCGGGCGGAGGTCAAGACCGCGCCGGTGGAGATCCCCAAGGACACGGCCAACGGCGACTTTACCACCACCTTCGCCCTGGCCGCCTCCAAGGCGCTGCGCCAGCCCCCCCGGAACATCGCCCAGGCGCTGCTGGATCATATGGACCTGGAGGGCACCTACTTTGCCTCCGCCGAGATCGCCGGCCCGGGCTTTCTGAACTTCCGCCTCCACGACAGCTGGTACGCCGGCGTCATGGGCGCCGTGGAGTCCGAGGGCGGCGCCTACGGCACCAACGACACCCGCAAGGGCCAGAAGATCATGGTGGAGTTCGTCTCCGCCAATCCCACCGGCCCCATGCACATGGGCAACGCCCGGGGCGGCGTGCTGGGCGACACCCTGGCCAGCGTCCTCACCGCCTGCGGCGCCGACGTGACCCGGGAGTTCTACGTCAACGACGCCGGCCACCAGATCGACAAGTTCGCCCACTCCATCGAGGCCCGGTATCTCCAGATCATCCTGGGGGAGGACGCGGTGGAATTCCCCGCCGACGGCTACCAGGGAGGCGACATCCGGGACCTGGCCCAGGCCTACTACGATCAGCATGGCAAGGAGCTTCTGGACGTGCCCGAGGCGGAGCGTCAGGAGAAGCTGGCCCAGTTCGGCCTTTCCGTGAACCTGCCCAAGATGAAGTCCGACCTGGCCCGGTACAAGATTCACTACGACAACTGGTTCTATGAGTCCACCCTCCACGAAAGCGGGTATGTGGCCGAGACTGTGGACCTTCTGACGGAGAAGGGCTGGACCTACGAAAAGGACGGGGCGCTGTGGCTCCGGACCGCCGACATCCTCCGGGAGCACTTCCGCAAGGCCGGCAAGAAGGAGGCGGACATTGAGAAGCTGGACCTCAAGGACGACGTGCTGCGCCGGGCCAACGGCTTCTACACCTACTTTGCCGCCGACATCGCCTACCACCGCAACAAGTTCGCCGTCCGGGGCTTCGACAAGGTCATCAACGTCTGGGGCGCCGATCACCACGGCCATGTGGCCCGTCTGAAGGGGGCACTGGACGCCCTGGGCCTCAATGGCTCCGAGAAGCTGGACATCGTGCTCATGCAGCTGGTCAAGCTGTTGCGGGACGGCGAGGTGGTGCGTATGTCCAAGCGCACCGGCAAGGCCATCTCCCTGAGCGACCTGCTGGACGAGATCCCCGTGGACGCCGCACGCTGGTTCTTCAACGCCAAGCCCGACACCCAGATGGACTTCGACCTGGGTCTGGCCGTCCGGGAGGACAGCGAGAACCCCATCTACTACGTGGAGTATGCCCACGCCCGGATCTGCTCGCTGCTGCGGGCCCTGGGCGAGGAGGGCGTCAGCGTGCCCGACCAGGCGGACGTGGACATGTCCGTGCTCACCGGCGAGACGGAAAAGGCCCTCATCAAGCAGATCGCCCAGTTCTGCGAGGAGATCAAGCTCGCCGCCCGGGACTACGATCCCAGCCACATCAACCGCTATCTCCAGGAGCTGGCCGGCTGCTTCCACCGCTTCTACAGCGCCTGCCGCATCAAGGGCGAGGAGCGCGGCGTCATGGCCGCCCGGCTCAAGCTGGCCGACGACACCCGCGTGGTGCTCAAAAACGGCCTGAAGCTCATCGGCGTGGACGCGCCGGAGAGAATGTGACATAACCCGGAGAGGGCGGGCACAGGCCCGCCCTCTTTTTTCAGATGCCCGGAGGGCAAGGAGGCACTTATGTTTGAAAATCGCTATGAGATTACTCAGGCGCTGTACGTGGACTGGGCCCGGCGGCCGGTGCTGCTGGCGGGACGGCGGCGCATCCCGCTTTTGCCCCTGGTGGTGGCGGCAGGCTGCGCCGTGATGGCGGTGCGCTCGGTGCTGGACGGCAACTGGGGCTATGCGGCGCTGTTTGCCCTGCTGCTGGTGCTGACGGTGTTCCGGATGAAGTTCTACCTGCCCATCATGGCCCGCAACCAGTACCGCCGCTTGCTTTCCCAGTGGGGCGTGGACGCCTGGCACCGCACCGTCACCTTCGGGGCGGAGACCATCACCGTCCGCGACGCCGCCGCCCAGGCGGAAAAGACCTACGACCAGGTGAAGGAGGTCCGGGACCAGGGGGAGTGGCTGGCGGTGATCTTCGACGGCGGCACCGTGGTGCGGCTGGACAAGTCCGGCTTTTTCAAGGACGGCGCCGCCGCGTCCTGTGAGGCGTTCCTGGCGTTTTTCCGCGGCGCCTGCCCCCAGGCGGTCATGAAGTAAGGGGGCACCATGGAATCGACGACCAAGGGACGCCGGGCGGCGCTGCGGGCCGCCTTCCCCGCCACCGTCCCGGTGATGACGGGGTTTTTGGTGCTGGGCTTTGCCTACGGCGTGCTGATGCAGACCAAGGGCTACGGCGTGGTGTGGGCCACGGCCATGAGCGCCCTGGTGCTGGGGGGCAGCATCCAGTATGTGGCCGTCACGCTGCTGACCACCGCCTTCGACCCGGTGCAGGCGTTTTTGCTCTCGGTGATGGTCAACGCCCGGCACCTTTTCTACGGACTGAGCCTGCTGGACAAGTACCGGGGGCTGGGCCGGGTGCGGCCGTTCCTCATCTCCACGCTGTGCGATGAGACGTTCTCCCTGGTGTCCACCCTGGAGGCGCCGGAGGGAGTAGCGCGGCGGGACTTCTACTTCTGGATCTCCCTGCTGGACTACAGCTACTGGGTTGGGGCCACCGCTCTGGGGGCCCTGGCCGGCAGCCACATCCCCTTTGACACCACGGGGCTGGACTTCGCCCTGACGGCCCTTTTTGTGGTGCTGTTTCTGGAGCAGTGGAAAAAGCCGGAGGCGCGAGTCCCCGGCGCCGTGGGCATCGGCGCGGCGGTGGTGTCCCTGGCAGTGTTCGGGCCGGACAACCTGGTCATCCCTGCCATGGTCATCATGACGGCGATTTTACTGGGAGGGAGGAAACGGCTGTGCGTCTGACGGGACTGGAGACGATCATCATGATCCTGGCCCTGGCGGCCGGCACCCAGCTGACCCGGTGGCTTCCCTTCTGGCTGTTTCCGGAAAAGCGGCGGCCTCCGGCGGTGGTGCTGTATCTGGGGAAGGTGTTGCCGCCGGCGGTCATGGGCCTTCTGGTGGTGTACTGCCTGCGCAGCGTGGAGTTTTCCGCGCCGCCCCACGGGGCGGCGGAGATTTTGTCCGTGGCGGCGGTGGCGGTGCTCCACTGCTGGCGGCGCAATGTGCTGTTGTCCATCGCCGGGGGCACCGCCCTCTATATGGTGCTGGTACAGGCGGTGTTCGTCTGAGGGTATATTTTCCGCCTTCGCGGCGTACAATGAGACTGCGGCTGCCGGGCCGCAGTCTTTTTTGTTGGAGGCGGCCGCGATGCGAAAGCGATTGTTTTTCTGGGAGGCGGCGGGGTTCCTTTTTGCGGTGGCGGCGGGGACGCTGCTCCATTTCACCTATGATTGGAGCGGCGGCACAGTGCTGGCGGCGGCCTTTTCCGCCGTGAACGAGTCCACCTGGGAGCACATGAAGCTGCTGTTCTTCCCGGTGTTTTTCTTCTCCGTGATCCAGGTGTGCTTCCTGGGCCGCAACTACCCCAACGTGCTCTCCGCCCGGGCGGCGGGGATGCTGGCGGGCCTTGCCCTCATCCCCGTGCTCTTTTATACCTACACCGGCGTGACCGGCCGCCACTGGCTGTGGGCGGATATCGCCGTGTTTGTGCTCTCGGCCGCCGCCGTGTTCGCGGTGGACTTCGTGCTGCTGGAGCGGCGGCGCTCCAGCGCCCTGTGGCGTCAGGTGGCAGGGCTGCTGGTGCTGTGGATTCTGGCGTTTTTGTTCATCTATTTCACCTTCCGCCCGCCCCATCTGCCTCTGTGGCAGGACGCCGTCACCGGAGCGTACGGCATCCCCCGGCCCTAGCCCGTGCCCTCTCCCATGCCGGGAGGGGGCTTTTTCATTCACAATCATTTCACAACCCGCCGCCTTGACCCTGTCCGGGCGGCAGGGTATAATAAAGCCACAACAAAAACGGAAAAGGAGGCTTGCCCGTGGAAGCGGAAAAACGCAAAAGCACGGCGCCTTTTTACGCGGTGGGTGTGCTTTGGATCTGTTGGGGCGCGCTGGCGCCGCTGTACCGGCCGGCCCACATAGCCGCGGCGGCGTTGGTGTCGGTGGTGGTGTTTTTCCTGGTGAGCAGGCTCTGCCGCGCCGGCGCTGTGGGACAGACGTCCCAGGCCGGGGAGACGCAGGCCAAGGAGGCGCAGCCCAGGGAGGAGAGCAGCGGCAATCCGGAGCTGGACAAGGTGCGAAAAGACGGCCGCCTGGCTATCGCCGAGATGAAGCGGCTGGACGAGAACATCGCCGATGCCGGCATCTCCGCCGACATCGTGCGGCTGGAGCAGGTGTCCGCCAAGATCTTCGAGGAGGTGGGACGCAGCCCGGAAAAGCTGCCCCAGATCCGCAAGTTCATGGACTACTACCTGCCTACCACCCTCAAGCTCTTGAACGCCTACGACCGCATGAGCGGCACCGGCGTCTCCGGGGAGAACATCGACGCCACCCTTGCCCGGGTGGAGGGCATGATGCGCACCATCGTCTCCGCCTTTGAAAAGCAGCTGGATAGCCTGTACGGCGCCGAGGCCATGGACATCTCCACGGACATCACCGTGCTGGAGACCATGATGGCCCGGGAGGGACTGACGGACCAGCCGCTCAAGGCGGACGAGCCCGCAGACGGCACCGCACGGCCGGGGCTTTGAACCACGGAAACAATCGAACGGTCCCCAGGCGGGACCCGGAACGGAGGAAGAAACTATGGCTGATGAAAAGAACACGATGCCGGAGCTGACCCTGACCCCGGACGCACCCCAGGAGGCTGTGCCGGAGCTGACCCTGGACCCGGCGGCCCAGGCGGCGCCCCAGGAGCCGGAGAAGCCGGCGGCGGAGCCGGTGCAGATGGATGACAGCCTCCTCTCCGACGCGGAGAAGCAGGCGGTGGAGGAGTTTTCCAAAAAAATTGACCTGACCGACTCCCAGATGATTCTCCAGTACGGCGCCGCCGCCCAGAAAAACGTGGCGAGCTTTTCCGAAAACGCCCTCAACTCCGTGCGCACCAAGGATCTGGGGGAGGTGGGCAAGTCCCTCTCCGAACTGGTGGTGGAACTCAAGGGCTTCGGCGAGGAAGAGGAGAAGAAGGGCCTCTTCGGCCTCTTTAAAAAGACCGGCAGCAAGCTGGAGGCCATGAAGGCCCAGTACGCCAAGGTGGAGTCCAATGTGGACAAGATCGTCCGGGAGCTGGAGCAGCATCAGGTGACCCTTTTGAAGGACGTGGCCATGCTGGACCAGATGTATGAGCTGAACCTGAAGTACTACAAGGAGCTGACCATGTATATCCTGGCCGGCAAGAAACGGCTGGCGCAGGTGCGCTCTGCGGAACTGCCCGCCCTGAAAGCCAAGGCGGAGCAGACCGGCGCCCAGGAGGACGCCCAGGCCTACAACGACCTTGCCCAGCTGTGCGACCGGTTTGAAAAGAAGCTCCACGACCTGGAGCTGACGCGGATGATCTCCATCCAGATGGGTCCCCAGACCCGGCTGCTCCAGAACAACGACACCCTCATGGTGGAAAAGATCCAGTCCTCCCTGGTCAACACCATCCCGCTGTGGAAAAGTCAGATGGTGCTGGCATTGGGACTGGAGCACGGACGCCAGGCCACCGCGGCTCAGTCCGCCGTCACGGAGATGACCAACGAGCTTTTGAAGAAGAACGCGGACATGCTCAAGATGGGCACCGTGGCTACCGCCCGGGAGGCCGAGCGCAGCGTGGTGGATATCGAGACCCTCCAGCACACCAATGAGCAGCTGATCTCCACGCTGGACGAGGTGCTCAATATCCAGAAGGAGGGCGCCGCCAAGCGTCAGGCCGCCGAGGCCGAGCTGGGCAGAATCGAGGGCGAGCTCAAGCAAAAGCTCCTGGAGCTGCGCACCTGAGCTGACCCCGCGGGAAAGGGAAAACGATGAAAGCATTGCAAAAACGCCCGGTGGCGGCGGTCATCATGGTGCTGGCCATTGGAGTGGGCATCCTCTTGGGCACGCTCCGGGCGCCCGATACCAGACAGGCTCCCTCCACCGCCATTGTGGGCACCTATACCTATGTGTACGACTATGCCGGAGTGCTCTCCGATGAGACCATGGCCCACATCGACGCCATGAACGCCTCCCTCTTCGCCCAGACCGGCGCCCAGCTGATGGTGCAGACCGTGTTCACCACCGACGGGGAGGATATTGTGGATTACGCCACCGATCTGGGCAACGAGTACGGCGTGGGCTCCCGGGAGCGCAACAACGGCCTGGTGCTGGTGCTGACGCTGGACGACGTGTCCCAGAGCGGATTGCCGGGAGACTACGGCGTCTCCGGCGGAGACGGACTTTATAACTACGGCCAGGAGCTGACCAGCCTGCTCTATGCCAACATGGAGCAGGATTTCGCCGCCGGGGACTATGACGCTGCCGTGCGCAAGACGGCGGACGCCTACTTCCAGTGGTTCGCTGACTTCTACGGCGTATCCGTCCGGGAGAACTACATCCCCGCCGTCCGGGAGACTTACTCCGCCGGGGACGGCTACTACACCCAGGCGGCCGGGTACCTGCCTCCCGCCCCCGGCGCGGTGGCGGCGGAAGTGGCGGCCATGCTGGTGGTGCTGGTGGTGGTCTGGGTCATCCTGGACGGCGTGCGCTACAGCCGTTACCGCCGCCGGTACCTGCGGCCCGGCATGGGACGGCCCACCGTGCTCTACTATCCCATCTTCTGGGGACGGCCCCGGCGGCCCAGACCGCCCAGGCGGCCCCGCCCGCCCCGTCCCCCCAGATCCAACCAGCCGCCCCGCCGTCCGCCCACCGGCGGCAGCCGCGGCGGCGGTTTCGGAGGCGGCAGCTTCGGCGGGGGCTTCGGCGGCAGCCGGGGCAGCTTCGGAGGCGGCGGCAGCTTCGGCAGAGGCTTCGGCGGCAGCCGGGGCAGTTTCGGCGGAGGCGGCAGCTTTGGCCGGGGCTTCGGCGGCAGTCGCGGCGGCGGTTTCCGGGGCGGCGGCAGCCGCGGCGGCTTCGGAGGCCGGAGATAAGAAAAAATCACAGCTCGAAAGAGCTGTGATTTTTTGTTTGCCGCAGGGGATGCCGTCAGCGGCGGCGCAGGGACTCGTATTCCCGCAAAGAGGCCAGGGCCTCCCGGGACATGGGCAGGATCACCGCGATGTTGAACACGGTCATCAGACCGATGCCCACGTCGCCCAGGTCCCATACGAAGGTGTAGGCGGCCAGGCCTCCCACAAAGAGCATGCCCAGGGCCAGAACCTTGTAAGCTGTCTGAGAGGCCCAGTTGTCCCCGAAGAGGTAGGCCACGTTGGACCGGGCGTAGAACAGCACGCCGATGAAGGTGGAGAAGCTGAACAGCAGCAAGATCAGCGCGATGAACACCACGCCGAAGGAGCCCAGGTGGTAGTCCATGGCCGTCTGGAGCAGGTCCATGCCGGAAAGGCCCGCGATCTTCTCCGCCGGAGTCAGCAGCATGATCATGGCCGTGCACGAGCAGATGACGATGGTGTCCAGAAACACGCCGAAGGCCTGCAAAAGTCCCGCCTTGGCCGGGTGGGAGATATCCGCCGCGGCAGCCGCGCAGGGGGCGGAGCCGGAGCCGGCCTCATTGGAGAAAAGCCCCCGCTTGACCCCCTGCATCAGCACGGCGCCGAAGCCGCCGGCCACCGCCTGGCGGATGCCGAAGGCCTCCTCGAAGATCTGGGAGAACACGGCCGGCAGCAGCGCGGCGTTTTTCACGATCAGGAAGATGGTCATGAGAAAGTAGCACCCGGCCATGATGGGCACCAGCACGTCCAGCACCTTCACCGTGGCGTTTTTCCGCAGTACGATGACGGCGGCCACCGCCACCAGCGCCACGGTGGTATAGAGGGGCGGCACGGAGAAGGCGTTGTAGAACGCGGAGGAAACGGAGTTGCTGATGACCTGGCTGATGCCGCACCAGCAGATGAGGCCCGAGACGGCGAAGAGCACGGCGATGAGGGACTTGCGGCGGCCCTTGGCCAGAAAATCGTGGATATAGTAGGCGGGGCCGCCCCGGTAGCCTCCGTACAGGGGATCGGGCTGCTTGTGCAGCTGGGCCAGCGTGGCCTCCACAAAGGCGGTGGACGAGCCGATGAGGGCCGAGAGCC
This sequence comes from uncultured Oscillibacter sp., assembly GCF_900546705.1. GTDB lineage: Bacteria > Bacillota > Clostridia > Oscillospirales > Oscillospiraceae > Oscillibacter. The sequence goes on along the minus strand of NZ_URDP01000002.1, from coordinate 55,614 downwards.
ACATCCAGAACACGGCCCCGGCACCGCCGGCGGAGATGGCCGCCACCACGCCGATCAGGTTGCCCATGCCCACCCGGGTGGCCGTGGAGATGATGAGGGCCTGGAGACCTGAGATGGCGCTGCCGTCGGTGCCCCGCTTTTCCACCGTCAGCCGGAGCATTTCCGGAAACAATCGCACCGGGAGAAAGCGGGTGCGGAGGGTGAAGAAAACGCCCGTGGGGATCAGCAGCAGCACCAGCAGGGAAAGCCCCACGCTGCCGCCGCCGGGCAGGGGCAGCGTAATGAGATCGCCCCACAAAAGGCCGTAGGCCCGGGAGATGAGCTGGACGATGAATTCCATGAAACATGCCTCCTAAGTGATGGTGCCGGGAAATCCGGCCGCCCGGAATGGGGAGACTCTATGCATTTAAAGCGCCAATGCGCCGGGCCCTACCATTGTACTATGGACGTGCCGAGGATGCAACCGCTTTTTCCCTGTTTCGCCGCCGGGCGCCCTTTTTTGCGTCTGCGGACGAAAAAAACCGGGGAAGGACGTTGTCCTTCCCCGGCGGGCGATTTCACTCGCTTTTGATGGCCTCCAGGGCCGGAATCCCAACGGCCTTGTTGGCCGGGTAGTAGCCAGAGCCCAGGCCGATGAACACGGAAAACACCACCGCAAAGAGCAGCAGCCACCAGGGAATCACGGAGACCCGGCTGACGCCCTCGCCGCCCAGCAGGGCGGGCAGCAGGTTGTCCGGCGATACCCCCAGGGATATCAGGTTGATGATGACGGAGGCGCAGAAGCTGATGATGCAGCCGATAAGGCCGCCGATGAGGCCGATGGCCCCGGCCTCCGACAAAAAGAGAATCCGGATGTCCGTCACGTAGCAGCCCAGGGCCTTCATGATGCCGATCTCCCGGGTGCGCTCGGAGATGGACATAATCATGGTGTTGGTGATGCCCAGGGCCGCCACGAACAGCGAGATGGCGCCCAGGCCTCCCAGCATCATCTGCTTTTGCTGGGCCTCCTTCTCCATGGGCTTGCGGATGCTCTCCATGGACTCGGTGTTGTACCCCATGGCCTTGATCTCGCCCTCCACCCGCTCCACCGCCGAGATGTCGGTGACCTTCACCAGCACGGAGTCGTAGGAGAGCTTCTTCTTGACGCCCGGGGCCTTTTCCAGCAGCTTTTTCAGGTCCGAGAGGCTCATGATGATGCCGTCGGAGGTCTCCGCCCCCTTGGAGTAGTCCTCCTTGGAAACGCCGGTGGCGTGGACGGGCACGGAGAATTTGCTCCCCTGGAGCTCCACCTCCAGGGTGTAGTCCTGGTTCAGGGGGTTGAAGTAGGGGTCCGGCAGGTTGGATTCCGTGCCGCCCAGATCCAGCTCACCGCCCCAGCGGTCGATCATGTTCCGGCCTTCGGGACGCAGGGTGTCCTTGAAGCCGTAGGCCAGGTACTGCCCGGCGATTACGTCGCCGCTGCGGCGGACGGCGGTGCCGTCGATGAGCTGGTAGCCCATCTGGTCCATGGCCTCCGTGTCCAATCCCACCACCGTGGTCCACTCGGACACATAGCGCTTGCCGGTGCCGGTGACCAGGCGGATGCTGTCCGCCTCCAGGGTCTGCTTGGGGGTGACGGCCTCCACCCCGTAGATGGTGCGCAGATTCTTGACCAGGGGATCGTCCAGCTTCGTCTTGCCCCGGCCCCCCTGGGGGGCGCTGACGGTGATGATGGTCAGATCGCCCATCTGGGCCAGGAGCCGGTCCTGGGACTCCTTCATGCCGATGCCCAGGGATACCATGATGACGATGGAACAGCAGCCGATCAGAACGCCCAGCACCGTCAAAAAGGTGCGGGACTTGCGGCGCAGGAGGTTTTGCACGCACATGCGGAAGATGTCGTTTTTGCTCATGGGTCAGCTCTCTTTCCCGGCCTCGTTTTCCGCACTGTCCGCCGCGCCGTCGGGCGTTTCGTCTGCCCAGTCCGTCCAGCCCTCGTCGTCGGTCCCGGCCCGCTTTTTCCGCCGGATCACCACAACGACCACGATGGCGATCACCGCCGCGGCGCCAAGGCCGATCCACAGCCAGGGCAGGCCGCTCTCCTCGGCCATCATCTCCTCGCCGCCGAAGTCGTCGGGGGGCGGCAGCTCCTCGGCCCGGAGGGTGACGGGGAACGTCTTGACCTGGATCTGCTGGTCCGCGTTTTCGTAGGAGATCTTCAGCACCACGTCCACAGGCCCTGCCTGGGTGGGGGAGAGAGCGAAGCCGATGGAGCCGCTGGTGCCGGCGGTGATGTTGCCCAGGTACTGGGTGCGGGCGGGAGTCTCCACCCCGTCGCCCTCCACCGTGGCCTCCACGTTGGAGATGTCGTCCTTGCCCTTGTTCACGTAGGCCATGGTGACCTCCGCCTCCTCGCCCACGTTCACGGTCTCCGGGACCACCGGGGCGTTGATCTGGAACCGGTCGGGCTGGTAGATGGGGACGGAGATGCGGATATCGGAGCTGGCGGCGGTGCGCTTGTCCCCGTCCAGGTACTCATATTTGAATCCCACCCCCATGCTCTGGGCGCCGCTTTTGCCGCTGGGCACCGCCCGCATGGGCACCTCCTGGGTCTGAGCGCCGCCGGCGGAGAGGGACTTATAATAGAAGGTGTTGGTGCCGCCGTCCACGGTGAAGTTCTCGCCGCCGTCCACGGTGACCACGATGTTCTCGATTTTCACGGTGCCGGTATTTTCAAAGGAAAAGCGCAGGGGGAAGCTGCTGCCCGCCGCCACGGAGCCGTCGCCGTAGGTGAAGCTGCGGATGACGATGTTGGGCACCGGGGTGTCCGCCTTGGAGGGCACCACGGCGGAGAGGTTGACCCGGTCGGAGGCGGTGGCCTGGGTGAGCATGCCGCCGCTTTCGTAGCTGTACTTGAGCTCGGCGCTGAGGGACTGGTTGGTGGAGGCGATCTCCTTGAGGGCCTTCACCTGCACGCTGATGCTCCGGCTGCCGCCGGGGGCGATGTCCCCCAGGACGAAGGTGGAGGTGTCGTTGAGAATGAGCAGGGAGTCCGAGGGGGCCACCGTGGCCACCGGGGACACCAGACGGGAGGTGCTGGTATTCTTGAAAGTGATGGTCACCTCCCGGGTCTCGTCGGGACTGATGGGCTTTTCCATGGGCGAGCGGGTGACCACCACCACCGGCTGGGGGGTGTTCTCCCGGCCCAGGGCGGGAATGGCGATCTTGTCGGTGATGCTGCCCTGGACCGTGGAGACGTTGTTGTTGTAGTTGAACTTCATCTCCACCCCCAGGGACTGGGCGGGGGAGGGAATGGCGCTGGCGGCCTTGACGTGGATGGTCAGCGTGGCGCTCTGCTTGGCGGCGATGTCCCCCAAGACGAAGGACGTGGTGCCGCCGGAGATGGTGAGGGCGTCCGAGGGGGTGAAGGTCACCACCGGGGACTTGAGCCGGATGGGGCTGAGATTGCGGAAGGTCACGTCCAGCTCGATCTCCTGACCGGCCTCGATGGGCTTGGCCATCTCGCTGCGGGACACCAGCACCATGGGGGCGGGGGCGGGCTCCTTGGGCTCGTCGTAGTCCCGCTTGGGCGTGGCCGACGGGTCGTAGGGCTGGGCCTCCGTAATGGTCACGTCCAGGGTCTGGTAGGTCTCCGGCTCACCGGCGCGGCCCACCTGGAGCCGCAGGACCTGGCCCGTGCCCTTGTACTGGACGCCGGAGACGGTGACCGCATAGACCAGCGGTGCCCCGTCCGGGGAGGTCTTGGCGACGGAGATGGTGCCGCCGGAGAAGCTGTCGTCCAGCTTGGTGATGTCCAGGGTGCCTGGGCTGGAGGTGCCGCTGCCGTCGCTGGTGTCCTTGACGGAGACGGTGATGGTGGCCGTGGCGCCCTTTTCCAGCCGGGAGGCGGGCTTGTCCCCCACGGTGACCGTGTAGCCGGTGACAAACAGGGTTCCACCCTCGGCCCGGGCGGCGGGCAGGGCGGCGGTGAGCAGTGCCAGGATCGCGAAGAGCGCGCAGGCGCTGTGAATGAGTCGCTTGTTCATGGGTGGGTTCTCTCCTTTTTGTTGACTTTGTTTGAGACGATCTCGCCGTCAATGAGCGTGACGATCCGGTCGGCGTAGGAGGCCATCTCCGGGTCGTGGGTGACGAGAATGATGGTCTGGTGGTAGTCCCGGGCAAAGGTGCAGATCATCTCCATGATCTCCACGGTGGTTTTCGAGTCCAGGTTGCCGGTGGGCTCGTCGGCGAACACCACGTCCGGCCGGGCAATGAAGGCCCGGGCGATGCCCGCCCGCTGCTGCTGTCCGCCGGACATCTGCCGGGGGAAGTGGTCCAGCCGGTGGGAAAGGCCCACCCGGGCCAGCAGCTTCCGGGCCGCCGCCTCCCGCTCCGGCCGGGACACCCCCCGGAACAGCAGGGGCAGAGCCACGTTCTCCGTGGCGGTCAGGCCCGGCAGCAGGTTGTAGGACTGGAACACGAAGCCCAGGTGCTTTTGCCGGAAGGACGCCAGCTGGTTTTCGCTCAGCCGGGAGATGGGTACCCCGCCGATGCGCACCTCGCCCCGGGTGGGCTTTTCCATGCCGGCCAGCTGGTTGAGCAGCGTGCTCTTGCCGGAGCCGGAGGTGCCGAAGATGCAGCAGATCTCTCCCCGCATGACGTTCAGGTTGATGCGCTTGAGGGCCACCACCGTCTCGTCGCCGATGGGATACTCCTTGCGGATGTTTTTCACCTCGATAATGGGCCGGCTGCGAAGATCCGTTTCGTTCATGCCTCGCGCCTCCTTTCTGTGGGCTATCATAGCGGCCCAGGCTTTAAACGCCATATAGGCCGGTTTAAGATTTGGAAAGGAAACGTACAGAAAAGCGCCCCCGGAGACTTTCCGGGGGCGCGGGGGCTGTGCGGCGGGAGAAAAATATGGTATGTTTTTGAAAAGAAGCTGAAACGTTTTTCCGCCGGCGCAGTCTTACAGGTGCGGGGGGTGATGCCATGGCGGACTTTGAGGCCATCTACACGGAGCACTTCCAAACTGTGTACAAGTATGTGTTCTCCCTGTGCCGGAACGGGGCCGTGGCGGAGGAAGTGACCCAGGAGGCTTTTTACAAGGCCATGATGCACATGGACCGGTTTGACGGAACCTGCCAGATGTACGTCTGGCTTTGTCAGATCGCGAAAAACACCTATTTCACTGCGGTGAAAAAGCAGCGCCGCCGGGCCCCGGAGGCGGACGCCGATCTGCCGGACCGGACGGCGCCGGAGCTGGAGAGCGCACTGGCGGACCGGGAGACCGCCCGGAAGCTCCATGTGCTGCTCCACGGGCTCAGCGAGCCTTATAAAGAGGTGTTCTCCCTGCGGGTGTTCGGGGAGCTGCCCTTTTCCCAGATCGGAGAGCTGTTCGGGAAAACGGAGGGCTGGGCCCGGGTGATCTTCTACCGTGCGAAAACAAAGCTGAGGAGGGATTTGGATGAAAGCGGACTGTGAAGTGGTCCGGGACCTGCTTCCCCTGTACCATGACGGCGTGTGCAGCCAGGAGAGCCGGCGCGTGGTGGAAGACCACCTGCGGGTGTGCGACGGGTGCCGGCGGGAGCTGCGGCTCATGGAGGAGGCCCTGGACACCGCGCATCCCCAGGTCCGGGACGAAACCATTGCCCGGGCGGCGTCGTCCGCCTGGAAACGGGGCAGGAAAAGCGCCTTCCGCAAGGGCTTTGTCATTGCCTTCGCGGCGGCCATGCTCCTGCTGGGAGGGATCACTGCCGGGTATCTGTGCATCCGCAGCCTGCCGGTGGATTGGGACGCGGCGGCCTGTGCCGGCGGATACGCCACCTTCATCTTTGACAAGTACCGCGAGGAGCTGGTGCAGCGCTATCTGGACGGCTCTGCCGAAAAAGACGACATCACGTCCATTGAGGCCGTCCGGGGCACCCAGAGCGCCCAGTGGGAGGGGAAGACCATTTTCCTGCAATTTGAGATCCGCTATGAGCACCGGACCCGGGGAACCGTCACGGAGCGGGTGCACTTTATCGGGGAGCGGACCTGGACCGACACCTACGACTGGAGCGGTGCGCTGATCGAGGGCTGACGGAGCGTGAACGGGGAAAGGGACGGCATGGCTTGGCCATGCCGTCCCTTTTTTGCCTGTTACGGGCCCTCCGGACGGGGGCACAGGGGCAGGCGCAGGAGAAACTCCGTGCTCCGGCCCGGCGCCGGCCGGGCGGCCAGGGCGATGGTGCCTCCGTGCTTTTCCATGATGCGCCGGGTGATGGCCAGGCCCAGGCCGCTGCCGCCGCCGGTGCGGGCGTCGCTGCCCACCACGAAAGGCTCGAAGATCCGTTTGGCCCGGTCGGGCGGGATGCCGGCGCCGTTGTCGCCTATGCGCACCAGCGCCGTGCCGCCGCCGGTCTCCAGGTCGAAGTAGAGCACGGTGCCCAGCCGGTTGTGGCGCAGGGCGTTGGAGAGCAGGTTGTCCAGCACCCGGCCAAACTGCAGGGCGTCCAGAGCGCAGAAGACGGGCTGGTCCGGAATGGAGATGCTGAGGGAAAAGCCGGCCAGGTCGATCTCGTCGTACTTGGCCGCCAGGTATTCCCGCAGAAACTCCGCCAGGTCCGTGGGGCGGGGGTGGAGCACGTACTCCGGGTGCTCTACCTTGCTGTACTCGTGGAACGCGTCCACCAGGGCCGTCAGGGTCCGGGCCTTGCCCTGGATGGCCCGCAGGTACCGCTCCGTCTCCTGGGGAGGCACCTTGCCGTCGCAGATGGCGTCAATGTAGCCGGCGATGACGGTGATGGGGGTCTTGAGGTCGTGGGAGATGTCCGCGATGAGCTTCTGACGGCCCTCGTCCAGCCGCCGCCGCTCCGCCTCGCTCTGGGCCAGACGGTCGGAAAAGCGGTCGAAGCTCTCGCCGATCCGCCGGATCTCCCAGGTGCCGCCGCAGTCCCCCACCCGGCTGATCCGGCCCGCCGACTGGGCGGCCACCGCGTCGTTGAGCCGCCGCAGCGGGCGGCCGATCTTGTTTTTCAGCCACCAGATAAACACGCCCGCGTCCGCCAGGTACAGGGGAATCACCAAAAGCCAGATGCGCCAGGAGGCGTTGTAGCGGCGGAAGTAGGCGTCCTCGTCCACCACCGCGTCCCGCAGCAGCAGCGTCAGCGCCTGGCCCGACGAGGAGGTGAAGTCGCTGCGGAACAGGCGGGAGGCGGGATAGCGGGTGCCGGAGAGCAGCTGGAACTCCCGGGGCGTGTAGGCCCGCCGCCCGTCGCCGAAGCCGCCGAACACCACCCGGTAGTCCTGGCTGAGCACCATGATGTCCTCCAGGGCGGCGCCGTAATCGTCGTACCGGTGGCGGATGAACAGGTGGCGCACCGTGCCGTCGTCCTCCCGGATGTCGTATTCGCTGATCATGGTGTCGGCGCTGTAGACGCCCACGCAGTCCAGCTCCTGGAGGGTATAGGCTGGGTCGAAGTCCCCGGTGGAGGCGTACACCAGCGCTCCCTGGGCGTCGTAGACCGCAAAGGCACTGCCCGTGCGGCCCAGGTACCGGGTGAGGTGGTCGTAGTACCCCTGGACCAGGGCGTCGTCCGCCAGCAGCGCCGCCCAGTCCGCCGGGCGGTAAAGCCCCGTCAGCCACATGTTCCACAGGGCAAACACGCTGCCCACAATGGCCAGCAGCGTCAGTGTGAAGAGCAGGTAGTTTTTGGCCAGAAGCCCGAACAGGCTCCCGCGCAGCGGCTTATTTTTCAATTTTGTAGCCCAGTCCTCTCACGGTGATGATGTGCCGGGGGTTCTTGGGGTCGTCCTCGATCTTCTCCCGCAGCTTGGAGATGTGCACCATCATGGTGTTGTCGTCCCCTTCGAAGTAGGTGCCGATGGCCCCCTCGTAGAGCTGGATCTTGGTGAAGATCCGTCCGGGGGAGCGCATGAGCATGGCCAGGATCTTGTACTCCATGGGCGTGAGCAGGATGGGGCGGCCGTCCTTGGTCAGCTGGAAGCTGGCCGTGTCCAGCGTCAGATCCCGCACGGTGAGGACGCTGCTGCCCGTCCGCTCCGCCCGCCGCAGCTGGGCCTTCACCCGGGCCACGATCTCCACCGGGTTGAAGGGCTTTGCGATGTAGTCGTCGGCCCCCAGGTTCAGTCCCAGAATCTTGTCGTTGTCCTGGCTCTTGGCCGAGAGGATCAAAATGGGGATGTCGCTGTACTTGCGCAGAGTGCGGGTCAGGGTGAAGCCGTCCATCTGGGGCATCATCACGTCCAGCACCGCCATGTCCGGCGTGTGCTCCCGGGCCAGGCGCAGAGCCTCGGCCCCGTCGGATGCCTCCAGCACGGAAAAGCCCTCCCCCTCCAGGTAGAGCTTCAAAAGGCCCCGGATATCCGCGTCGTCCTCGGCGATGAGAATGGAAGCGTTCATAAAAAGCCCTCCTTTGTATGCGTTCCGCCGTCCGGCGGCCGCTGGTGGGCACCATTATAACAAATTCCCCCGCGCCGTCAAACCCCGCCGGGCCCATCCGGGAAAATCTTTAGAAAACTTAAGAGAGCTTCGGGGCGGCGGAGCCGTCTGGAAGGGGGAGGAGGTGGGCCGATGGATTGGGAAACGGCCGCGCCGCGGTATGAATTCCGGCCGGGCAGCGGCGGAGGGCAGCCGGCGGTGCATCAGGTACGGGCGGCCCTGGATGCCGCGCGCACCGTCCGGCACCGCTCCGGCCTGCCGGGGCGGAGACGGTGGACGGCGCTGTCTTTGCTGGATTTCCTGGTGGGGCTTGCACTGGTGCTGCCGGCGCTGCTGCGGCCGGGGCAGATGTTCTGGGCGGCCATCGGGGGGCTGTTCCCCCTGGGCATGGGCGTCATGGGGCTGTGGGTGTGCCGCAGGCGTCTTTTGGGGCTGCTGAGTCTGTGGCTGGGGGCGCTGCTGTGCGCCGGAGCCCTGATCCGGCCCCAGACCATGGGCGCTCTGGCGCCGCTGGGGATGGCAGGTCTGGCCGTGGGCGCGGCGGCAGCGGCCCGGGCGAAGCATCCGGCCCAGCGGCAGGCCCGGCGTCTGGCCGCGGCGTGGCGGGCAGAGCGGGACGTGGGCGTCCGGGTGATGCTGGAGAGTCGGGGAATCGTGTGGCAGTCCGGCGAATCCGTGACGCGCCTGGGCTACGACGCCCTGATGGAGGTGGTGGAGACCCGGACGCTCTTTTTGCTGGTGGGCAGGGAGACGGAGGAGGTGCTCCTCAAGTCCGATCTGGCCCGGGGACGGCCGGAGGAGCTGGGGGACTTTCTGTCCTCCCGGGTGCGTCTGACCCGCGCCGGGGAGGAGCGATAAAAAAGGCACGGCCTGGCCGTGCCTTTTGCGTACCCCGGTCCGGAACGGCTCACAGGGTGCCCTTGATCTGCTCCATGTTCTGCTGGATCTTTTTCATGGTGTCCTCCGCCCGGGCCATCTCCGACTCCTCCACGCCCTGCATCATGCGCGCGAGAAAGGCGGAAGCCGCCCGCTCCAGCCGCTGCACCACCGCCTCGCCCCGGGGGGTGAGGGAGATGGGATGGACCCGCCGGTCCTCCGGGGAGCGGTCGATGACCAGCAGCTCCTTTTTCTGCAGGGCGGCCAGGGCCTGGCTGACCATGCCCTTGCTCAGGGGCAGCGCCCGGCACAGGTCGTTGGCGGCGTTGCAGTTTTCCGTCAGTGCCAGCAGCAGCCCGATCTCCGTGCGGGAGAGACCGTCGTCGGAGAGGGCCTTGCGGCAAAATTCCAGATAGGTTCTGTGGAGTACGGCAAATTGGGCGAAGCACCGGGTGATGCGCCCGATGGCTTGGGGGTTGTCTTGCATAGTGTCACCGCCGGATGGTTTATTTTTAAACTGTGGACAGTATATCATAGTTTGGGAAAAGCGCAAGGGAGAAATTTCGCGGCGGCGTTGACAGGGGGGCGTTTGTCCTGTAGACTGGAAGAACCTGCGGGCCGTCTGGCCCGGGGCGCCCGGCGTGCGCCGGAGAAAATCCAGAACGGTTGACGGGGATACGGGCAATGGACGATCTTTGCAAGCTGACAAGAGAGCTTTGGAATATTTATTTTACCGGCGAGGAGGAAACCGGCCTCCGGGCCATGGAGGAACTCCTGGACCCGTCGTGCGTCATCATCGGCACGGGCCGGCATGAATTTTACAGAAAACGCTCCGACTTTGCCGCCGCACTGTGCCAGGAGGTGGCGGAGCGCCAGAACATCCAGTTCCAGTTCCGGGACTTCTGGTGCGATCAGTCGGAGATCTCCCCGGATGTGAGCTTGGTTTACGGCGGGCTGTGCATCTGGTGGGAGAGCGAGGACCGCAAGGTGAAAATCGACATGGACAGCCGCTTTTCCATTGTCTACCGCCGGACGGGGGACCGATGGCGGGCGGTACACATCCACCAGTCCATCCCCAACCTGGACCAGATGGACGGGGAGTACTATCCCAAGACCCTGTCCGAGCAGGTGAAGGAGTCCCGGGAGAAAATCGAGGAGCTGACGGTTCTGGCGGAGAGGGACAGCCTGACGGGCCTGATCAACCTGCGCACCTTCCGCCGGTATTACCAGCGGTGGGACCGGGACAACGCGTGGCTGTTCATCGTGGACGTGGATCGCTTCAAGCAGATCAACGACGTGCACGGCCATGTGGCGGGGAACCATGTGCTGGAGAAGATCGCCGGCGTACTGGAGTCCACGGTGCGCTCGTCCGACCTGGTCTGCCGCATGGGCGGCGATGAGTTTTTGATCCTTTGCAGCGGCTTTGACACGGAGGGAAAGGCCGGGGAGTTCATGCACCGCCTGGGGCGGCGGGTGGAGGAAGCCGGCACCGGAGAGCCGGCCTGGACGGGGATCTCCGTGGGCATGGCCCATGTGGGGACCGGGGAGTCTTTGGAGTCGGCCCTGGCCCGGGCGGACAGCGCCCTGTACAGGGAAAAGCACATCCGGCACGGAACCGTCTGATGACCCTGGGGCTGCCCGAAAAGAAGAACTGTGAAAAAACCATCCGCGCAACATTCGCGCGGATGGTTTTGCTTTGCTCTATTTTCCCGGTCCCGCCGTGCCCTTGGGGCTGTTTTTATAGACCACCAGGTGCTTGTCCCGGTCACACACCGCCAGGAACACGTCCCGGGGAGAGGAGATGCCCCGGGACTGGAGCTGCCGTTCCAGCCAAGTCTGGTCCACGCCCAGCTCCCGCAGGTGCCGCGCCTGGACCTGCCCGTCCAGGATGACCTCGGCAAACCGCTGTTCCTGCTTTGGCGCAAGATTCAGGTCCTCGGGCGTGGCGGGCCGCCGGCCGCTGACCGGAAGAATGGTCAGATGGCCGTTGTACTCAAAGACCGCGGTTTCGATGGCGGTCAGATCGAAGTACCCCTGCTGGCGGCACATGACGAGAAATTCGTTCAGGTCCAGCTTGGCCTTTTTCAGGTTCTCCCGGTACAGCTTCCCCCGATCCAGCAGCACGGTGGACGTGCCGTAGAAGTAACGGCGGGTCCGCGGAAACTTGTTGGTGATGACGCTCAGCGCCAGGGTGATGCCGCCGTAGAGCAGCATGGCGGTCAGCGGCCGCCAGGGCTCCTCCGGCTCCGTGGCCATCTCCGCGGCGATAGAGCCGATGGTGATGCCGGTGATATAGTCGAAGAAATCCAGCTGCGCCAGCTGTTTGTGGCCGATCAGCTTGGCTGCCAGAAAAAGCGCCCCGAATGACCCCAGAGTCGTAAGGCACAGTGTCAGAAACTGCATGCGGCTCCCTCCTTTTCCCATAGCCTGACCCAAGCGGCGGAAAATATGCGCCGCGGCCGCGGCGCACCCCCGGCGCCAGCGGGCATACAATGGAGTATCCACCATGAAAAGGAGCGAACGATATGGACTCTCATCCCTGCGGAGCGTGGGGCGGCGCCTGCACGTCCGACCACGGCGCCGATCCCTTTTCCGCCAACATTCCCTGCGCGGCCCGGCAGAACCGGAACTTCCGCACCGCGCTTTGGACGGGGTGTCATTTGCAGATGACCCTCATGTGCATTCCGCCCCGGGGCGAGATCGGACTGGAGATGCATCCCGACACGGAGCAGGTGATCCGGGTGGAGAGCGGACAGGCGAAGGTCTGCATGGGCTCGTGCCGGGACAACCTGGACATCCGGTGCTGCCTGTGTGAGGGGGACGCCGTCTTTGTGCCGGCGGGTACCTGGCACAACATCTGCAATACCGGCCCGTGCCCGCTGAAGCTCTCCTCCGTCTACGCGCCGCCCCGCCATCCCCACGGCACCGTCCAGTGCACAAGGGAGGACGCCGCCACACCGGAGTGCTGAAGGGCGGAGACTTCCGGAAAAAACGCCCGGGTCCGGGATGCCGGACCCGGGGCCCCGGGCGGGAGAAAAAGTCCCGGAGGGCGGGGCAAAAGCAAAGATGGGACTTGCCTGCATGGGGCGGAGACGGTATGATAGACAGCGTACAAACCGATTCCAACCGTGAATGCCGGAGGCCTCTATGAATTCCAGAACCTGTCTGATTTTGTTCGGCGGCGTCTTTGCGCTGTCCACATCCGCTATTTTTGTCAAGGCGGCGGACGCTCCGTCCTCCGTCACCGCCTTTTACCGGCTGCTTCTGGCCGGCGCGGTGCTTGTGCCGGCCCTGGTGCTGCGGGATGAAAGCCGCCGGGAGCTGCGGACCATCCGCCCAGACCAGTGGGGGAAAATCCTCCTGGCAGGGGCGTTTTTGGCGCTGCACTACATGCTCTGGTTCGAGTCCCTGCGCTTTACCTCCGTGGCCAGCTCCACGGTGCTGGTGTCCATGCAGCCTCTGTTCTCCCTGGCCCTGGACCGGTTCGCCGGCGGCAGGCGGGTCCGGCCTGCCGCCCTGGCCGGCTGCGGCATCGCCCTGTGCGGCAGCGTGGTCATCGGCTCCGGCGACCTGCGCATCAGCGGGGAGAGCCTGCTGGGGGACGTGCTGGCCTTCGTGGCCGCCGGGGTCATCTCCCTCTACTTCTTCGTGGGGGAGCGGGCACGGAAAGAGCTGAGTGCCGTCACCTACTCCGCCCTCAGCTACCTGTTCAGCGCGGGGCTCCTTCTTGCTTACATCCTGCTGCGGGGGGAGGCCCTCCGGGGCTACGCCGCCGGAACGTGGCTGGCCTTTGCGGGCCTGGCCGTCATCTCCACCATCGGCGGGCAGTTCGTGTTCAACCTGCTGCTGCGGAGCGTGCCCGCCTCCGCCGTGACCATGAGCATCCTGGGCGAGCCCATCGGCACGTGTATTCTGGCCCGGCTGCTCCTCCGGGAGACCGTGGCGCCGGAGCAGCTGGCGGGGATCGTCCTCATCCTCTCCGGCATGGCGGTGTTCTTCATCCGCCCGGCGCCGAAGCCCGCCGGGGCCCGGTGAGCGGCGCTCCCTCCGCGGCGCAGGAATTGGGGGACCGGAAACAAAAAGAGGCAGTTTTGCTTCTGAAGATTAAGAAAACTTAAGAGAATATTTATGGGCTTCCTTCCTTCGCTGTGCTATAATCTCAGCACCAAATCAAGACACGGCCGGGGAGGGCAGAACATGAAACGCATCGTCACAAACGGGATCACCAATCTAGAGCCGCTGGCTGGCAGCAGCGAATGGTACTGGGGCACTGACTATGCCAGCGGTGATCTGCACGAGGCGGAGGATACTTTTCACAGTGGTCATCCCATCCGGAGAAACCGGCTTGTCCTGGCCCGCCGCCCGGAGGGCACGGTCTATGAGCCGGTGTGCGCAAAGCCTGGGCAGTACCTGGGCAGACCGGCGTACCACGATGGTCAAGTGGTACTGCTGCTGGTGGACTTCCCGAAAGGAGAAATCCATATCCTTGCCTTCCACGAGACGAACGGTACTACTGAGCAACTGGCGGTGTTGCCTCTCTCCATTGCAGATGACTGCTGCAATCTGATGCTGGAAACTCCGCCCCTCATGCTGATACGGTCAGGGCATAATAACAGGATTCAACTTCTCTGGCCGGAACGCCGGGATTTTGCGGTGGAGGAGAATGAGTATTTCGCGTTTCTGGACGGAAACAGGCTGTACACCACAGTCTGGTACGAGGACCCGGACTACCGGGAGGAGGTCCTGGTGCGGGATTTTGATACCGGGGAAGTGCTGGAGCGGATACCGGGGAGTCTCCGCTCCATGCCGGATGGCCAGAACTGGCTTTTGGTGTGAGGAGGCGGGGGATTGATGTGGCTTGACGTTTTATTTCAGGGCTGCTTGGATGCGGCGCAGTCGCAGCGACTTTCCAGACCCGCCCGAATCCTCTGCATCGCCCTCATATCCCTCGTGTTTCTCATCGCCATTGCCGGTCTCTTTCTGCTGTCCTTTGTCATAGAGGGCCAAAGCCTGCTCAGAAGAGTTGGTTTTCTCCTGCTGGGGCTTGGCATCCTTGGCTACTATGTGCAATTTTTGAAGAATTTCTTGGGCGGAAAAAAGGGAGAGAAGAAGCCGTGATGAAGCCTAATATTGAAAAAACAAGGGCCTATTACTGCAATCTCGGCCCGGAGAACATCTGTGATTGCGCCTACTGCCAAAACTACTGTGCCAGGGTCAAGGCGGCCTATCCGGAGGTGGACCGGTATCTGGACTCCTTGGGAGTGGATATTGAAAAGCCCTTCGAGACCTCTCCGCTGGAGCCGGACGAGAACGGATACCTGGAATACTGCGTCTGTCAGTATGTCGTCTTTGGCAGCTGCCCGGAGGACTTCACCCACCAGATCGGGGATGTGACCTTTGGACGCTCGGACTGTCATCCCAATACAAAAATTGATGAGGAGCACTTTGTGCTGGACTTTTATCCGATCAGGCTGCCGTTTGAGGAATCATAAAGAGGGGAGACGGCGAAACCATGTCCCTTTCCATTGTTGCCGCCAAAGATATTGCGCAGGCCTTTGAGCTCCTGTCGGCCGGGCCTGAAAAAGCCGCGAAAGATCGCCTGGCAGAAGAACCGGAAGAGGTAGGCAGATTCTTATACGACTTCCGGGCTGCGTTCCAACACTATGCATGCTATTACCGGTTTGATCCATACGGGGACACCTGTCTCGAACTGGACCGGGTTCCGGCAATCAGGGCTTTTTCGGATTCCGTCGTAACATGGCTTGGGGAGCATGGCGCAGAAGAAAACAGCGTGATCCAACGATATGGCGTGTCTTTCAAAAGGATCAGAAGCTTTGCGGCCGACTTGGGTCATGTATGTGATGCCGCCATGGAACATGGGTATGGGCTGATCGGCATCGGGGATTGAATGGGCCCGAGGAGATGCGGCGAAAGGAGCGCAGAGCTATGCCGGGACATCCTTTCCGGGAACATTTCAGAAAGCGGGCGCTGCACCGGGAAGCGGACGAAGTCTGTGATGTGGAGAAGATCGGATTTGAGGGGGAAGAGGGATTTGTACAGATCCTTGGCCCGGAACACAAGAGCTGTCCGGACGGGCAGACACTGCTTCCCCGAGGAATTACAGGATTTTGGAGCGCGAACACACTGCCGCCTCCGTTTCTGGACGAGAAGGCGTTCCGCCGGATGTGCCATGCACTGGCCGGGGAAAACGGCGGGACGGTAACGAAGGTGGATACGGACACCGCCGGGAGAAACTTCTGGTTTGCAAATCTGCGCAGATGGGATGAGTCCGTTTTCATCCTGCAGAACATCCACTATCCCTATGCGGCCTTTGCCCGGCAGGACGCTTCCGGCGGATTCGTTCCGGCCGGCCCGCCCAAGTGGCTCCCACCGCCGGAGGGGCCGGTGCGTTTCCTGAGCCCTGCCCAGCTGAATCAGGACTGGCACAGCCTGTGCGGGGAGCTGAACCCGGAAGAATTGGAACAAATCCGTTATTGGAACCCGCAAACGGTTGGCGAGATCATATTTCACACCTGGGACTGACAGGAAAACCGGCCTCCGCAGGAACGGTGCGATCCGGCACGGGGCCATACGCTCCCGGCAGGCGGTTCTTTCAGCCGTGAAAATTTTATCAGCTGAACACAGACAGGGACGGAGAATCCAAAGCGGATTCTCCGTCCTTTGAGCTGATTCGGTTTTGTTTGTGGCGGATGAAAGGGACCGGTTTGCATCAAGAAGGCAGCAGCACGCTTTCCAGGTCGGACAGCATCATGTCCAGAGCGGTGATTCCGCCCTCGGCGGTGTACCATACGGCGGGGTGGGCCAGGTAGACGAGGTGGCCATTTTTGTAGGCGTCGGTGCCCATGACCAGCTGGTTTTCCATGATGTCCCGGGCCAGCTGCGCCCCGTCCGTGCCGATGGCCGCGTCACGGTCCATCACGAAGATGTAGTCCGGAGCCTTTTGCACAAGGAATTCAAAGGAGGCCTCGTTGCCGTGGGTGGAGGTATCCATGTCGGTGTTCACACCGATGTTGGTAAAGCCGATCTCCCGGCCGATCATGGAGCAGCGGCTGTCATTGCCCAGTACATTGAAGCTGCCGCTGGTGCACATGCCCACGATGGCGGTCTTGCCGGCGGAGACGGCCTGCAAGGCGGCAATCCGCGCGTCAAAATCGGCCATCCGTTGGTCCACCTTGTCCTCCAGGCCAAACAGGGAGGCAATGGCGGCGGCATTTCGGCGTACGCTCTCCACCACGCCGATCTCGGTGTCGGTGGAAAGATAGACCACCGGCGCGATCTCGCTGAGGGCGTCGTAGCTGGAGGCCAGCCGCCCCCCGATGAAGATCACATCCGGCTCGCAGGCCATGACGGCCTCCAGATCCGCCTCCTTGATGGTGCCCAGGTCGGCGATGCCGTCATGGAGGTAATCCTGAAGATACTCCAGGCTGGTATCGGCGGTGCCCACCACCCGGCCGCCGACGCCCAGCGCGTCCAGAATGTCCAGCGCGGCCATGTCCAAAACGGCGATGCGCTGAGGATCGTACGGCACCTCCACTTCCACCGGCTCCTTGCCGGCGTTGAGGCCGGTGATGGTCACGGACGTATTCTGCGTTTCGCCGCCCGTCTGGCTGCCCGCATTGCCGGAGTCTCCGGTGCTGCCGCTGTTTTGGGCGGAGCAGGCCATGAGGCTCAGGGCCATCACGCCGGCCAGGGCGAGAGAAAGCATCTTCTTCAGGTTCATGTTGGGTTGCTCCTTTTCTGAAAAGTACTGAAAACAGGGGGTTCAATAGTAGATGGACAGGGGCTTGCCCGCAATGGTCAGAATCTCGAAGTCCACCTGGTAGATCCGGGACAGGTTCTCTTTGGTCATCACCTCTTCCACCGTGCCGAATTTGGCGATTTTTCCGTCCTTGAAGGCACAGATGTAATCGGAATAGAATGCCGCGTAATTGATCTCATGCAGCACCAGAATCACCGTCTTGCCCAGCTCGTCACAAAGGCGCCGGACGGTTTTCATCATGTTGGTGGCGTGGTAGATATCCAGGTTGTTGGTGGGCTCATCCAGCAGCACATAGTCGGTATCCTGGGCGATGACCATGGCGATCAGCGCCCGCTGCCGCTGGCCGCCGGAGAGCTCGTCGATGAAGCGATCCTGGAAGTCCTCCAGCTCCATGTAGGAAATGGCCCGGTCGATGATCTTCTCATCCTCCGCCGTGACCCGGCTGCCCGAATAGGGAAAGCGTCCGAAGGTCACCAGCTCCCGCACGGTCAGCTTCATCTGAATGTTGTTGGACTGAGTCAGGATGGCAAGGCGCTTGGACAGCTCCTTGCTCTTCCATTTGCCGAGGTCCCTGCCCTCGAAGTCCACCAGCCCGCTGTCGTGGGCGATGAGCCGGGAGATCATGCCCATGACGGTGGATTTGCCCGCGCCGTTGGGGCCGATCAGGGAGATCACCTTCCCCCTGGGGATGGTAAAGGACACGCCGTCCACCACGGTTTTTCCGTCGTACTGTTTGGTCAATTGCTGTACACGCATGGTCACACCTTCTTTCTGGTCAACAGGAGATAGAGGAAATAGAGTCCGCCGCCCACGGTGATGAACACGCTCACCGGCACGGAGTAGGAATACACATGCTCCACAATGAGCTGCCCGCCCACCAGCACGATCATGCCGAACAGGGCCGAGCCCAGCACCAGCTGGGTGTGTCGGAAGGTTTTCAGCAGCTGGCGGGACAAATTGGCGATGATAAGCCCCAAAAAGGAGACGGGCCCCACCATGGCGGTGGCCACGGCAATGCAGAACGTCACGCCCAGCAGCAGGCGGCGGATGCAGCGGTCGTAGTCCACGCCCAGGTTGACGGCCTGCGCCTTGCCCAGCGTCAGCACATCCAGCAGGGCCAGTTCCTTTCGCAGGGCGAAGATGACGGCTGCCAGAAGAATCAGGGAAACGGCGATGATCTCGGAATTGATGTTATTAAAGCTGGCCACCAGGGTGCTCAGCAGGGCGTCATATTCGTTGGGGTCCATAACCCGGGTCAGGGTGGTCTGGATGCTGCCGAAAAGAGAGGTCAGCACCGTGCCCACCAGCAGCACATACAGCACATTGTGCCTGGTCTTCCTGAAAATCCAGCCGTAGATCACCGTGGCGGCAATGCCCATGAGCACCACATCCACCGCAAAGGACAAGTTGGCGTTGGAGGCCACCACGCTGGCAGAGCCCAGAAAGAACACCACCGCCGTGTGGATGAGGGTATACAGGGAGTTCATGCCCAGCAGGCAGGGGGTTACGATGGTGCTGTTGATAATAGACTGGAACACCAGCGAGGCCCCGCCGATGGAAAAGGCGGTGATGAGCATGACCATGAGCTTGGGGGTGCGGAGCTTCATGGCGTAGGCAAACAGCTTTGGGTTGGAGAAGTTCACCTCCGCCAGCATGTATCCGGCCGCGCAGAGAAGGACCAGCGCTGCCAGGATCAGCAGCTTGCGCCGGTTGGCGCGCATGGCGGCAGAGTTCATGAGTCTGCACCTCCTTTCAGGCTGGGCACGGCGGAGCAGCAGTTTGCTCCAGTGCTGCCCAGACGGATGGCCTTCCGGCCGTGCCTGAGCCGGTAAAACAGCAGGGCAATGAAGATCAGGCTCCCCAAAATGCCTACGATCAGCTCAATGGGCAGCTCGTAGGGGAAGAGCACCACCCGGCCGATCATATCGCACACCAACACGAAGACGGCGCCGAACAGGGCGGTATCCACCAGCGTGCCACGGATCTTATCCCCCTTGTACATGGCCACCACATTGGGTACGATCAGTCCGATGTAGGAGATGGAGCCGACCACCACCACGATGCTGGCGGTGATCATGGCGGCAATGGTGAGTCCGGCAAACAGCACCAGATTATACGGCACACCCAGATTCCTGGAGAAATCCCTGCCCAGACCCACGATGTTGAAGTGGTTGGCGAACAGGAAGGCCAGCACCACCAGCGGCACCGTCAGCCAGACGATCTCGTACCGGCCTTTCAGCACCAGGGAGAAGTGGCCCACCAGCCAGGAGGACAGCGCCTGGGTCATCTCGTACTTATAGGCCAGATAGTTGGTGACGCCGCCGATGACGTTGCCGAACATGATGCCCACCAGCGGGACCATCACCACGTCCTTGAACTGGATGCGCTGAATGAACCAGACAAAGATCCAGGTGCCCAGGATCGCCGCGGCAAAGGCGAAGATGGCCCGGCTCCACAGGGTGGAAGACGGCATGAACAGCAGTGCCAGCAATATGCCCAGCTGCGCCGAGGAGATGGTGGCGCCGGTGGTGGGGGACACGAATTTGTTGCTGCAAAGCTGCTGCATGATGAGTCCTGCCACGCTCATGCCGATGCCGGTGCACAAAATGGCCAGCAGGCGGGGCAGACGGGAGATCAGGAAAATCTCCAGCTGCGCAAAATTCCCTGCCAGAAGATCGCCGGGCGTCAGGTCGATGACGCCCACAAACAGCGAACAGCAGGACAATACAAGCAGCACGGCAGAAAGAATCAGGGTAGATCGATGGGGTCTGATAAAATTCTCTCCTTTCCAATATAGTTAGATTAAACTAACTCATACGCATAAAATACTGCGCAGCGGCGGTCAGATTTGCCATACACCGTGCACTGCGCATTGCCGGATCATTATAACACACCGAGTTAGTCATGCACAACCACGCAAAAAGTACAACTTATCTGGTGAATTTCCAAAGTATTTTGGGCATTGTGCAAATTTTCAGCCTCCGGAGGCGGCAGTCTCACTCTGCGCGGGCGCAAGGGAGAGGGACGTATAATTCGGCCGCTGTTGCGATAGCAATGGAATGACTGCGCACAATGGTGTATGCTGGGGACAAAACCACACAAGGAGGTAAGAGCGATGGACTTTTTGCGCAATCTGCCCACGCAGCAGCCCCGGCAGCTTGCCGGGCTGATTGAGATTCAGCCCGGCCGCGTGGTCAGCATGGCCATGAGCAGGCAGGAACACTGCCAGATGACGCTGCTGGCCTTCGGCGACGGGGAGAGCGTCAGTGAGGAGTGCTACTTCGGCGATACCCTCTACTGCGTTCTGGAAGGAGCCCTTCAGGTCTCCATGGGAGACGGCAGCTGCCGCCTTCAGTCCGGCGACTGTCTGGCTGTCCCTGCCCGCACTTCCCATGCGGTGGCTGCGCCGGAGGGCTGCAAGCTGCTGCAGATCACCCTTTTATAACCATCAGGAGGAATGACACATGGATGCACTTATTAAAAATGTCCCGCATGCACAGCCCTTTACCCTGTCCGGCCAGGTGGACTGCGAGCCGGGCAAGGTTGTCAGCCTGACCCTGGCCCAGCAGCCCGGCGCGGGGATTACCCTGTTTGCCTTTGACGCAGGCGAGGCCATCAGTACCCACGCCGCCCAGGGCGACGCCATGGCTATGATTTTGGAGGGAACCGCCCGGATCACCATTGACGGCGTTCCCCACACCCTGGGCGCGGGAGAAGCCATCATCATGCCGGCCGGCATTCCTCACGCGGTACAGGCGGTGACCGCCTTCAAGATGTGCCTGGTGCTGGTGAAGGCTCCGGCTTGAGACGGGCCCGCGGCTGGCGCAGGCAGAACTCACTTCCGCCCGGGCATTTGAATCACCGAAGGGTGGAGCCGCCCTCCGGGCGGCGGAACCCAAAAAGAAAGACACGCTTTCCAGCGTGTCTTTCTTTTTGGTGGACTCGAAGGGGATCGAACCCTCGACCTCTGCGATGCGAACGCAGCGCTCTCCCAGCTGAGCTACGAGCCCATATAAAGTTCTTGCCGTCTGCTCAACGGCAAAAAACATTATACCATAAAATCCGGGATTGTAAAGCCTGATTTTTTCAGAAAAACAAAAATTTTCAGTTGCCAATTGGGAAAGGATATAGTAAAATAGACAGGCTAATAACAGTCCTCCGCAAGCAGCTGCGGAGCCGGTCTCGCGCAATGGATGCCCGTGAACCATGTCAGGCGGGGAACCGAGCAGCATTAAGCGGGATGTTCCATGTGCCGCGAGGGTGCCGGTTCCGCAGCTGCGTACGGAGGACTTTCTTTTTGCGATTGGAGGTGCTCCCCGTGTATCAGGCGCTGTACAGAAAGTGGCGGCCCAAGACGTTTTCCGACGTGATCGGCCAGCAGCACATCACCCAGACCCTGCAAAAGCAGGTGGCGGAGGGACGCACCTCCCACGCCTACCTCTTCACCGGCACCCGGGGCACCGGCAAGACCACCTGCGCCAAGATCCTGGCCAAGGCCGTCAACTGCGAGCATCCGGTCAACGGTGACCCCTGCAACCAGTGCGCCAGCTGCCTGGGCATCGAAAACGGCAGCTTTCTGGACGTGCTGGAGCTGGACGCCGCCTCCAACAACGGCGTCGATCAGGTGCGGGCGCTGCGGGACGAGGCCATCTACTCTCCCGCCAACGTGAAAAAGCGGGTCTACATCGTCGACGAGGTCCACATGCTCTCCACGGCCGCCTTCAACGCCCTGCTGAAGATCCTGGAAGAGCCCCCCGAGCATCTGATGTTCATTCTGGCCACCACGGAGCTGCACAAGGTGCCCGCCACCATTCTCTCCCGGTGCCAGCGGTTTTCCTTCAAGCGCATTACCCCCCAGGACATCGCCGCCCGCCTTTCCTACGTGGCGTCCCAGGAGGGCATTGATCTGACGGCCGACGGCGCCGAGCTGCTCAGCCGGCTGGCCGACGGCGCGCTGCGGGACGGCCTTTCCCTGCTGGATCAGTGCGCCGCCGCCGGCGGGAAGGTGGACAGCGCCGCCGTGCTGGAGGTGCTGGGCCTGGCGGGCAACTTGCAGACCGCCCAACTGATGGAGTGTGTGCTGCGGCGGGACGCCCAGGGGGCGCTGGTGCTTTTGAATCAGCTCTATGCCGGCGGCAAGGACGTGGGCGCCATCCTCTCCGAGCTTTCCACCCTGATCCGGGATCTGCTGCTGCGGCGGACGGCCCCCGAGGGCGGCGCGGCGCTGCTCTCCGGCGGATTCGACTCCGCCACACTGGACCGGCTGGGCCGGGACGTGAGCGCCGGACGGCTCATCTATCTGGCGTCCACCGTGCAGAAGGCCGCCGCCGATCTCTATTACAGCGCCAACCGCCGCACCGACGCGGAGCTTTGCCTGCTGCGCCTTTGCGATGAGACGCTCTGCGGTGACCTGACGGCCCTGGAGGCCCGGGTGCTGCGGCTGGAGGAGGCGGAAAAGCGGGGCAACGTGCTGCGCAGCGGCGCCGCCCGGGCTGCGGTCCGGACGGAGGAGCCCCAATCGGAGGCGGCACAGCCCCAGCCGGTACAGTCCCAACCGGCGCATCCGCAGTCGGAGGCGGCACAGCCCCGGCAGGAGACGCCCCGTTCCGACGCGCCGCCCTGGGAGGAAGAGCGGCCTCCCCTTCCCGAGGAACCCCCGCTGCCCGAAGAACCGGGCGCCCGGGTCTTTGACGTGCCGGAGGAGGAAGCGCCCCCGGCCCGGCAGAGCGCCCCGTCCCAGCCGCCCAAGGCCGCCGTACAGCCTGCGGCACAGCCGGAGGCACCGGCCCGGTCCGGCGGTCACGCCACGGACGGCGCCTGGTGGCGGGCCCTGTCCGAGACCTGCAAGGGACGGCTCTCGCCCATGTACCGGGCGTTTTTGGACATGTGCACCGGCGTGCTGGAGGGGGACACCCTGACCGTCTACGCCTCCGACGACATCACCCTGGGCCGGCTGGACAACGACCGGGTCCGGGGCGTACTGGCCGAGGAGGCCTCCGCCGCCGCGGGATGCCCCGTGCGGCTCATGTTCCACGTGGGTACGCCGCCTCAGGCGTCCCCCCGGGAAAATTTGCAGAACCTGCTGAAATTCAGCAGTCAGTATGATAAAATCAAGATCAAGTAAGCAAAAGGAGAATGCACTATGGGATACAGCGCACGCCGCGGTTTCAGCAACGGCAGCATGCGTCCCACCGGCGCCCAGCGTCAGGCGGAGATGCAGCAGAAAATTCAGCAGATGCAAGAGCAGATGACGGCGGCTCAGGAGGCCGTCGAGGCTCAGACCTTCTCCGCCAGCGTCGGCGGCGGCGTGGTGGAGGCCAAGGTCAACGGCAAGAAGGAAGTCCAGTCCGTCACCATCAAGCCCGAGGCCGTGGACCCCGAGGATGTGGAGATGCTCCAGGATCTGGTAGTCTCCGCCGTCAACGAGGCACTACGCCAGGCGGACGAGGCCATGGAAAAGAGCATGTCCGGCATCACCGGAGGACTGAATCTGGGCGCTTTCGGACTTTGAAAAACAGCCGGTGATCCGGCAGGAAAAAAGCGGAGCCGCCGGCTCCGCTTTTTTTGAAAGGAGGCTTCATGAAAAAGAGAATCCTGGCCGCGGCCCTGGCCGGTGCGCTGCTGACCGGCTGCGCCCAGTCCCGGACCGTCTACACCGGGGAGGAGCCCGTCAGCGGCCCCCAGGTGGCCTACGTGCCCCTGGACGACCGGCCGGACAACGTGGAGCGGGTGGAGTATCTGGCCCGTTCCCTGGGCTACGATTTGCAGATGCCCCCGGCGGACGACTACCGCACATGCCTCCAGGGTCAGCCCACCAACGAAAACGGCACCCAGTACGGCGACCGGGCCGCCCTCTACGAGTGGGTGCTCTCCCAGGAGGAATCCGGCTGCGACCGGTATATCCTGTCCATGGATCAGCTGCTCTCCGGCGGACTGGTCAACTCCCGGTCCATGTGGACCCATGAGGCCGTCACCCTCTCCGACGGGACCTCCCTCACCGAGCCGGAGCTGCTCTCGTCGCTGCTGGAGGTTCTGGCCCGGGACGAGAACAACCAGGTGTGGCTGCTGGACAGCGTTATGCGCCTGGCCCCCACCGTAGGCTACGACCACTGGGACCTGGACGGCTACAACGCCCTGCGGTCCTACGGCATGGCCGGCAGGCCCGTGCTGGAGGGGGATGCGCTGACGGTGGAGAACATCGAGTCCGACTACCGGCTGGGCAGCGACGGCGTGGAGCTGCCCCTGGCGGAGTTTGATTTGCAGGAGTGGGAAGTGGAGGAGTACCTGAGCGCCCGGTCCCGGAAGCTGGAGCTCACCGGCCAGATGATGGAGACAGTGTCCGGCGAGGGCTACGGGAACTTCCACGTGCTCATCGGCATCGACGACTCCTCTCAGGAGGACAGCATCCAGAAAAACGAGATCGCCTATCTGCAAAGCCTGCTGCGCCAGGGGGACGCGGTGCTCTCCGGCGTGGACGATCTGGCCTTCAAGGCCGTCACCCGGCTCTACCTGGACGAGCAGGACTGGCAGGGGGCCACCGCCGCCGTCCGCTACTACGGCGGCACGGAGGACCAGCCCGCCTGCGAGTACGACTACAAGCCCCTGACGGAGATCATGGCCGAGCACTTCGACTTTTTCGATTTGCAGGAGTCCCCCGACGGCCAATTGCAGATCCTGGTGCTGACCCAGCCCCAGGACGAGGCCGCGGCCCAGAACTACTGCAATGGGCTGACGGCGGATCTGCGCCGGTGCCAGCTCCAGGGACAGCCGGTGATCGTGATCGACGCAGGCAACGGCCGCTACGGCACGGCGTTTCATGAGATGCTCACGGAGCAGACGGAGCTGGGCGGTCTTTTGAGCTATGCAGGCTTTCTGGACATGGCCATCGTCACCGGCACTGCGCTCAGCCACGGTGTGGCCCGCTATGCCCGGCTGGAGGCGGGGACGCCCTCGGACGCGGAGAACCGGGCCTTTGCCAGGACCCTGGCCGACAGCATCCTCAAGGATTTTTGCTACAAGAACATCGTCCGGGACAAGCTGCTCACCTATATCCGCAGCGACCTGGGCGCCAACCCCGACAACTTCTGGCAGCCGGACACGGACCGCGACGCCATCCGCCAGATGTTGGAGCGGGAGATGGAGGCGTGCACGCAGCCGGTGATCCGGAACCTGGAGTCCAGCAATATGATCGTGACGGCCCACCCGTCCTCCGGTGACGGCCGCGTGGGCTGGGGCAGCGTGCTGCTGGGCAACTACCGCTTCCCCTGGGACCGGGCCTTCGAGATCGGCATGGACATCGAGCTGGGAGAGTTCACCTCCGCCCACCGGAGCATCTACCAGCACTACACCGGATAAAAAAAGAGACCGCGTAAGCGGTCTCTTTTTATGTCTGCCGGAGCAAAATCAAAGCTGCTTGACTGTGTAGTACACAGCCAGGGCGAACACCACCAGTCCCAGGCCCCACATGGCGTAGTAGGCGGCGGTGGCGCTGATGAGGGCGATGACCATGGCCACCGCGGACAGACCGCAGGCCACGTATACCGGCAGAATGTCCGCCGTCTCGGGCAGCACCTGCACCGAGCCCAGCATGCCGTTCTTCCGGTCGGCCCGGCGGGCCAGCAGCGCCACCACGGCCAGCAGCAGGATATACACCACGGCGATCACCCGCACGTAGGTGCCCAGGTACATGCTGGCCATCTCCCGGCGGCACACCCACAGTACCACCAGGCTCAGACCCAGAATGGTCAATGCGTAGGCGCACTCCCGGTCGTAGAGCTGCCAGAGGATGCCCAGCAGCATCACCACGAACACCACCACCGTCAAAAGAGAGACGGCCGGGGCATTGAACAGGCGGATCAGTCCCGAGGCGATGCCCAAAAACGCGCCTGCACCGGCCACGTACCACGCCGGCGTCCGCTTTTTCCGGTCCTTCCGCCAGGCAAGGCCCAAAGCTGCGCCCACCAGGAAGATCACGCCGCCCGCTGCGGCAAAATAGAGCAAATAGTCAAACCAGGCAATCATCTGCACTGCCGTGCCGGTGACATAGAAGCGGCGGATTGCCAGAAGGTACAGCTCCGCTACCAGACCGGCCAGGAACAGCTTCATGGCTCCGTTCATGGTCTGCGTTCCCTTCACCGGCTTGGGCTGATTGTTTGAATTCTTCGGCATTTCAATGACGACCTCCAAGGGTTCATTTCATGATTTCGCCAGACAAAAGTACACTTTTGCCGACATTCTTATATAGTATAGCAGATTTTCGCCCGCTTTGCAAGGAAAACCTGCTTCCACGGATTCCGCGGATTTTTGTTGTGGTGGCGCCGCAGGCGTGCTATACTATATTTATTGTGTCAAATTCCTGAAGAAATACGAGGAAATGTTCTATGAAACGGATTGCCGTATTTTGTCTGGCTGCCTGCATGCTCTTTGCCGCCGGCTGCGCTTCCACCGACCAGCCCTCCGCTGAGGACCAGCCGGTCCGGCGGGAGGTGTTTGCCATGGACACCGCCATGGTGCTCAGTGTCTACGGCGAGAACGCGGACAAGGCCGCCGGCGATGCCGAGGAGGAGATCTATCGGCTGGACAGCCTTCTCTCCCGCACCAACGAGGCCAGCAAAGTGAGCCTCCTCAACAGTGCCGAGGGGAAGATGGTGCCCGTGGGCGAGGAGATCTGCAACCTGATCCAGACCGCCGGTACCTATACCAACCTCACCGGCGGCGCCTTCGACATCACCATCGCACCGGTGGTCACCGCCTGGGGCTTTACCACCGACCACTACCAGGTGCCCGACCAATCCCAGCTGGACGGGCTGCTCTCGTGCGTGGGCATGGAGCACGTACATCTTTCCGGAAAGTCCAGCGCCTCCTCCGGCTACGAAAACGCCAGCCTGGACCCGGGCACGGCCATCGATCTGGGCGGCATCGCCAAGGGCTACGCCGCCGACCGGGTGGCCGGCATCTTCCGGGAGCAGGAGGTCCCCCGGGGCATCGTGTCGCTGGGCGGCAACGTGCTGGCCTGGGGCAGCAAGGCCGACGGCTCGGCCTGGCGGGTGGGCATCCAGGACCCCGCCGACCCCGATAATGCCGACGCCACCGTGGGCCTCCTGGAGCTGACCGATTCCTTTGCCGTCACCTCCGGCAGCTATGAGCGCTACTTTGAGCAGGACGGCAAGATCTACCACCACATCATCGACCCCGCCACCGGGTACCCCGCCGAAAGCGGCCTTGTGAGCGTGACGGTGGTGGCCGACGACGAGGCGGGCAACGGCACCATGTGCGACGCCCTGTCCACCGCCCTGTTCGTCATGGGCCGGGACAAGGCGTTGGAGTTCTGGCGCTCCGGCGTGTGCGACTTTGAAATGGTGCTGGTGGACCAGGACGGCCATGTGAGCGTGACGGCGGGGCTGGCCGACCGCTTTACCGCCGCCGCGGAGGGAAACTACACCTATGAGACGGTTTCCTGAATTGCGGCCCCGCCCCCTGGACGGCGTGGTGGCCGCCGCCGTGGTGGTGCTGGCGGTGGCGTGCGCGTGGCTCGTGTGGCGGCCCGCCGGCGCAGCAGGCGGCGCTCTGGAGGCCGTGGTGTCCGTGGACGGCGTCACGGAGCTGACGGTGCCCCTGGCGGGGCTGAGCCCCACAGAGCACACCGTCCAGTCCAACGGCTACACCCTGACCATCCTGTTCACGGACAGCGAGGTGTGGGTGGAGTCCTCCGACTGTCCCACCCAGGACTGCGTCCACACAGGGCACATCTCCCGCAGCGGCCAGAGCATTGTCTGCCTGCCCGCCCGGGTGGTGGTCCGGCTGGTGGGCGGCGCCCAGGACCAGGGCCTGGACGCGATGATCGGATAGGAGGCACGCCATGAAACTGACTACCAAGCAGCTGACGCTGTGCGGCGTGCTGACCACGCTGGCCCTGGCGCTGTCCGTGGCGGAAAACCAGCTGCCGCTGACGCTGGCCGTGTCCATCCCCGGCATCAAGCTGGGCCTTGCCAACATCGTGACGGTGTTCGCCCTCTACGCCCTGGGGCCCGGACAGGCCTTTTTGATTCTGCTGGCCCGGTGCACTCTGGGCGCCCTCTTTGCCGGCAACATGAACGCGCTGCTGTTTTCCCTGATGGGCGGTGTAGCGGCCATGACCGTGATGATTTTGCTCTCCCGGCTGCGGGGACTGTCGGTGTACGGGGTGTCCGTGGGCGGCGCCGCTGCCCACAACGGCGGGCAGGTGGCCGCGGCAGTACTGACGCTGGGCAACACCGCGCCCCTTTACTATCTGCCCATTTTGCTGGGCGTATCGCTGATTACCGGGGCGCTGACGGGACTGGTGGCCGCGTGTTTGTTCCGGGCGCTGGGCCACACAAACCTGATGAGGGAGGTCAACCATGGACAGACGGGAACGTGAGGCCAAGGATGCCATCATCCTGCGGCAGATGGAGCTGATCCGCTCCATGACGGAGCGGGATCTGCGGCGCATGGGAACGGACTTCTGGGGCGACGGGGCGGCCGCGCCGTCCGGCACCGGGGAGAGAAAGCCCGGGACCGGGGAGGATTCCGGCGCCGGAGAGGCGTCCGGGAAGAAGGCCCCGTCCGGGGGCCAGACCGGGCCGGAGAAGAAAGAACCGGCAAAGGATGCGTCCGGAGAGCAGGACACATCCCGGGCGGAACAGGCGCCCCCGGAGTCCATGGACGACCTTCTGGCGGAGCTGGACGGCTATATCGGCCTTGCGGCGGTGAAACGGGAGGTAAGGGACCTTGTGAACCTGGTGCGGGTGCACCAGCTGCGCCGGCAGAACCAGCTGCCGGTGACGGAGCTGAGCCTGCACATGGTGTTCTCCGGCAACCCGGGCACTGGCAAGACCACCGTGGCCCGGCTCATGGCCCGCATTTACCGGAGCCTGGGCATTTTGTCCAAGGGACAGCTGGTGGAGGTGGACCGCAGCGGCCTGGTGGCCGGGTACGTGGGCCAGACGGCCCTGAAAACCGCCAAGGTCATTGAAAAGGCCCTGGGCGGCGTGCTGTTCGTGGACGAGGCCTACGCCCTCCGGGGAAGCGGCGAAAACGACTTCGGCCAGGAGGCCATCGACACCATCCTCAAGGCCATGGAGGACCACCGGGACGACCTGGTGGTCATCGTGGCCGGCTACGACGACCTGATGGGGGAGTTCATCCGCTCCAACCCGGGCCTGGAGTCCCGCTTCAACCGCTTTTTGCACTTTGACGACTACTCCGCCGACGAGCTGACCGCCATCTTCCGGGGACTGTGCCGCAAGGGGTGCTACACCCTCTGCGGCGACGCGGAGGCCCTGGTGCGGCAGCTGATCGAGCGGGAGAACCGGGACGGCGTGTCCTTCGGCAACGCCCGGGGCGTGCGGAACCTGTTTGAAAAAATCCTGGTCTGCCAGGCCAACCGGCTTGCGTCGGCGCAGGATGTGGACTGGCAGGCCCTGACGGAGATCCTGCCCCAGGATGTGCGCGCTGCCGCCGGGGAGGAGCCGCTGCCGGAGCCCCCGGGAGAATAAAAAAATGCGCCGCTGCATGCAGCGGCGCGTTTTTTTCAGGGCGGACAACCGTTGCCCCGGGACCCTGTCAAATCCCGGGAAGTGTCCAAAAGGCGGCGGAGCGGGGGCGGTTTCCCAAAATTCCGCTGTGTGGAAGAGAATTTCCTTGCCTTTTCTTTACGAATACTGTACCATAAAATCAGATATTCGAGAATGTCCGGTTTTTCATGACGGCCATGCAATAATCACATGCAGGCGCCCGGACACCTGCGGCGGCGGAGGAGGCTTGAACATGAATATTCGTAAATACGAGGCGTTTGTGCGGGCCGTGGAGCTGGGCAGCTTGTCCAAGGCCGCAGAGGAGCTGGGCTACACCCAGTCCGGCATCAGCCACATGATGCAGTCCCTGGAGGACGAGGTGGGCTTTCCCCTGATGGTGCGCACCTCCGCAGGCATCCTGCCCAACACGGAGGGGGAGATGCTTCTGCCCATCATCCGCCAGCTGCTGCGGACCAATGAGTCGCTGGAGCAGAACATCGCCAAGATCAAGGGCGCCGACATCGGCTGCATCCGCATCGCCGCCTACCCCAGCGTGGCCACCTACTGGCTGCCGGGCATCATCGCCCTGTTCCAGAAGGACTATCCCAATGTGGAAATCCAGATCATCGAGGGCGGCACCGACATCATCGAGGGCGCCATGGACCGCCGGGAGGCGGATCTGTGCCTCTACGCCGGCGGCGAGGGCCGCAACTACGAGTGGCTGCCCCTGTGCCGGGACCGGATGCTGGCCCTGGTGCCCCCGGAGCACCCTCTGGCCCAGGGGGAGAGGATGCCCCTGGCGGCGTTTTTGGACGAGCCCTTCATCATGCCCATGCCGGGCTATGACGGCGAGGTTCACGACATCCTCGAGCAGCTGCCCCGCCAGCCGGAAATCCGGTTTTCCGCGTGCAGCGACTACGCCATCATCTCGCTGGTGGCCAAGGGGCTGGGCGTGTCCATCCTCTCGGAGCTGCTGCTGCGCAACTACCCCAACGACGCCGTGGCGCTGCCCATGGAGCCGGCTCAGTACCGGATGCTGGGCATGGGCGTGCCCCAGATGAAATCCGCCTCCCCCATGACCCGCAATTTCATGCGCTACGTGCAGGAGTATGTGGAGGGGCTGGACCGGGCCGGGGCGTGTCAAAAATAAAGAAACGGGAGAAGGCATCTGCCTTCTCCCGTTTTTTTGCCTGAAATGAGGGTGGCCCGCCGCAGGTGCGGCGGGCCGAAAAAGAGAAAGGGGAATTGCAAGCAAGTTACTTTCTGGCCAGGCGCTTGGAACGGCTGTTGCCGTACCAGACGATCACAGCGACATACGCCACGGCGGCGGCAATGCCGATGCCGTACGCAGCGCCCCAGGGAAGGTTGAAGCCGATCTTGGCGTTCATGATGTAGGTGACGGTGATGAAGGCATAGAAGGCACCGGGGATCAGGGGAACCCAGGCGAACTTGCTCTTGCCGTTTTCAAACATCCACACCGTGATGGCCAGGAACGCGAACAGGGACAGGGTCTGGTTGGACCAGGCGAAGTAGCGCCACAGAACATTGAAGCCGTTGGCGTCCATCTTGGCGTACACCAGGATCACGGCCACCAGGGCGAAGATGATGGCGGACAGGGTCAGACGCTTGCTGTTGGTGCTCTGGTCGATGTGCAAAGACTCGGAGATGGTCAGACGCAGGCCACGCAGCGCCGTATCACCGGAGGTGATGGGCAGCACGATGATGCCCACCAGAGCGATGACGCCGCCCACGTTGCCCAGGATGTCCCGGCAGACAGCGCCCACGGTAGCGGTGGCGCTGGCATTGGCGGCCTGCAGGCCCAGGTTGTAGATGCCCATGGCGGCAGCGGCCCAGACCATGGCGATGAAGCCCTCCAGGATCATCATGTTGTAGAAGGTCATGCGGCCCTGACGCTCGCTCTTCATGGTGCGGGAGATGATGGCCGTCTGGGTGGAGTGGAAGCCGGAGAGGATGCCGCAGGCCACGGTCACGAAGAACACGGGCAGGAAGTGGCCGGAGGCGAAGTACTCACCGTAGCTGAAGGGGACGTTCTCGCCGTCCACCGTCTGGAAGGCCTGGAAGGCAACGCCCTGCCAGTCATCCCACACGTTCAGCAGGGGATAGCCGTGGACAAACAGGCCGATGAACACGCCGATGGCGGAGAACATCAAAATGGCGCCGAAGATGGGGTAGATCTTGCCGATGATGGCGTCGATGGGGAACACGGTGGCGATCAGGTAGTAGACAAAGATGGCACCGTAGATGATCCAGGTGGTGGGATCGGTGGCGAGGCCGGAGAAGTGGAACACCTGGGTGGCGGCAATGTCGCCGGGGGTGTAGATGAACACGGCGCCCACCAACAGCAGCAGCAGGCACACAAACACGTTGTACACCTTGTAGATCACGCCGTTGGAGTACTTGCGGATCATGGAGGACATCTGGGTGCCGCCGTCACGCAGGCAGATCATGCCGGAAAAATAGTCGTGCATGGCGCCGCCGATGACGTTGCCGATGGGGATGGTGATAAACGCGATGGGCCCGAAGAGGATGCCCTGGATGGGCCCGAAGATGGGGCCGGTGCCTGCGATGTTCAGCAGGTTGATGAGGCTGTTCTTCCAGCCTCTCATGGGAACGTAGTCCACGCCGTCCTGCTTGGAGTAGGCGGGAGTCTCCCGGTCGTCGGGTCCGAAGACCTTTTCGCAGAACTTGCCGTAGATGGCGGCGCCCACGAAGAGGATCACAAGACCCAGGATAAAGGTTGCCATTAACACACACACTCCTTTTTTGACCTGGCAGGTCAATCTCTGTATCATAAGATAGCAGATTTTATGCGGCGCGGCTGTTAAAGAATCCTTCATATAAGTTTCAACTTTGATAAAAATAACCGATCTCTCATAAAGAAACCGTTAATTTCCATGAAGAAGCGTCCGTCTCCCTGCGGAGACGGACGCTTTTTAGGTAAACGATTAGTCGCCTTCGGCCATCCGGTAGCCCACGCCCACCTCCGTAAAGAGGTAGCGGGGCTCCGCCGGGTTCTCTTCGATCTTGCGGCGGATGTTGGCCATATTCACCCGGAGAATCTGATTGTCCCCGCTGGCACGGGGGCCCCAGAGCTCCTTGATGATGAAGTCGTAGGTGAGCACCTTGCCGGCGTACTTGGCCAGCAGCGCCACAATCCGGAACTCGCTGAGGGTCAGCCGCACGTTCTGACCCCGCACCAGCGCCTGGTGCTTGTTGAAGTCCACCACCAGATCGCCCACCGTATACGTCCCCCGCTGGGCGATCTCGTCGTTGCCGGAGGAGGTGCGGGTGTGGCGGATGGCCGTGCGCACCCGGGCCAGCAGCTCGTCCGTGCCGAAGGGCTTGGTGAGATAGTCGTCCGCCCCCAGGTCCAGGGCGGCCACCTTGTCCCGCTCGTGGGACCGGGCCGACACCACCACCACCGGCAGGCTCGACCAGCTGCGCAGGCTGCGGAGAATCTCCATGCCGTCCATATCCGGCAGTCCCAGGTCCAGAATGATCAGATCGGGGCAGTGGGAGGAGATCATGGACAGCGCCTCCTCTCCGGTCCGGGCCTGCATGGCCTCGTAGCCGTTGGTATTGAGTACGGCGGAGATGAAGTGGGCAATGTTCTTCTCGTCCTCCACCACCAAAATCTTTTCCCGAATATTCATCGTGGGTTCCTCCTTCTTTACAGGGGCAGCCGGAACGTAAACTCTGCGCCCCTGGCCAGGTTCCGCGCGTCCAGTGTACCGCCGTGGGCCCGGACGATGGCCATGCACACCGAAAGCCCCAGCCCCATGTTCCGCTTCCCGTCTCCCGTGGGCGTCTCACTGTGCTTGAGGGTGCCGTCAAACAGGCGGGGCAGCACCTCCGGCGCAATGCCCTGGCCGTCGTCCGTCACGGAAAAGCAGGCCTTGTCTCCCTCCCGGCGCACCGCCAGGCAGATGCGCTCCGTGGTCTCCCCGTGGAGCACCGCATTTTCCAGCAGGTTGGAGAGCACCTGCTCGATGAGAATGGGGTCCATGGGCACCAGCAGCAGCTCCTGGGGCGCCTGCACTTCCACCTTGATGTCCGGGTAGCGCTTGCGAAACTTCCGCACCGCCTCCCCCAGAACCTCTTCCGCCGCCTCCGGCTCCTTCTGGAGCTTGGCCTGGTCGTTGCCGATGCGGGTGATGGAGAGCAGGTTTTCCACCACCTGAATGAGCCACTGAGCGTCGCTGCGCACATCCGAGAGCAGCTCCCGCTGCTCCGAGGGCGCCAGGGTGGGGTTTTCCAGAATGGTGGAGGTGGCCCCCACAATGGACGTCAGCGGCGTGCGGATGTCGTGGGAGACGGACCGCAGCAGGTTGGCCCGCATTTTCTCCTTTTCGTTCTCCGTCCGCAGCCGCTCCTGCTCCTTGGCCTGGGTGGTCAGGGTGCTGGTGATGATGGAGACCATGAAAAAGGCCAGGAAGCTCAGGGGATACCCTGAGAGGGTGAAGTTCAATGACAAATAGGGGTAGGTGAAGATGTAGTTGACGCAGATGACCCCCAGCAGCGAGGCCACCAGCCCGAACAGGTACCCCGAGGTGAAGCGGGAGATCAGCAGCACCGCCAGAATGAACACCGGCGTGGCAAAGCCGTCGCTGCTCTCCGCCAGACGGAAAAACGAGCAGCACTCCACGGCGCAGAAGAAAATGGCCAGAGAGAGCAGAAGATCCCGCAGCGAGAAGGGAAACAGCTGGGCGAGCGTTTTCTTTTGACGCAATACAAGGGCTCCTTTGCAAAATATTACAGCCTAATTATACCAGACGGTCCGTTAAGATTCCGCTAAAAAACTGAAAAAATCCAGCGGGAAAATTTTCCCGCCGTGCACGCCGGCGTGCACGTTTTCCCCGGCGGGAGCGAGCGGTTGAACGGGAAAGGAGGAGAGAACATGGCGGAAAAATCGGCCGCTGCCGCCCGCCGGGAGAGGTTTTGCCGGGCGTACCTGCGCACCATGAACCCGGAGCTGGCCGCCGCGGCGTGCGGAGAGGAGGACGGGTTCGGCCTGCTGGCCTCGGAGCTGGTCCAGCGCCGACTGGAGCAGATGCGGGAGGCCGCCGCCGGCCAGCTGCGGCGGGAGGACGTGCTTCGCTGCCTGGCCCGGCTGGCCTTCGGAGAGTCCCGGGACGGCGTGCGGCTGGCCCTGGAGGGCCGGCAGGCGGATCTGACGGACATGGATCTGGCCGCCGTAGCGGAGATCCGGGTGACGGACAAGGGCGGCGTGGAAGTGAAGTTTGCCGACCGGGTCCGGGCCCTGGAGGCGCTGTGCGCCCTGCTGGAGAGCGGCGACGCCCACGGCGGCGCCCGGGAGCTCTATCAGGCCCTGACCGCGGAGGCAGGGGAGGAAGGGAGCTGGGAGCACGGCTGAGGTACTGACGTTTTCCCCCAAGCAGCGGAAGGTGCTCACCTGGTGGTGCCGGCAGGACGACCCCTGGGAGGCCATCATCTGCGACGGGGCCGTCCGCAGCGGAAAGACCTTTTCCATGGGCCTTTCCTTCTTCCTGTGGGCCCAGGCCCGCTTCGACGGCCGCCAGTTCGGCCTTTGCGGCAAGACCATCTCCTCCCTGCGGCGCAACCTTTTGACGGACCTGATTCCCTGCCTGCGCCGTCTGGGATTCGCCTGCCGGGAAAAGCGGTCGGAAAATTTGCTGGTGGTCCGCTTCGCCGGACACGAAAACCGCTTTTTGCTCTTCGGGGGGCGGGATGAGTCCAGCGCCGCCCTCATCCAGGGCAGCACCCTGGCCGGTGTGCTGCTGGACGAGGCGGCCCTGATGCCCCGCTCCTTCGTGGAGCAGGCCTGCGCCCGGTGCTCCGTCTCCGGCAGCCGGCTGTGGTTCAACTGCAACCCCGAGGGGCCCCAGCACTGGTTCTACCGGGAGTGGATCCTCAAGGCCCGGGAGCGGCGGGCGCTGTACCTCCACTTTACCATGGAGGATAACCCCGCCCTCTCCCCCCGCATCCGCCAGCGGTACCGCCGGGCCTACTCCGGCGTCTTTTACCGGCGGTTCGTGCTGGGGGAGTGGACCGCGGCCCAGGGGCTGGTCTACGACTTTTTCGACCGGGGCCGGGACGCCGTCCCCGCCCCCGCCGGTCCCTTCGACCGCTGGCGGATCTCCGTGGACTACGGCACCGCCAACCCCGCGTCTTTCGGGCTGTGGGGGCGGATGGAGGGCGTTTGGTACCGGGTGCGGGAGATGTACTTCGACTCCCGCCGGGCGGGCCATCAGAAAACCGACGCGGAGTACGCCGCCGACCTGCGGGCCCTGGCGGGAAATCTGCCGGTGGAGCGGGTCATTGTGGACCCCTCCGCCGCCAGCTTTATCGAGACGCTGCGCCGGGAGGGGTTCACCGTGGTCCGGGCCGTCAACGACGTGACCGACGGCATCCGGGTGACGGCGGACCTACTCAAGCAGGGCAGGATTGTTTTGTGCCGGGAGTGTGAGGACTGCCTCAGGGAGATGGAGCTCTACTGCTGGGACGAAAAGCACGGCAGCGACGCTCCGAAAAAGGAGAACGATCACGCCATGGATGAGATGCGCTACTTCGCCATGGACCTGGCCGGAGAGTCCGGCGGGGGCTTTGCGGCCACCTGGGTGGAGCGGCGCACGTGAGAAGAGGAGGAGAGGATTTGAGATGGTTCAAAAAGCAGCCCCCTGTGGAAGCCGCGCCGGTGCAGCTGCGCAGCGGTGAGCAGCACCCCTTCGGCATGCTGGGGGACTACGTGCCCCTGCGCAGCGGGGAGGACCGGCTCTACCGGGCCGTGCGGGAGGCCGTGCCATTGGTGGACGCCGCCATTTACAAGCTGGTGCGCATGTGCGGCGGCGTGGACGCGGAGTGCGCCGACCCGGCTGCCCAGCGGCAGCTGCGGGAGTTTTTGCGCACGGTGCCCACCGGCCGGGGGCAGTTCGGCGTCAACGCCTTTCTGGACTGCTACCTGGATTCCCTTTTGACCTACGGCCGGGCCGTGGGGGAGATGGTGGTCCGGCCCGGCGGAGCCGACATCGCCGCCCTCTTGTGCGGCAGGACCGACCTTCTGGAGATTCGGGAGGGAGAGCACCCGCTGGACTTTGTCATCTGCGGGCCCGACGAGGCCGGGCACATGCGCCCGCTGCCCTATCAGGGGCTGCTGCTGTTCACCCCCTTCCACCCGGAGGCGGTGAACCCCTACGGCGTGTCGCTGCTGCGGTCCATGCCGTTTCTGGCGGACATCCTCATGAAGATCTACCACACCATCGGCGTCAACTGGGAGCGCTGCGGCAACGTGCGCTTTGCCGTCACCTGCCGCAGCGGAGAGGGACAGGCCGCCGAGCGCAGCCGTCAGCTGGCCCGGGAGTGGTCCGCCGCCATGGAGGATACCCGGGGCGGCCGGGTACGGGACTTCGTGGCTGTGGGGGATGTGGACATCAAGGTGATCGGCGGCGACGCCCCCATTCTCGACAGCGAGGTGCCCGTGCGGCAGATCCTGGAGCAGATCGTGGCCAAGACCGGCATCCCGCCGTTCATGCTGGGGCTGAGCTGGAGCTCCACCGAGCGCATGAGCAGCCAGCAGGCGGACCTTCTGACCACGGAGATCACCGCCATCCGCCGGTCCCTGACGCCTACAGTGGAGCGGATCTGCCGGCTGTGGCTGAGAATGCACGGCTACGCCTGCGGCTTTGAGGTGGTCTGGGACGACATCAACCTCCAGGACGAGGTGGAGGAGGCCAAGGCCGCCCTCTACCGGGAGGAGGCCCGGAAATTGCAGCTTGCAAACGACGCGGCGCAGGCAGGTTCCGCCGCAGCAACGGAGTGAGGAGGGAGCAATGGACATTCGTAAGGAACAATCGGCCGTGGAGCCGGGGACGCCGGATGCGCAGGACCTGGAGAGAATCAACCGCCTGGCAAAGACGCCTCTGACGCCGGAGCAGGTGTACACCTTTACCCTGCGGCTTTGCGACAACGAGGTGGACCGGGATCTGGAGCGGTTCGACCCGGACGCCCTGGAAGAGCTGGGACGGCTCTTCGTGGGCAAGAGCGGCGTGTTCGACCACCAGTGGTCCGCCCAGGGCCAGACCGCCCGCATCTACCGCACGGAGGTGGTGGCGGAGCCCGCCGTCACCACGGCGGCAGGGGACGGGTACCGCTGGCTCAAGGGCTGGGCATACCTGCTGCGGACGGAGAAAAACGCCGAGCTCATCGCCGAGATCGAAGGCGGCATCAAAAAGGAGGTCAGCGTGGGGTGCAGCATGGCCAAAAGCGTTTGCTCCATCTGCGGCGCCGAGGGCCAGTGCGGTCACGAAAAGGGACAGCGCTACGACGGCAAGCTGTGCTTCCGGGAGCTGCAAGACCCCCGGGACGCCTATGAGTGGTCCTTTGTGGCGGTGCCCGCCCAGCGGGAGGCCGGCGTGCTCAAGCGCTTTTATCAAGAGCGCGGGGACACGGCGGTGCTGCGCAAGCAGGCGGCGCTGGGGGCGAAGTATCTGGACGGGCTGCGCCGTGAGGTGGTGCGCCTGGCCATGCTCGCCGATGACGCCCTGGACGGGGAGGCCTTCGCCGCCGCCGCGGCCAAGCTGGACGAGCCGGAGCTGCTGGGACTGAAGAAGTCCTATGAAAAGCAGGTCGCCCGCCGCTTCCCGCCTGCGCCCCAGCTGCCCGCGGCACCTGCCGCCGGGCGGGAGGATGAAACCGTATTTCTCGTCTGAGGACGATCAATAGAAAGGAGAAGCACAATGAATCTTTCGTATGAGGGAATTGGCCAGTGGGCCGCCACCTTCGCCTGCGGCGAGGTCAAGGAGGGTGAGGTGGTCAAGATCAGCGCGGACGACACCGTGGCCGCCTGCGGCGCGGGCGACGGCTTTTGCGGCGTGGTGCTGAGCGTGGCAAGAGACGGCGGCGCCTGCACCGTGGCTTTGGGCGGCATGGTCACCGTGCCCTGCACCAGCGCCCCCGCCCTGGGCTGGGCCAAGCTCAGCGCCGACGGCAGCGGCGGCGTCAAGGCCGACACGTCCGGCCGGGAGTACCGGGTGGTGCGCGCCGGAGATGACACCGTGACCTTTGTACTGTAAGGAGGACAAGACAATGGCTTATCACTACGAAAACATCCGCCTGGAAAAGGGCATGTACGGCCGCAGCGGCACCAGCTTCACCCAGACCCTGGAGGAGCTGGACCCCAGCGAGCACTACAAGGGCACGCCCCTGGAGGGCATGGACGCTTTCCAGCGCCAGCTCAAGCGATTCGACATCAAGGTCAAGGGCGCCGGCAGCGACTGCGTGGAGAAGTTCTTCCACACCACCGACTCCGCCGTGCTCTTCCCCGAGTTCGTCTCCCGGGTGGTGCGCCAGGGCCTGGAGGAGGGCAGCATCCTGCCCGACATCACCGCCACCGTCACCCGCTTTGACGGCATGGACTACCGCTCCATCGCCTCCGTCCCCAGCGAGGAGGACAAGGCGCTGCGCCGGGTGGAGGAGGGCGCCCGCATCCCCGAGACCACCATCCGCACCCAGGAGAACCTGGTGCGCCTCCACAAGCGGGGCAGAATGCTGGTGGCCTCCTACGAGGCCATCCGCTTCCAGCGGCTGGACCTCTTCTCCGTGACGCTGCGCCAGATCGGCGCCTACATCGGCAAGATGCACCTCAAGGACGCCGTGGAGGTCATCGACAAGGGCGACGGCAACGATAACGCCGCCCAGCGCTTTTCTGTGGGCGACGGCACCATCTCCGGCTCCGGCGGCACCCTGAGCTACGAGGCCCTGGTGGACTTCTGGAGCCAGTTTGACCCCTACACCATGAATACCCTGCTGGTAAGCGGCGACATGATGCTCGCCATGCTCAAGCTCCCCGAGTTCCAGAACCCCCTGACGGGATTGAACTTCCAGGGTACCGGCACCCTCACCACGCCCCTTGGCGCCAAGCTCCTGCGGTGCAGCGCCCTGCCCGAGGGAACCCTGGTGGGCCTGGACAAGCGCTATGCCCTGGAGCAGATCTGCTCCAGCGAGATCACCGTGGAGTACGACAAGCTCATCGACCGCCAGCTGGAGCGGGCCGCCATCACCTCCATCTCCGGCTTTGCCAAGCTCTTCCCCGACGCGTCCAAGATTCTGACCGTCTGAGAAGCGCACGGAGAGAGGAAGGTGACCGGCATGGATGAGACCATCGTGGCGCTGGCCGCCCGGCTGGCCGGTCTGGAGGAGACGGACACGGCGCTGCTGGAGCCGCTGTGTCAGGCGGCCTTGCAGCGCTGGCAGTCGCGGCTGCGGGACGGCGTGACGGAGGAATCGTGCGGACAGGCGCTGCCCTGTGCCGCCGCTTTCTCCGCCGCCGCCCAGGCGGTATGGGGCGGGGACGCGGGCGGTGTTGCCGCCTTTGCCGCCGGGGAGCTGTCCGTCACGGGCCGGTCGGCAAGTGACCGGGCGGCCCTGGCCGCGGCCCTCTCCGCCGCTGCCGGGGAGCTGATGGCCCCCTACGCCTCCACCGGCGACTTCGCCTTTTTGGGGGTGAGGGGATGAGGGCGTGGGTCAAGCGCGTCATGGACCGCTGGGGACAGTCCGTCCGGGTAGAGACGGCGGACTTCACCGGTGAGGTCCGGGCGTTTTTCCAGCCCCTGGCCCAAAGGAGCGAGCGGGTGCCCTCCGCCGTCACGGCCCTTGGATGGGTGGACGAGCGGCTGTGGCTGTACCTGGGGGGCACGAAGGTGTCCCCCGGGGACCGCCTGGCCTGGAACGGCCAGCGCTTCCGGGTGCGCTCCGCCCGGCCTTACGGGCCGGGGAATACGGCCCTTTTCTGGTGGGCCTTGGCGGAGGCGGAAAAGGAGGCGGTGACATGAAGGAGATCGAAAAGATCCAGCAGGCGGTGTGCGGCGCCCTCACCGGTGCGGGGCTCACGGCCCTGACGGCCTACCCCGACCGATGGGCCGGGGACTACGGCGGCGCCGTGGCCACCGTGGACGTGGGCACCGCCGAGAGCGGCCCCATGGGCTTTTGCAGCTATCTGGGGGAGGCTTACGACCCGGAGGCGGGCACGGTGCTGGAGCTCTACGGCAAGCAGCTGGACGCGGAGATCTGGGTGGACGTCCGGGGCGGCACCGCTCAGCAGTGCCGGGAGGGCTGTACCCTGGCCGCCGAGGTGCTGCTGGGGGGACTGCCCGGCGGCATCCGGCCCGGGGAACTTGCCTGGGAGGGACTGGAGTGGGAGTCGGCCACCCAGATGTTCCGGCGGCGGGGGAGACTCCGGTGCCGGGCCGTGTTCCAGGCCGCGGCCCATGAGGACGCGGAGGAATTTTTGGACTTTCAACTGAAGGGAGCTGTACAGACTTGAGCGAGATCAAACATGAGCGGCCGGGTGTCTACTCGGCCTACGACACCTCTGCCGTTATCACCGCCGGCCGGGCCACCCGGGTCATCGGCGTGGCGGCCAAGGCCGTCCAGGGTACGGTGGGGGAGGCGGTGACCCTCACCGGCTACGCCGCCGGCACCGCCATATTCGGCCAGGACGAGACGCCGGGCATGAGCACCATCTTGAAGCTGCTCTACCAAAACGGCGCGTCCACCGTGGTGGCGGTGCGGGTGGCCGAGGCGGGCCAGACCGCCGACTACCAGGCGGCCTTTGACGTGCTGAGCGGCCAGAACGTGCAGATTGTGGTGTGCGACAGCGCCGACCAGGCGGTCCACCAGGCCCTGCGGACCTCGGTGGAGCAGGACTCCGGGCTGCGCAAAGAGCGCATCGGCGTGGTGGGCGGCGACGGCGAGTCCGCCGCCGAGCTGGTGACCCACGCCGAGGCCATCAACAGCGAGCGAATGGTGCTGGTGGGCCCCGATCCCCTGGATGAGGACGGAAAGACGCTGCCCGGCGTGTTTGCCGCCGCGGCCCTGGCGGGGGTCATTGCCGCCTCCGCCGACCCCGCCGTGCCCCTCAACGGCGCCCAGATCAGCGGCCTGGGGGGCCTGAGCGAGGCCTACGGCGACAACGACGTGGATCTGCTGGTCCGGGGCGGCGTGACGCCCCTGGAATACGAGGGCGGCATCCTCTCCCCCGTGCGGGGCATCACCACCCGCACTACCTCCGGCGGTGCCGCCGACGCCACCTGGCGGGAGCTGACCACCGTCCTCATCGTCGACGACATCATCCCCACCGTGCGCAGCGCCCTGCGCAGCAAGTTCTCCCGCACGAAGAACACCGTCCGCAACCGCAGCGCCATCCGCTCCCAGGTCATCGTGGAGCTGGAGAAGAAGGTGGCCGCGGAGATCATCGAAAGCTACGGGGACGTGACGGTCACCGCCTCCGCCGACGACCCCACCGTGTGCCTGGTGGAGTTCGGCTTTTCCGTGGCCCACGGCCTCAACCAGATCTATCTGACCGTACACATCACCGTCTGACGGCGTTTGAGAGGAGAGAGAAAACATGGATACAAAGGGATTCCCCACCAGCGCGGACATCTATCTGGAGCTGGACGGGAAGAAGGTGGCGGTGGTGCAGAGCTACACCGCCAAGGCCACCAAGTCCTCCCAGAGCGTGGAGGCCTTCGGCGAGAGCGAGCCGGTGGCCACCATCGAAGGACAGAAAAAGTACACCCTGGAGCTCACCCGCCTCTACGCCACCGACGACGCGGTGGCCGACGGCATCAACTTCCACGACTTGCAGGACTTCTCCCTGGTGATCTGCAAGCCTGACCGCAAGGTCATTTACAGCGGCTGCGAGTGGAGCGCCATCCACGAGGAGGGCCAGCTCAACGCCATGGTGGCCGAGAAGATCACCGTGGTGGCCTCCCGCCGCATCGAGACCCAGGCGTGAGAGACATCGATGCGCTCCGGCCGCTGACGGCGGGGCGGCTGCTGGCCATCTGGCGGGAGAGCCGCCGGGAGGCGGAGGACCCGTTGGAGCGCAGCCTCCTCTCCAACGCCCAGGTGCTCGCCGAGTGCTGCTTTTTCCAGGGAGAGGCGGCCTTCCGTGACCGGGAGGACGTGCTGGAGACGCTGACGGCCGGGCAGATGGAGCGCCTTTTGGAGCGATTGTCCTCCGCCGGGCGGCCCGGCGGGGAGAACCCGGCCTTTGACATGGAGCGGTTCGAGGCCTTGCGGGAGGGATGAGCGTGGACTATATCCAAAGTGTACTGACCCGGCAGCGGCAGCTTTTATCGCTGCTGCTGTTGGGCGGAGAACGGGAGGCGGCGGAGGACGCCGCCTCTGCCGAAACTGTGCGGGCATGGACGGCGGGGGATGGAACGAACCCCGCTTCCACTGTGGGTGGGGCGGGGGCTTCCCGGGCATCGGGCGCGCTCCCGGCCCAGGGGGCCCCGGCATCGGACGGGTACCCCGCGGCGTGGGGGGCGGCCCTTTTCTCCGGCGGACGGGCCGTGGAGTTTCCCGGCGGCGCGTTGTCCGGAGGCACCGCCGCGGCCGGAGCCGTCCCCGGAGGGCAGGCACCGGTGGGGGAGGCGGCGGCCTACGGCGGCGATACCGCGGCCAGAGAGAGCCGGCCGGTTTCCTATGTGCTGCCCTCTGCCGCCGCCGTCCCCGGACGGGCCGGGGCGGGGGTGTGGGACACTGCCGCCGCCGGTACCGGGGCGGACGTATCCGCCCGGGCGCTGTCCCGGGCCTTTGAGCGGGACGCCCGCCGGTACGACGGGGGATTTTCCCTATATTAAAGGAGGAGAGCCATGCGTTTGACGCCTATGCGCTATAAGGATTTCACCTGGCCCCACAATCCGGAGATCTACCGCAGTCAGTGCCGCCGGGAGGTGGCCGTCCACAAGATCCCCTTCGGAGGCTACGTGCTCCAGGATCTGGGGCCCGGGTGCCGGGTGCTGGAGGGGGAGGGCACCTTCGCCGGAGGGGACGCCTATGAGACGTACCGGGCGCTGGAGCAGGTCTTTGCCCAGTCCGGGCCCGGGCTGCTGGTCCACCCGGTGTGGCCGGCGGAGAGCGCCTACTTTGTCACGTTGGAGCTGACGGAGGAGCCGGTGCCGGACCTGGTGCGCTACCGGTTTGCCTTCTGGGAGGACCTGGGGGGCTATACCGGGGGGCTGACGGAGGTGGCGGGCGGCACGTCCGCCGACACCGCCCCGTCCCAGAGTGCCGCCTCCGCAGCGTCCCAAAAGACCTACCGGGTGTGCAAGGGGGACACCCTGTGGGGCATCGCCGGGCGCTGCGGTGTGTCGCTGACGGCGCTGATCGCCGCCAACCCCCAGATCAAAAACCCCAACCTCATTTACCCGGGAGAAACGGTGGTGATCCCGTGAGGACCTATCTCATCACCAGCGACCACCGGACCCTGGAGCTGCCCGCCCTGCTGGCGTGGAACATCACCCACACCGGCGGCGTCCCCTGCGACAGCTTCTCCGTGACGTTTTTGTACGATGCCTCCATGGCCGACGCCCTCCACCTGGCGGCGGGCTTTGCCGCCTGGGAGGGCGGGGAGGTGATGCTGCGGGGCGTGGTGGACGAGTACACCGTGGAGCTGGACAGCGGCGGCCTGACCGCCACCGTCTCCGGCCGGGGGTACGCCGCCCGGCTGCTGGACAACGAGTCCCGGCCCATGACCTATCAGACGGCCACCCTGGAGGACATTGTGCGCAACCACGTGACCCCCTACGGCATCTCCGCCGCCCGCACCGCCGCCGTCCGGGCCTCCGGGGTCTACACCGTGGCCTCCGGCACCAGCCAGTGGAAGGCCCTGGAGGGGTTCTGCCGGGCCTACGGGGGCTTTGCCCCCACGTTTTTGCCCGACGGCCGTCTGGTGGCCGCTCCGCCCCAGGCGGGACGGCGGGTGAAGATCGGGGAGAGCGACCCGGTGCTCTCCTGCCGCCTGCGGGAGGACCACTACGGCGTGCTGACGGAGGTGCTGGTCATCGACAAGACCCGCAACGCCTTTTACAGCGTGAAAAACCAGGATATGCTCAGCCGGGGCGGCCAGTGCCGCCGGGTGGTCTACACCCCGGGCCAGAGCACCTGGGAGGCCATGCGCTACACCGGCGCCTACCAGATCGACCAGTCCCGTCGGCAGGAGGTCCGCATTGAGGTGGGACTGCCCGGCAGCTTCCTGGCCTTCCCCGGCGACGAGGCGGAGCTGGCGCTGCCCCGGCTGGGTCTTGCGGGCGTGTACCGGGTGGCCCAGTCGGAAAATACGTTTTCCCGCAGCGACGGCGCCGCCGTGCTGCTGACGTTGGAGGAGAGGATTTGATATGTGGATTTCCCAGAAAATGCGCGCCGTGCCCCCCGGGGCCGACACGGACCTGGGCGTGACCACCATCGCCGGCGGACAG
This sequence comes from uncultured Oscillibacter sp., assembly GCF_900546705.1. GTDB lineage: Bacteria > Bacillota > Clostridia > Oscillospirales > Oscillospiraceae > Oscillibacter. Next base: position 10,743 of record NZ_URDP01000002.1, on the reverse strand, counting down.
GCCGGCGTGCTCACCCGGGGCGAGGTGCGCTCCCTGCCCGTCTATGGCCCCGGGGGCTATGTGTGGATGCCCGGCAACGGGGACGCGGTGCTGGTCATCAAGGGCGGCCCCGGGGGCCAGGAGCAGTGCGTGGCCGGCACCCGGCAGGCCGCCCCGGAGGCGGGGATGCAGCCCGGCGAGGTGTGTATCCGCAGCGGCGGCGCCAGCGTCTACCTGCGCGCCGACGGGTCGCTGGTGCTGCGGGGGAACGTGGCCGTGGAGGGGTCGCTGACCATCAACGGCGAGCCCTACCGGCCCTGTACCTGTGAGGAAGGAGGCGGAAGCCTGTGAGCGAACCGGTTTTGCGGAATGGGGATTACGTGCTCTCCGGCGCAGGCATCCGCCGTGCCGGAGGCAATGAGGCGGTGCTGGAGCGGGTGGGGTTCCGCCTGCGGGCCCGGCGGGGACGCTTTCCCTTTTTGCCCGATCTTGGCAGCCGCCTTTATCAGCTGGGCGCCGTCAGCCCCGGCCAGCGCCGCACCGCCGCCGAGCAGTACGTGGCCGAGGCCCTGGCCGACGAGCCCGTCCGGGTGGAGAAAGTGGAGCTGGAGGAGCGCCCCGGCCCTGCCTGGGCATTGACGGTGACGCTGGCTCTCGCGGACGGGACGGCGGCGGTGGAGCTGACGGTGCAATGAGAGGAGAGAAATCGTGAGAAGCGTAGACGAGATTTATGGGCAGATGTGCGACGACATGGAGGCCCGGTGCGGCTTCCGGCCGGAGGAGTCCTGCGACCTGGCCGTGCGGCTGTACGCGGCGGCGGCCCAGGTCCAGGCCCTGGAAATCCAGGCCGGGTGGGTGCTGGACCAGAGCTTTCCCCAGACGGCCCAGGGAACCTATCTGGACCAGCACGCGGCCATGCGGGGCATCACCCGCATGGAGGGCACCCGGGCCGTGGGGACGCTGCACTTTTCCGTGGAGCTGGCCCCGGCGTCGGATCTGACCGTGCCGGAGGGCACCGTGTGCATGACGGCCGGGGAGGTGTCCTTCCTCACCACGGAGGACGCCGTGCTCCGTGCCGGGGAGCTGTTTGTGGACGCCCCGGCCCGGGCGGTGGAGCCCGGCAGCGGCGGAAACGTGGCCCCCGGCACCGTCACCATCCTGACTGCCTGCCCCATCGGCATCACCCGCTGCACCAATGAGCGGGCCTTTTCCGGCGGCAGCGACCCGGAGAGCGACGAGAGTTTGCGGGCGCGGGTACTGGAGAGCTACCGGCGGCTGCCCAACGGCGCCAACGCCGCCTGGTACGAAAAGACCGCCCTGTCCCACGCGGGGGTGGCGGCGGCCCAGGCGGTGGGCCGGGCCCGGGGCACCGGCACGGTGGACATCTACATCGCCGCCCAGTCCGGCACGCCGGAGGAGGCGCTTTTGCAGCAGGTGCAGTCGGACATCCAGGAAAACCGGGAGATCGCCGTGGACGCTCAGGTGCTCGCTCCCCAGATCCAGCAGGTGGACCTTGCCCTGCAGGTCCGGCCCGCCGACGGCTATACCGACGAGGAGGCCAAGGCCGCCGCGGAGCAGGCCGTCACCGCCTTTTTCAGCGGGCAGCTGCTGGGGAAGGGCGTGCGTCTTGCGGAGCTGAGCAGTCTGGTGTTCGGTCTGGAGCGCGTGTCCAACGTGCGCATCACCGCGCCGGCGGCGGACGTGGAGGCCCGGCAGGGGGGACTGCCGGCGCTGGGCGGGCTGACCGTCTCGCCCTGGGAGGGCGCGTAAATGGCATATGCAGCGTATCTGAAAAACCTGCTCGCGCCCCTGGGCATCTACGACTTGCAGGAGGGCTCCGTCAGCGAGGCCATGGTGTACGCCGTGGGACGGGCCCTGGACGGGGCGGAGGCGGAGATCGACCATGCCCAGCGGGAGGGGCTGCTGGCCACCGCCGAAGGAGAGGGCCTTGTCCGGCGGGAGGCCCTCTTTGCCCGGCGTCCCGCCGCCTCCACGGCGGAGGACCGCCGCGCCGCCATCACCGCCCTCATGCAGATCGACGCCGACAGCCTGACCCCGGAGGCCATCAACCGCACCATCAGCGGCTGCGGCGTCAGCGCCCGGGCCATGGAGGTGGACACCGGCCACCTGCGGGTGGTCTTTCCCGGCGTGGCCGGCGTGCCCCCCGCCTTTGAGGAGATCCGGCAGATCGTGCTGGACATCCTGCCCTGTCATCTGGAGGTGGAGTTCTACTTCCGCTACATGACCTGGAGTGAGTGCGAGACGGCCGGGTACACCTGGGCGTCGGTGGAGGCGGCCGGGCACACCTGGGAGAGCTTTGAGCTCATGCTGCCGGGGAAAGACGCATAAGAAAGGGCGCCGCCCGAAGGCGGCGCCCTCCTTATGTCCCGGGGCTTGACGTTTCATGCCGGGGCGTGTATGCTGGATGTATCAGCCGTCCGCCGGGGGCGGATGGAACGACGGCGCCGCCGCTGTTTTTTCGCCGCGCAGGGATCGGAAGATCGCTGTGCGGCTTTTTTGCGTGGGAGGGGAGCACATGGAGCAGACGTATATGAAGGAGCGGCCCGTGGTGGGGCTGGTGCTGGCCATGTCCCTGCCCATGATGCTCTCCATGACCGTGTCGTCTCTATACAACATTGTGGACAGCTACTATGTGGCCGCTCTCAGCGAGGACGCCTTGACGGCGCTGTCGCTGGTCTACCCCCTCCAGAACCTGATTACCGCCGTTACCATCGGCTTTTCCGTGGGCATCAACGCCGCCATCGCCTACTTCCTGGGGGCCGGGGAGACGGACCGGGCCGCCCGGGCCGCCGGCGGGGGGCTGTGGTTCAGCACCGTCCACGGCGTGGTGCTGGCCGTGGGGTGCATCGCCGTCCTGCCGGCGTTTCTGGGCCTTTTCACCCGGGACGCCGCCGTGGCGGAGCTGGGGGTGCGCTACGGCCGCATCGCCTTTGCCTTCGCGCCGGTGGTGGCCTGGTCCATGGCCCTGGAGAAGATGCACCAGGCCGCCGGGCGGATGGTGGGCACCATGCTGGGCATGCTGTGCGGGTGCGTGTCCAACATCGTGCTGGACCCGGTGCTCATCTTCGGCCTGAGGCCCTTCCCGGCCATGGGCATCGAGGGGGCCGCCCTGGCCACCGGCATCGGCCAGACCCTGGGCTTTGCCTTCTTCCTGGGCCTGTGCCGGGTGCGGCCGCTGCCCATGCGTGTGGACCGGGCCGCCTTCCGCCCGGACCGGGACATGGCCCGTACCCTCTACGGGGTGGGCGTCCCCGCCGCGCTGAACATGGCGCTGCCCTCTGCCCTGGTGGCCGCCCTCAACGTGATCCTTGCCGCCGACGGGCAGGTGTATGTACTGGCGCTGGGGGTGTACTACAAGCTCCAGACCTTCCTCTATCTGCCCGCCAACGGCATCGTCCAGGGCATGCGGCCCCTGATCGGCTACAACTACGGCGCCGGGGAGTCCGGCCGGGTGCGGCGCATCTACCGGGTGGCCCTGGCTATGGCAGGGGCCATCATGGCGGCGGGCACCGTGGTGTGCTGGGCCGTGCCCGGGGAGCTGGCGGGGCTCTTTTCCCGCAATCCCGCCACCGTGGCCGCCGGGGCCCGGGCCCTGCGGATCATCAGTCTGGGCTTTCTGGTCTCGGCCGTGTCCGTCATCTCCTGCGGCGCCCTGGAGGGACTGGGCATGGGCGGCCCCTCCTTTGCCATCTCCGCCCTGCGCTGCGGCGTCATTCTGATCCCCGCGGCTCTGGTGCTGGACTGGGCCATGGGGCCCGCGGGGGTCTGGCACGCCTTCTGGATCACGGAGGCCGTCACCGCCGCCTGCGCCGCCGTCATCTACCGCCGTGCCCTCCGCCGGGGCAGACGGGCGGAGGGAAAACATCCTCCGGACACCAGCCGCCGCTGAAGCGGCAGGCGGGGTCGGGGCACCAGCAAAACTGTCCCCGGTCCAGGGCGCAGCAGACCGCCGTGCCGCCTCCCGGCGGCAGGCCGATGACCAGCGCCATGGACCTGCGGCCCCGCTCCAGCGTCAGCCGGTACGTCCCCGGCGCCAGGGGGGCAAAGCAGACCTGCCCCTGGCACCACAGCGTCCGCTCCCAGCGATCCGGCCTGCCTGCCGCCTCCAGCACCGCCCGGTCCAGGGGGCGGAAGTCCCGGATGCAAAGGCGGATGCCGCACCGGGCGGGGCCCGGCGCCAGGCACATGGAGGCGTCCGCCTCCCCGCCCGGCTCCAGGCACACCCGGCACGCGGCGCCGATGCCTCCGTCCGGCCTTACTGCTCCAGCTTTGCCTTGACCAGATACGCACCGGCACCCACGCCGCCGAAGAGGTACTTTCCCGCGTCGTTGGTCTTGGTGACCGCCGTCAGCACTTCCCGGGTCACGCCGGCGACTGTGACCACCTGGTACAGTCCCACAAAGCACCCGGCCACCGCCCGGCCTCCGCTGTCCCGGATGACGCCGCTGACCGTGCCGTTGTAGGTGCGGCTGTCCACGGTCATGGACATGGTCACGTTGGCGATGGAGCCGCCGGCGATGACCGCCGTCATGGAGGCGGCGGACTGGTAGCCCTCGGCGTAGGAGGAGAGGGTGTAGGTGCCGTCGGCCAGGTCGTAGAAGGCAAACTCCCCGTCGGCGGCGGTGTAGGTGGCGGCCACGTCCGCGCCCTGGGCGTCCCGGAGCACTACCTTGGCCCCGCCCAGGGGCACCGCGGCCCCCGCCGGGTCGGTGACGGTCAGCACGCCGGCAATGGCCCCCAGGGAGAGGGTGGCGTCCGGCACGCAGGTCAGGTTGGCCTGGACCGTGGCCCCTGCGGCGAGCACCACGCCCGCCGCGTCGCTGAGCCGGTAGCCGTCGAGGACGGCGCCCAGGGTGTAGGTGCCCGGCTCCACCCCGGTGAGGGTGAAGGCGCCGGCGGCGTCCGTCATGGTGTGCTGGTAGGGCTGGCCCGCGCTGTCGAAGAGCTTGACGGTGGCGTCGGCCAGAGGGGCCGTGCCGTCGGTGACCACGCCGTAGACCGTGGACAGCGCCGTGGGGGCGGGGGGCAGCACCAGGTCCACGCTGGACTCCTGCATGCCCTGGATTTCAAAACTCTGGCTGTATTGCAGACTGAGCAGATCCTGCTTGATGTCGGCCATGGAAAACCTCCTGATGAATCATGAAGAAGATGTGGAAGCGCCGGTGCGGGTGGGGCAGCCGATGAGGAACCCCACGCAGCCGGAGACGAAGTCCCGGAACTGGACCACCGTGTCGGCGGCACCGTCGGACAGCGGGAGCAGGCCCAGGGCCGACAGGTTCCGCAGCGCCAGCAGCGCCGCCAGGCAGAAAAGCCCCACGGCGGCGGCACAGGCGATCTGAACGGAACTCACCGTCTCCTCCGGGTCGGGCGTGCTCTCCGGCGGGACGGGCACTTCCGTCTGGGACAGCGGGGTACCCGCCTCCCCGGCGTCAAAGCCGATGCGCCCCACCGGTGCACCGGACACCGGTGCGCCGGCCTCCGCTTCCAGCGTATGCGCCGGCGCGGCCTCGCGCGCCTGTCCCGGCAGGGAGAGCCGGGTGAAGTTGGCACTGAGCAGGTAGCCGAAGATGGCGGCGGCGGAGGTGCGGACGATGACGTCGATGTCCCCGGCCAGGCCGGCGCCGGCGGGGCAGAGCAGGTTGACGGCGGACTGGACCAGCAGCACGGCCAGAAAGACCATGAGACATTTGTCCACCAGGTGGACGCGGCGCAGCTGCCCGGCCAGGGCGCTGCGGCGATGGGATCGGCGGTTCAAGAGAAGCCCCCCTTTGGCGTTTTCTCCAGACTATGCGCCGGCGCCGCCCGGTGACACAAAAAAAGACACGCCCCGAAAGGCGTGTCTTTTTTCATGGGCCGGGGCCTCAGGAGGCGCTGCACACGTTGGGCCTGCCGGGGCGGTGGTGGATGTCGAAGACAAAGTGCCGGTCCAGCCAGGTGCCCACCAGGCCGATGACCTTGCCCATGGTCAGCGCCGCCAGCACCGTGCCGATGCCCAGCCCCTCCAGATGACCCAAAAACAGCGCGGTCATGCCCGCCGTCACCGCCAGGCAGATGGCGTCGAAGGAGATCTTGATCTTCGGGTAGCCGACGCCGGTGATGGCGGACAGCTCCCGGGGGAACAGGTCCGTGGGCACGATGGGCAGCTTGCAGCGGTTGGACAGGGCGATGCCCACGCAGATGAGCAGGTAGCTGACCACAAAGTAGACCACGTCCCACCCGAGGCCCGTGGGCAGCGCGTTGATCCACAGCTCGTGGACGTCCAGCAGCTCGCTGAACACGAAGCCCACGGCGAAGCTGAAGAGGTAGGACACCACGAACCGCCGCCGCAGCACCATCAGCGACAAAATCAGCGCCGCCTGAAAAAGATAGGTCCAGGTGCCCAGGGAGAAGAAGCTGAGCACCTCGGAAAAGGCGTAGGGTACGCTGGAGATGGCGGAGATGCCCGCCCCCGAGTACAGCATCAGCACCACGCCCAGAGAGTTGATGACCACCGCCACGGCCAGTGCCAGTTCGCCGCGGAACAGCGGCAGGGTTTGTTTTTCGTCTTTCACAGGACTGCCTCCCGGTCTCATTGGAAATCCACGCTATTATAGTCCCGGAAGGCGCCGGTGTTAAATTCATATTATCAATAATTCAATAGAAAATATCTATTGTTTTCGGGACAGCGACGGCCCGGCGGGGACTGCCGGTCACACGGTTCCGCGCAGCAGAGGCATCAGCTGATTGCGGCAGATCCAGGCCCCGTTGTATCTGGTCCGCGCCCTGGTTTTGGCCCGCAGGCTGGGGTCCTCCCGCATGAGATTGACGATCCGCTCTCCGTGCTCTTCGTAATATGCCTGCTCCGAGGGAAGGTATTTTTCGTGGGTGTCGTAGCCGAAATTCCGTCCGTCCCACCGCAAAAAATAGGCGCCCAGGCTGTCCCCCAGCTCTTTCAGGGCAGGCACCGCCTCATTGAGCACCAGGAAATTTCCCCGGCTGGCCGCCTCCAGCACCGTCAGCCCGAAGGACTCGGAGAAGGAGGGGCAGATGAACAGGTTGGACAATCCAAACAGCTCAAATACCCCGCGGCGGGGGAAGCCCTGCGCATACCCCAGGTCGGAGGTAAAGACCAGGTCCTCCTTTTCCAGGCCGAACTTCATCCCCTCGGTCTGAATGGTCCGCTTGTAGATGGGGCCGGGCGTGTCGGCGCTGGGAAAGTCGCAGAAGACCACCTTGGTGCGCTGCTCCGTTTTTCGCTGGATGGCTCCGGCCAGGGCGGCGACCTTCTCAAATCGCTTGCCGGTGGTGAGCCGCCCGGGATAGGTCACCAGAATCTCCGCGCTCAGCAGGTCGATCCGGTCCGCCACCTGCCGCACGTCCCGGCTCAGCAGCTCCAGCAGGGGCAGCGTGTTGTACACCACCGCGCAGCTGCCCTGGGGCACGTCGTACTGGCGGGCCAGGGCGTCGATTCCCGAGTGGGTGGGGTAGACGAAGCGGGTGTTGGGCATGGGGGTAAACCGCGCGGAAAAGGGCCACTCCGTCTTCTGGGGGCGGTTGACCGGCAGGGAGTGGGTAAAGGCCAAAAATCTCACGTTCGGCAGGGACTTTTGCGCCTGGCGGATCGCCACATTGTGCACCAGATGCCAGCCCTGGTAGAGGATGTCGTGCATGATGCACACATCCACGTCCTGAAGATGCCGGACGTAGTCTTCGGCAATCCGCGCCGCCTCCTCGAAAAAGGTCTCGTGGACCGTACCTGTGGGGGCGGAGTAGTCGTGCCACACAATGGGCGCGCCGTCCCGGGTGTTGGTAATCTTCACCCACTCCAGCCGGGGGTCCAGAAATACGCCCCAGCGTTCGGCATCGGGGCACGTCTCGCTGACCAGGATCTTCAGCTCCACCTGGGCCTCCAGCAACATCTTGATCTGATCCGCCACCACGTTGACCAGGGAGTAGGTGGTGGACAGACCTGCGAACATCGTCAAAACCGCAACTTTCATACCCGATCTGCTCACTTTCTTCATAGACTGGATGGCGCAGCAGATTTCTGCTGCGCCATCCTCAGTTTATTCTCCCGTATGACTGCAGCCGCACCCTTTAAAAAGCGCGATTTTGTCGGCGAGAATGGCCTCCAGGTTGGAGATGCTGTTGACCATGGCCTCCACAGAGCGGTTGGTCTGCAAAATCGTCTCCGGCGTCAGCTGATCCAGGGAAAGGATTTTCTGCACCTTCTCTCCTTCCGCATTGAGAATGTGGGAGAGGGCCGCCTGCTGCAGGGCCACGGACACCAGCAGATCCGTAATTGCCTGACTGCGGGGAACCGGGACCTGGGTGGTCGTGGTGGACGCGGTCGTGGTAGACGTAGTGGTGCTGGTGGACGTAGTGGTGCTGGTGGACGTAGTGGTGCTGGTGGACGTGGTGGTGCTGGTGGACGTGGTGGTGCTGGTAGACGTAGTGGTGCTGGTGGACGTAGTGGTGCTGGTGGATGTGGTGGTGCTGGTGGTGGTCAGCCGGCAGACGTCGGCCTCCGGCAGCACACCGATGAACAATTCGTTGTGGCTTTCGGAATTGCCGGAAAAGCGATCGAAGATGATGTTGCCGTTGATCTGGCTGTAAGTGGTGTTGGCAGCGGCGAAGGGGGCCAGCACCGAGCCGTAAATGGCGGTGGTGCTGTTGGACCAGGTCAGCGCCTGGGGAAAGTTCCACAGGATTCGCCGTGCATGTTCCCGGGTGGCCGCCGTGCCGTTGCGGAAGATCTGGTAACTGCCGTACTGGATGGCGGTGCCGTCCACGTTGATGAGAATGGTAGCGCCCAGGGGAGCGATGATATTGATGCCGTTGAGCTGAGCCAGGGAGATGCCGGTACCGTAGAGATTGCCGCTGTCCAGGGAGAAGATGTTCAAAATCTCATCGGTTCCGATCAGGTTCAGCTGGTTGAAGACTACCTCGCCGGTGCCGTTGGGCGACAGGGCGCCCCAGAAATTGGAGGCGCACTTGAGGTACCGTTCCGCCTCCGCAAAGTCAATGGGCGTCCCCGAGATCAAAAGACCGTTGGGGTTGCCCATGGTATAGCTGATGATGGTACTGCCGGGGTTGACCACCGTGTTGCCGCTGGCATTGGAGCCTCCGGTGACGTTCACGTCCCCGCCCACCACAAAGGATGGGTCCGTGTTGGCGGGGGGCAGCGCGGTAATGCCGGCGCCGATGCCGTAGTTGCTGAGGGTGGCGTTGCCGCCTACGGCCACGCGCCCTTCGGCGTCGGTGTTGCTCAGGGTCATGTCGCCAAAAACGAATACGTTATAGTCATTGGCAAGGCCAAAATTAAATGCCATGGTTGATCCTCCCACAGGAATGATACTGGCCGCAATCGGCGTCTTTCAAGTCGGAGCGGAACCGCTCCATCCTTATGATATGAGGCCGGTGGGGCGGCTGTGCAAAACAGGTGGGGCCTCCTGCCGGAAGCCCCACCCTTTCTGATCGTTATCTCTTTCTGATCGTTATCCCTGAGTGATCTCAGACGGACACAGGCAGTCGCTGAAGCCGGACAACTTGGACTGGAGAATCATTTCCAGCCGGGATACCGCGTTGACCATGGACTCCACAGACTTGTTGGTGGCCAGCAGCACCTCCGGGGTCACATCGGGCAGCGCCACCATTTTCTGGATTTTCTCCCCCTCTGCGTTGAGGATGTGGGACAGGGCGGTCTCCTCCAGCGCCACCGACTGAATGAGATCCGTGATGGCCTGGCTTCTGGTGGTGGTGCTGGCGGTAATAACAGGCATACCCATAATAAGAGATACTCCTTTGGTTGGATTGAGCGTTTGCTCCCGCCATCCTATGCACCCCCCGCGGCCGGCGTTCCACCTGCGGGCGCTTTTTACAGCCCGTCCGGGGCGGGAAAGCGGAGGCCCGGTGCGCTTTGCGATAAAATGAAAAAGCTCGCCGCAAGCGATCTGTCGCCTGCGACGAGCTGGAATATTGCAGCGGTATGGATGCCAGGGGTTCCAGGTTTGCACCCGAAACCAAATCGAAGCCCAGCGCAGCGGGTTCGATTTGGAAGCGAGGAGCAGCAGAATGAGCGCACGATGAGCTTTGCAATGAAATGAAAAAGCTCGTCGCAAGCGATATGTCGCTTGCGACGAGCTGGTGCGGGTAACAGGACTCGAACCTGCACGGTTGCCCAATGGAACCTAAATCCATCGTGTCTGCCAATTCCACCATACCCGCAGAGACGGCGCCGGGATAGTTGCAGTATATCACATCTCTCCCCCTTGAACAATAGGAAAATCTACGATACAATGAAATACAGTCTGTTCAAAACCATTGAAAAGAGGAAGCGTACCATGATGACCCCACGCGTTGCTGCCATTCACGACATGTCCGGCTTCGGCCGGTGCTCTCTCACTGTGGCCATTCCCATTCTCTCCGCCATGGGGGTCCAGTGCTGCCCCCTGCCCACGGCGTTTCTCTCCACCCACACCGGCGGGTTCGAGGGGTTCACCTTTCTGGACATGACCGACGAGATGCCCAAGGTGGCGGACCACTGGGCCAGCTTGGGCCTGACATTCCAGGCCATATACAGCGGCTTCCTGGGCAGCGAGCGGCAGATCGGCGTGGTGGAGGACTTTATCCACCGGTTCCGGGGACCGGACACCGTGGTAGTGGTGGACCCGGTGATGGGGGACTACGGCCGGGTCTACCAGACCTACACCGCCGCCATGTGCAGCGGCATGGCCCGGCTGGCGGAGCTGGCGGACGTCATCA
>NZ_URDP01000001.1 GCF_900546705.1 uncultured Oscillibacter sp. | reverse complement strand
TCATGAATAAACATGGTTCTTTGTCGTTTCTCCTTTCATGTAGTTTGTGGTTATACTGTAATCTGAAATATTCAGATTGTCAACGCATTATATATGATTTTTTCAGATTTATCTGTTTTTCACAAATTCGCTGTATGAATTTTTCATATTTCATTGTGAAGTAGGTGCTCAAATGGATTCCTGTGTAGAAAGAATTTTAGAAGCTATTTCCTCGCTGGGTATTGATCAAAAGTCTTTCGCACAAATGATCGGTGTTCGGCCGCAGGCTATAACAGACTGGAAAAACGGGAAAACCGTTTCTTATAAGCGGCACATCGAAAAGATCGCCGAGGCCCTGGGCACCACCACGGAGTACCTGCTCACCGGCAAAAAAGAACCCGCCGGCCAGCAGGCCGACGGGAAGCAGGAAGAGTTTATGCAGCTGTACCAGCAGCTCACGCCCCAGGAGCAGGCGTTTTTTCTAAGCCAGCTGCGAGGCTACGTAAAAGATCGAGGAACATCGTCTGCTCCTCAGGAGTGAGCTGGTCAAACAGCTCCAGAGCTTCTGTGAGCCGGTCATTCTGCGCCATGGAAGATCCTCCTTTTCCGGCTCATGGCCGGGCATATCCGCCGTTAGGCGGTCTACCCAGTGGCACCCAAACAAAAAAACGTGCACGTCCGCGTGCATCAAAAAAATAAAAAGTGTCCGAATCGGACACTTTCTTTTGGAGGGGATTAACGTGGGATTGTTTTCAAGAGAAGCCGCCATTTGTTCAGTCTGTGGTGAAGAATGCGATTTTCCAAAATATCGACTCGCAGATAATTTGTGGCTATGTCAGGACTGTTTGAAAGATGCGGGAATCTCCGATACTTCCGCTCTTAAAAACATGACTAAAAGAGACATTCAGGCAAGAATTTCCAACAGCGCCAGTTATGATGCAATGGCTCGGAAAATGTACAAATACGCTGTTGACAATGGCTTTGGCCGTGGCTGGAATGAAACTTGGGGTGTCAAGCATTTCCGGGTAATTGCCGAAAAACTACTGCCCGGAGAAGAATTCATGATGGCCTTTATTGGCCTTCACAACTATGTGAGCGCAACCAAGCACGATCAAAACTATGCTTATGCAATTACCAACAAGCGGATTTTAATGGGGCAAAAGTTAAAGATTGCAGGGGAAAATTTCCAATCCATCTATCTGGATAATATCAACGATATTACGTTTTCTTCCGGCCTGATCCTTGGTGTGCTGACGATCGACACCATCAAGGAAGTATTTAACGTTGGGTTAGATAAGAACAGCGCAAAAGAAATCAGTGCAAAGGTCTTGCAAGTATTCCACGACCTCCGTGCCCAAAAGGAACCTGCACCAACCGCTCAAGCGTCTGCTCCGGCATTCAGCGCTGCAGATGAGATTTTGAAGTTCAAGCAGCTTCTTGATGCCGGCGTCTTGACGCAAGAAGAGTTCGACGCGAAGAAAAAGCAGCTGTTGGGTTTATAAGTTTTACTTAAAATAAACGTGTCCGATTCGGACACGGGGAGTGTGTGTGATGAAAAATAGCGGGCAAAAGCCACTTGTGGACAGATTGCTCAAGCCAGTCTTAATTGTGTGCGTCTGCATCATTGTTGTCTGTGTCAGTGTAATTACTATTGTTTCAAAAAAAGATGCAGCGCAGCAAAAAGCCGCTGAAGATGAAGAGCGTCGAGCCATTGCCACGGCCATGGTCGCCCTGGATCAATATGCTCCGGATGTAGACTATGAATCCGATCTTACAACCGCAGATGATTGGCTTGTATATTTCAATCCGGATGGAACTGTTACTGTATGGGCCCCGGCGGTATATGGGAAAATTGCCGTAATGCTCACGGGCAGCAATGGAGAATATGCTCCCTATTTTGTCAGTGTCGATGGTGAAGAGCTGTTAAACCTGCCACAGTAACTATTGGAGTCGGAGGATTGTGGCATGAAAAAGCGCGCAGATGGTCGATACCAGATGAATCTCACAATCACCGGCGCAGATGGGAAGCCCAAGCGCAAAACATTTTACGGAGCATCCCCGCAGGAAGTCCGCCGGAAAGTGTTGGAGTTTACTGGTGAGCAGGCCAAGGGGAAAACACTGCGGGAAGTCTGTCATGGCTGGCAGGCGGAGGCAGAGCAGGAGATCCGATATAACACCCTTACCTGCTATAAAAAGCCGACAGAGGACGTCCTGGAGGCATTTGGAGACGTTCGCATCCGGGAGCTCACCACACTGGACATTGAGTCGTTTTTGCGGGCACTGGCAAAAAAGGGCTTTGCCCGGCAGACAGTCCGTGTGCGACTGGTGGTGCTTAATCGGATCTGTAAGTATGCCATGCGTCACGGAGATCTCACCGCAAACCCAGCGGCAGCTGCTCAGCTCCCTAAGGGCCTGACTTCGAAAAAGCGGGAGATGCCAACAAACGACGCCTTGGCCAAAGTCACGGCTCTGGAGCCGACTGGCTTTAACCTGCTGCCGATCCTGCTTTATTACACCGGATGCCGGCGCGGTGAGGCAATGGCACTAGAATGGGCAGACATCGACGTCAAAGCCCGGGTTATCCACGTTACAAAAGAGGTGGAGTACCACGGCAATGCGCCAGTAATCGTTAAATGGACCAAGAGCGCCGCCGGGCGCCGGGATATCATTATCCGTTCCAAACTCCTTGACCTCCTGCCAAAAGGCAAGAAAAAGGGCCTCCTCTTTCCGGGGAAAGATGGAGGCCCCATGACCAAAGGCGAGTTTATCCAGTGGTGGGATGATCTTAAACTGGGCATCACACCTCACCAGCTGCGCCATGCTTATGTGACGGAGCTGTACGAGGCAGGCGTACCCGCCGAGGTTGCCATGACGCAGACCGGCCACTCCGACATCAAAACTATGCGCGGGATCTACACGCACATCCGGGATAGTCAGACGGATAAAGCCAGAGCGTTGCTGGACGCCTATGATACCAGTGAAAAAAAGAATGTAGTCAAATCGTAGTCAAATTCTTTGTATTGCTTGATACTAGGCGGGTTTTATATGATTGGAAATCATGTAGGCCCCTAAAGGGTCTCGAGGGTTCGAATCCCTCCTTCTCCGCCAAATCGGAGCAAGCAAATGCTTGCTCCGATTTTTATTTTTGCTGCTTCAAAACACGCTGCATAGGAGGTGCACATTGAATACAAAATCCTACCTGCCGATTCTGGCAGCCGCCGCCCTCTGGGGCGCCATCGGCGTATTTTCCAACGCGCTGCGCGCCGTGGGCTTTACTCCGGTGCAGATCGTGGCCATTCGGGTCTCCACTGCCGCCGTCGCACTGACGCTGTATATTCTGGTCCGGGACCGGTCGCTGCTGCGGGTGCGGCTGCGGGACTGCTGGTGCTTTGTGGGCACAGGCATCATCAGCCTGGTCTTTTTCAACTGGTGCTACTTCACCGCCATCGAACTGACCAGCCTGGCCGTGGCGGCCGTACTCATGTACACGTCGCCCATTTTCGTCATGCTGTTTTCCGCCGTGCTGTTTCACGAGCCCATCACCGGCAAAAAGGTCACAGCCGTAATCATGACCTTTCTGGGATGCCTGTTTGTGGCCGGTGTGTTTGGCAGCAGCGAACACGCCTTCTCTCCGGGCGGTATCCTCATCGGGATCGGTGCCGGCGTAGGCTACGCCCTGTACAGCATTTTCGGGCGCTTTGCCCTGAAAAAAGGGTATTCCCCCGTAACCATCTCCGAGTACACATTTCTCTTTGCCGCTCTGGGCGCTCTCCCCCTGTCCCGGATTTGGGAGTCCACCTCTTTGCTGACCCAGCCGCAGACCATGATCGGCGCCCTGGGCATCGGCGTTTTGTGCTGTGTGTTCCCCTTTATTCTCTACACCCAGGGTCTGGCTGGCGTGGAGACCGGCAAGGCCGCCATTCTGGCCACTGTGGAGCCGGCTGTGGCCGCGCTTTTGAGCTTCGCCCTTTACGGAGAGTCCCTGCTGGGCTTCAAGGGCGTGGGCATTCTACTGATCTTTGCCTCGGTGGTGCTGCTCAACCATACCCCAAAACAGCAGAAAAGTTCCCTGTCCCAAGCAGGCTGACTGCCACTTTTCATTTTTTCCGGGACGTGCTATGATGGGAAGAAAGCAATGCAAAGGAAGTGACCTCTCATGAAAACTGCGCTGGTGCTGGAGGGCGGCGCCTTCCGCACCATCTTCTCCTCCGGTGTGTGCGACGCCTTCCTGGACGGCGGACTGCCTCTGCCGGATTACACGCTGGGTGTCTCCGCCGGTATCTCCTACGGCGTGAGCTATCTCTCCCGGCAGAGCCGCCGGAACCTGCGGGTACTTACCACCTATGTCAGGGACCGGCGCTACATGGGAATGGGCAACTATCTGCGCCGGGGAAACCGCTCCTATTTCGGCCTCCGCTTTTCCTACGAGACGATCCCCAATGAGCTGGAGCGCTTTGACTATGATGCGTTCGCGGCCTATCCGGGCCAGGCAGAGGCGGTGGTCACCAATCTGGAAACCGGGCAGGCCGACTATCTGCCGGTGCCCCGGCACGACGAGCACAATCTGCTGCTCCAGGCCACCTGTGCCATCCCCTTCCTCTTCCCCGTCTACCACATCAACGGCCAGCCCTATCTGGACGGCGGCTGTGCCGACGCCATTCCCTGGAAGCACGCCTTTGATGTGGGCTGCGACCGGGTGGTGGTGATTCTGACCCGGGAGCGCAGCTACGAAAAGACGCAGGACCGCACCATGCCCATCCTGCGGCGGGCCTTCCGGAAGTACCCCCGCTTTGTGGAAACGCTGGAAACCCGGGCTCAGCGGTACAACCAGTGCCGTGCGGAGCTCTTCGATCTGGAGCGGGAGGGCCGGGTGCTGGTCATCGCCCCGGAGGACACCACCGGCTTTTCCCGGACAGAGCGGGATCTGGAGAAGATCCGTGCTCTGTGGCAGTCCGGCTACTTTGCCGGGCGGCGATCCCTGCCCGCCGTGGCGGAATTCTGGTCGGGCAAAAATTCGTAAATTTTGCGTGAAACGCCTTCCTTTCCCAGGAGGCGTTTCTCTTTTTCACAAATGTTCCACGTTTGCATTGTGAAATTTCTCTTATAATTTACGCAAATTTTACAAAAATTGTCGTACCCTCTTCTCAGTGCGGTTTTTTGAATATATAATGTTAAAGCTGCATATCCGTAAAGGAGCGGCATTAGATTCGTGCATATTTTTTTTGCCTGTAAACGCCTGACCGAAAGAAGAAAAAGGAGCAACAGCATGGATATTTTCTCCGTCTTTACCCTTTGCGGCGGCCTGGCTTTCTTCCTCTACGGCATGACCACCATGTCGAAAAGCCTGGAGAAGATGGCCGGCGGCAAGCTGGAACGCATTTTGAAGCGCATGACCTCCAACCCGTTCAAGAGCCTGCTGCTTGGCACCGGCATCACCGTGGCCATCCAG
Source organism: uncultured Oscillibacter sp. (assembly GCF_900546705.1). Taxonomy (GTDB): domain Bacteria; phylum Bacillota; class Clostridia; order Oscillospirales; family Oscillospiraceae; genus Oscillibacter. Next base: position 120,590 of record NZ_URDP01000001.1, on the reverse strand, counting down.
TCCTCCTCCGCGGTGACGGTCATGCTGGTGGGACTGGTCAACTCCGGCGTCATGGAGCTGAGTCAGACCATCGGCGTCATCATGGGCTCCAACATCGGAACTACCACCACCGCCTGGATTCTCTCCCTGACGGGCATCGAGAGCGACAACGTGTTTGTCAACATGCTCAAGCCGGAGAGCTTCTCCCCCCTGCTGGCCATGATCGGCGTCATCCTCATCATGGGCTCCAAAAAGCAAAAGCGCCGGGACATCGGCCGGGTCATGGTGGGCTTTGCCATTTTGATGTACGGCATGGATCTGATGAAGGGCGCCGTGGAGCCGCTTTCCGAGGTCCCCGCCTTCACCGAGCTGCTCACCGCCTTCCAGAACCCCCTGCTGGGCGTGCTGGTAGGCATGGTGTTCACCGCCGTCATTCAGTCCTCCTCCGCCTCTGTGGGCATTTTGCAGGCCCTGGCCCTCACCGGCTCTGTGTCCTTCGGTGCCGCCATTCCCATCATCATGGGTCAGAATATCGGCACCTGTGTCACCGCCCTCATCAGCTCCATCGGCGTCAGCCGCAGCGCAAAGCGGGTGGCCGTGGTGCATATCTCCTTCAATGTCATCGGCACGGCGGTGTGTATGGTGCTTTTCTACAGTGCCAACGCCCTGTTCCACTTCACGTTCCTCAACGACCCCATCGGCGTGGTGGGCATTGCCTTCTGCCACTCCGTGTTCAATATCTTTACCACAGTCCTGCTGCTGCCGTTCTCCCGCCAGCTGGAAAAGCTGGCGCGGAGACTGGTGCCCAGCGAAAGCCGCAAAGAGAGCTTCGCCTTCCTGGACCCCCTGCTGCTGCGCACGCCCGGCGTGGCCATCAGCGAGTGTGTCTCCATGACCAACCAGATGGGCGAGCTGGCCCATGAGAACCTGCTGCTGTCCCTGGAACAGCTGAGCGCGTACAGCGAGGAACGGGAAAATCAGATTGTTCAAAATGAGGACAAGCTGGATATATACGAGGACCGGCTGGGCAGCTATCTGGTCCAGATCTCCCAGCACGGCGTGTCCATGGAGGACATGCGCACCGTCTCCCGCCTGCTCCACGCCATCGGTGATTTCGAGCGCATCGGCGACCACGCCCTCAACCTGCAGGAGTCGGCTCAGGAGCTCCACGAGAAGGATCTGCGCTTCTCCGATTCTGCCGAGGAGGAGCTGGGAGTCCTGCTGGACGCCCTGCGGGACATTATGAACCGCGCCTTCTCCTGCTTCACCGCCGATGACTCCCACGCCGCCTTGTCCGTAGAGCCTCTGGAGGAGACCATTGACCGGTTGATCGAGGAGGTCCGCATGCGCCACATCCAGCGGCTCCAGACCGGTGAGTGCACCATCCAGCTGGGCTTTATTCTCAGTGACCTTCTGACCAACTTCGAGCGGGTATCCGACCACTGCTCCAACATTGCCGTGTGCATCCTGGAAGAACAGGACAGCTCCCTGGACCGCCACGCCTATCTCCACAGCCTCAAAACCGACGACGGCTTTGCCCGTCATCTTGCCAGTCAGCTGGAAAAGTATCAGCTGCCCCGGCAGGCATGAACTTTTATACAGCGAGCCCGCTTTCCGGCGGGCTCGCCTTTTTTGAATATGCAGTTTTTTATTCATTTTATGCATGCGTGCTTTTGTGAATATGACGAACTGCTCCTTGTTTTCCCTGTTTTCTTCGGTTATCTTTTGGCACTTTCATCTTCAATTCAAATAAATATTCATTTTCCGTGAAAAAGTATTGACATTCTTACAGGGACGTGGTAAGGTTAGGCATGTTCCAAAGGGGAGACAATCCCCGCGGCATAGAGAATCCCCGCTGCGGCGGGTAACATGAAATTTGGAAGAGGATGAATGTTATGAAGAAACTGTTTGCGCTGCTGCTGGCTCTGGCCATGACCGCCAGCCTGGCTGCCTGCGGCTCCAAGGAAGAAGAGAGCACGGAAGAAGAGGCTGTGGATTACTCCACCATGTCCATCGACGAGCTCAAGTCTCAGATCACCACCATCACCGAGGGCAAGCTCACCGTGGCCACCAGCCCTGACTTTGCCCCCTATGAGTTCTATGCGCTGGACGAAAACGGCAATCCCCAGCTGGCCGGCTTCGACATGGCCCTGGCCCAGTACATCGCCGACTATCTGGGCCTGGAGCTGGAAGTGATCCCCATGGACTTTGACGGCACCATCATGGAGCTGCAAAACGGCAACGTGGATCTGGGCATGGCCGGTTACTCCCCCGATCCCAAGCGTGCCGACAGCATGGACTTCTCTGACGTGTACATCACCGGCGGCCAGTCCTTCGTCTGCACCCAGGCCAACAAGGACCTGTTCACCTCCATGGAGGATGCCAACAAGGCTGAGTATCAGCTCGGTGCCCAGGTGGGTTCCATCCAGGCTGATCTGGCCAAGGAGAACACCCCCGACGCCGATATCGTGGAGCTGACCAAGGTGCCCGACATCATTGCCGAGGTGCTGACCGGCAAGCTGGACGGTGCTTACATCGAGACTATGGTGGCTGAGAGCTATGCGTCCCAGTACCCCGACCTGTGCGTGGCTCTGGACGTTCCCTATGACGCCAAGGGCTCCGTGGTGGGCGTGTCCAAGGGCAATGCCGCTCTGCTGGCCGGTGTGAACATGGCTATCGCCGCCGCCAAGGAAGACGGTTCCTTTGATCAGTTCGTGGTCGAGGCCGTGGATCAGGCTTCCGGCGATATCTACGAGGGCACTCTGGACTCTGCCGAGGCTCCTGCCGCCTGATTTGTTCCTGCGTTCCGATTCCTCCCCGCGGTCTCCGCGGGGAGGAATTGACTGCTTCCTGAAACAAGAGAAAAAGGAGGAAACCGCCTGTGTTTACTGCCGCCGGTTTCGAAAAAACATTTGCCTATATCGATCTTTTCAAGCAGGGCCTGGTCTGCACGGTATCCTTGTCCGCGCTGACCGTTATCTTCGGCTTCATCCTGGCGCTGATCCTGGCCGTGATGCGGCTTTCGGATGTCTGCCCCCTGCGGTTCCTGGCACTGACCAAGGACGGTCATCTCCGGGATCAGGGCTTTGTGGCGGCAGTGAGCCGGTTCAATCCCATCCGGTTCCTGGCCACTGTGTATGTGGAAGTCTTCCGGGCCACGCCTATGCTGGTCCAGCTGTTCATAATCTACTATGTAGTCTTTGACGGCGTGGACCTGCCCACTTTCAAGATCTTCGGTTTTATCCGGTTTGAGCGGTTCCTCCCCGGCGTGGTGGCCCTGGCCCTCAACTCCGGTGCCTATCTCTCCGAGATCATCCGCTCCGGCATCCAGTCCATCGACGGCGGCCAGACGGAGGCAGCCCGCTCTCTGGGCCTGAGCCAGGTGCAGAACATGCGCTTTGTGGTAATGCCCCAGGCCATCAAGAATATCCTGCCGGCCATCGCCAACGAGTTTGTCACCATCATCAAGGAATCCTCCATCTGCTACACCATCGGTGTCCAGGAGATCATGTACGCGGTAACCTCCATCAAGGGCGCTACCTATCGGATCGCCGAGCCGCTGGTCATTGCCACGCTGGTTTACTTCTGCCTGACCTTCCCCACCAGCAAGATCATCGCGTACTTTGAAAGGAGAATGAGCCGTGGCGACAAGAGATAGTCTGATCCAGGTCAAAGACCTGAAGAAATATTACAACCACGGCGCCATCAAGGCGCTGGACGGCGTCACCGTGGACATCAACCAAGGGGACGTGATGGTGGTCATTGGTCCCTCCGGCTCCGGCAAGTCCACCTTCCTGCGCAGTCTGAACCTGCTGGAGGTGCCCACCGGCGGTTCCATCGTGTTCGACGGCGTGGATATCACCAAAAAGAAGGTGCAGAATGCCCAGGGCAAGATGGTCAAGCTGAATATCGACCAGCACCGGCAGAAGATGGGCATGGTGTTCCAGCACTTCAACCTCTTCCCCCATATGACCATCATGGACAACATGACCCTGGCGCCCGTCCAGGTCAAGCACATGCCCGTGGAAAAGGCCCAGGAAAAGGCCCTGGCCCTTCTGGACCGGGTGGGCCTGAAGGACCGCGCCGGCGCCTATCCCATTCAGCTCTCCGGCGGTCAGAAGCAGCGGATCGCCATCGTGCGTGCGCTGATGATGGAGCCTCAGGTCATGCTCTTTGACGAACCCACCTCCGCGCTGGACCCGGAAATGGTCGGCGAGGTGCTGGAGGTTATGAAGGAGCTGGCTCAGGAGGGCATGACCATGGTGGTCGTTACCCACGAGATGGGCTTTGCCCGGGAAGTGGGCAACCGGGTGCTGTTCATGGCCGACGGCAAGCTTCTGGAGCAGGGCTTGCCCGCGGACATTTTCGAGCACCCCCAGCATCCCCGGCTGCAGGACTTCCTCAGCAAGGTGCTGTAATTCCCGGTTTTTCCCAGGGCACGCACCGAAAGTGCGTGCCCTTTTTCATGGGGCGCCGGACGCCCCCCGCCATTTCATCTGCGAGAAAGAAAGGAGCAACATGGTATGACCCAAGAAAAGCAAGCGGCCGTAGCCGCTGTGGAGGCCAAGGCCGACCTTATCGGGCAGGTGGCCGATCAGATCTGGGACTACGCGGAGCTGTCCCTTCAGGAGGACCGCTCTGCCGCGCTGTACTGCCAGGTTCTGGAGCAGGAGGGCTTCACGGTGGAAAAGGGCATCTGCAACATCCCCACCGCCTTTTCCGCCAGCTACGGCAGCGGCCGTCCCGTCATCGGCCTGCTGGCCGAGTACGACGCTCTCTCCGGCCTCTCCCAGGAGGGCGGAAGCCTGGAGCGGAAGGAGCGCACCCCCGGCGGCTGCGGACACGGCTGCGGGCATAACCTGCTGGGCGCCGGCGCTCTGGCCGCGGCTTTGGGTGTCAAGGCGTATCTGGAGTCCACCAAGACCCCCGGCACCGTGATCCTCTACGGCTGCCCCGGTGAAGAGGGCGGCGCCGCCAAGGCGTTCATGGCCCGGGAGGGATTGTGGTACGGCCTGGACGCGGCGCTGACCTGGCATCCCAAGGACGTCAACGAAGTGGTCACCGGCTCTTCCAACTCCTGCATTCAGACCCAGTACCTGTTTACCGGTGTGGCCTCTCACGCCGCCGGCGCCCCTGAACGGGGCCGCAGTGCCCTGGATGCCGTGGAACTGATGAACATCGGTGTTCAGTTCCTGCGGGAGCACATGAGCGACAAGGCCCGGGTCCACTACGCCATCACCGACACCGGCGGGCGCAGCCCCAACGTGGTGCAGCCCAAGGCCAGTGTGCTGTATATGGTACGCTCCAACCATGTGGCTGAGGCAGTGGAGCTCCAGAAGCGCGTGGACAAAATCGCGGAGGGCGCCGCGCTGATGACGGAGACCACCTATGAAAAGCGCTTCATTGACGGCCTGGCGGACACGGTTACCAACCGGGCTCTGGAAAAGGTGCTCTACGAGAACTTCCAAGCCCTGGGCGTTCCCTCCTATACGTCGGAGGAGCTGGCCTTTGCCGATCAGCTGTCCAAGACCTATCCCGGCAGCGACAGCGCCCCCGGCATCGGCAGTGATTTCGACCCCGCCTATGCCCAGGAGGCCCTCCGGATGCACCGGGAGGCGGGCCACGCCATGAACAGCTTCCTGGTGCCTTTGTACCAGGGTGACGCCTTCGAGCCCGGCTCCACGGATGTGGGCGACGTAAGCTGGCAGTGCCCCACCGGTCAGATCCATGTAGCCACCTGGCCCAACGGCTGTCCCGGCCACAGCTGGCAGAATGTTTCCTGCGGCCGCACAGATCTGGGCCACAAGGGCGCCGTCCACGCCGGCAAGGTGCTCTGCGCCTCCGTCATCGACCTGATGACCAATCCCGCTTTGCTGGAGGAGGCCAAGGCCGAGTTCCGCCGCCGCACCGCCGACGGCTATGTGTGCCCCATCCCCCCCGATGCGGTTCCCACCATTCCCGAATAAATTCCCATCCACAAATGGGCACCCGGAAAATCCGGGTGCCCATTTTGCAATAAATTTTTGTTTTTTCTAAAAAATTTTTGTTTGCTTTTACAATTTCTTGTGTTATGATACAGTTGTATTGAGAAACTAACCCGAAAGGAGCCATCGTTATGGAATCTTCTCCCCGCGGTCGTGATCTCCTGTTTCAATTTACCGGCAGACCCCCTCTTGGTACCTCTGTATCCCTGGCATTGCAGCATCTGGTTGCAATGATCGTCGGCTGCGTCACGCCGCCCATCATCATTGCAGGCGCCGTCGGCCTCAGTCAGGCCGATCGTGTGCTTTTGATCCAGGCGTCCCTGGTCATGTCCGCCGTGTGCACCATTTTGCAGCTGTTCCCCATCAGCCGCTACTTCGGTTCCGGCCTGCCCGTGATTCTGGGCGTCAGCTTTGCCTATGTGCCCAGCATGCAGGCCATCGCCTCCTCGGGCGGCGGTGTGGCGGCCATTGCCGGCGCCATGATCGTCGGCGGCGTGGTTGCCGTCCTGGTGGGCATTTTTGTCAAGAAGATCCGGCTGCTGTTCCCGCCGGTCATCACCGGTACGGTGGTGTTCACCATCGGTCTTTCCCTCTATCCCACCGCCATCAACTACATGGCCGGCGGAACTGCCAACACCGCCGAGGCCATTGCCGCCTCCGGCGCCTCCGAGTCCCTGATCTACGGCTCCTGGCAGAACTGGCTGGTGGCTGCCATGACGCTTGCCGTGGTCATTATTCTCAACCATTTTGCCAAGGGTCTTTGCAAGCTGGCCTCCATTCTCATCGGCATGCTCTTCGGCTACGTGGTGGCCGCCGTGTGTTTCGGTATGGTGAGCTTTTCCAGCGTGGGCGAGGCGGCCTGGTTCTCCCTGCCCCGCTTCCTGCACTTCGGCGTCACGTTTGATCCCGCCTCCTGCATTGCCATCGGGCTGCTGTTTGCCATCAACTCCATTCAGGCTATCGGCGACTTCACAGCCACCACGGTAGGCGGCATGGACCGCGATCCCACCGACCGGGAACTGCAGGGCGGCATCATTGCCTACGGCGTCAGCAACATCCTCACTGCCCTCTTCGGCGGCCTTCCCACCGCTACATATTCCCAGAACGTGGGCATCGTCACCACCAACAAGGTCATCAACCGGACGGTGTTTGCCCTGACCGGCGGCTTTCTGCTGCTGGCAGGCGTATCCCCCAAGTTTGCCGCCATTCTGACCACGATCCCTCAGTGCGTGCTGGGCGGCGCCACGGTGACCGTATTCTCCACCATCGCCATGACCGGCATGAAGCTCATTGCTTCCCAGGATCTGACCGCCCGCAATACCACCATTGTAGGTCTGTCCGCTGCTTTGGGCGTTGGCATTTCCCAGGCGGCTGAGTCCCTGAGCCAGTTCCCCGACAGCTTCACCATGATTTTCGGCAAATCCCCCGTAGTGGTGGCCACCATCATGGCTGTGCTGCTGAACCTGGTTCTGCCCCGGGAGAAAAAGTAAAAAAAGCTCCCTGCGGAATGTGCGCAGGGAGCTTTTTTCACTGCTTGGGATGTTCCAGCTCCGCCATACTCCGCCGGAACTGGAAGAAAAACATGGTGGCCGTGGTGCACACCGCCAGAATATCCGCCACCGGCTCCGCCAGGAACACCGCAAACGCCTTATCGGTAAAGAAGTGGGGCAGGATATAGATCAGCGGGATCAGCAGGATGATCTTCCGCAGCACCGCCAGAAACAGCGATGTCTTTGCATTTCCCAGGGCAATGAACGTCTGCTGGCAGGCGATCTGCACGCCGAACACACCGGTGGCCGCCATATAGATTCTGAGGGCCCAGGAAGCATAATCCACCAGCGTGGAATCACTGTTGAAGATCAGGATGAACATGCGGGGGAACAGCTGCACCAGCAGCCAAAGGCACATGGAATACACCACGCAGGCCTTGAGCAGGCACTTGAAGGCCTCCCGGACCCGCTCCGGCTTTTTGGCGCCGTAATTGTAGCTGACAATGGGCTGGGCACCCTGAGTCAACCCCTGGAGGGGCATCATGGCAAACTGCATGATGCTGGTGAGCACCGTCATGGCACCCACAGCGATGTCGCCGCCGTATTTGAGCAACGAGGAGTTGAAGCAGATGGCGATCAAACTCTCCGTGGACTGCATGATAAAGGGAGACAGGCCCAGCGCAAGGCAGGGCAGCACCACCTTGGCCCGGGGCCGCAGGTTTTTCCCCTCCAGGCGCCACTTGGTCTGTTTGCTCCGCAGGAACCGGATGACCCACGCTGCCGACACCGCCTGAGAGAGGATGGTGGCCAGCGCCGCCCCCTTGACTCCCATATCCAGGCCGAAGATGAAAATGGGGTCCAGCACCGTATTCAAGATGGCGCCGATGAGCACCGTCCGCATGCTGACAGTAGTAAATCCCTGCGCCGTGATATAGGCATTCATGCCCAGAGTAACCTGGACGAACAGCGTGCCCAGAGCGTAGATGTTCATGTAGTCCAGGGCGTACCCGATGGTATTTTCACTGGCACCGAAGGTCAGCAGCATAGGCCGGGCAAACACCCGCAGCACCACCGTCAGCACCAGCGACACAATGACCAGCATGGTAAAGCAGTTGCCCATAATCCGCTCCGAGGCGGCCTTTTCGCCCCGGCCCTCGGCAATGGATGCCCGGGGGGCACCGCCCATGCCCAGAAGTGCCGCAAACGCCGACACCACCATAATCACCGGCAGACACACGCCTACGCCGGTCAGCGCCAGCTTGCCCACCGTATCCACCGGGGTCATGTGACCGATGTACACCCGGTCCACCAGATTGTACAGCATGTTGACGATCTGGGAGGTGATGGTGGGCATGGCCAGAGAAAACAGCAGACGGCTGACTTTCCCGCTGCCCAGATCCACATTGTCCCGCTTCATTGTTCCCGCTCCTCTCCGGCCAGCTTTTCACTGTTGGCCACGATTTTTCTCAGAATGACCCGCAGGGTCTGCGTCTCCTCCGCCGTCAGTCCCTCCAGCAGCGCCCGTCCGCACCGGGCCTGCACCGCCTGAATCTTCCGTGCCGTGGGCCATCCCGCCCCGGTGATGGCCAGATGGACGATCCGCCGGTCCCGTTGGCTGGGACACCGCTCCAAAAGCCCTTTTCCCACCAGCAGCTCCACTGCCTGGGACACCTGGGATTTCCCAAGTCCCCGCACCGCCGCCATATCCCGGGCGGTGTCACAGCCGGGATTATTGGCAAGAAAGAGCAGTACCCGCGCCTCACCCATGGTCAATCCCGTGCGCTCCAGCAGCGGGGCCAGCTGCTGAGCCAGCATCCGTTCAAATTGGCGCGCCGCCTGCAAAAGCTGCGAAAACTCCATAGGCGCCTCCATTCGTTCTTTTTAAAACAGTTCTTTTTAAAACCATTTGAAAGCATAACACCATCCTTGGAATTTGTCAATCCACTGCCGCTTTAGCCATTGACAAACCCCCGATTCCGTATTATGATTTAAGAAAAAATCTGGTTTCAAAAACCAGATTATAAGGAGTTTTATATGACTTGGAATATTGTCAGCGACAGCAGCTGCGACCTGCGCATGTCCTCCTTCCAAAGCGACCTTGTCCGGTTTGAGATCGTTCCCCTGCGGCTGCAGGTAGGTGCCCGTGAGTTCCTGGATAACGACGAGCTGGTGGTCCCCGATCTGTTGGACGCCATGGCGGCGGAAAAGTCCGCCTCCTCCTCAGCCTGTCCCTCCCCTGCGGCCTTTGCCCGTGCCTTTGAAAACGGGGACTGTACCGTGTGCTTTACCATCTCCTCCAATCTCTCCGGCACCTACAATGCCGCCGTCATGGGCCGTGAGATGGCCCTGGAGGAGCACCCGGAGAAAAAAATCTGCGTCATTGACTCCAAGGCTACCGCCGGCGCCATGGTGCTTTTGATCCGAAAGGCGCAGGCACTGATGGAGGCCGCCTCCGGCCCGGAGGACTTTGAGAGCATCTGCGACGAGCTGCGGCTCCATCAGGCAGCCCTGCGCACCTGTTTTACCCTGGAGAATTTCGACAATCTCATTAAAAACGGCCGGATGCGTCCCCTGGTGGGCACGCTGCTCCACTCCCTGGGCATCCACGTCATTGCCGACGCCACGCCTCAGGGTACCATTCATGTGGCAGACAAGGCCCGTGGTGAGGCCAAGACCTACAAGGCCATTACCGCGCTCATGCGTCAGAGCAAAGACTGTACCGGTGCCGAGGTGGTCATCTCCCACTGTGAAAATCTCGCCGGTGCCCTCAAGCTCAAGCAGCAGATTTTGGAGGACCTGCCTGTGCGCAGCGTGGACATCCTCTCCTGCCGGGGACTCACCAGCTTCTACGCCATGGAAAAAGGCCTGATTCTGGGCTACTGAACCGAAAAAATCCATATGGAAGAAGAACAGGCTTCGGCCTGTTCTTTTTTTTGCCTGTTTTTCGCTTTCCGTGCATGAAACAGGAAAAAACACAGATTCTATGTCAGAGCAAACCCTGCGACAAAAAAGGAGTGATCCAAGATTGGAAACCGGGATTCATAATACCTCGGAAATCGGCCGTCTGCGGCGCGTTATGCTGCACCGTCCGGGTGCGGAGCTGGAAAACCTCATGCCCGAATACCTGGAGCGGCTGCTGTTTGACGACATCCCCTATCTGAAGGAAGCACAAAAGGAACACGACGCCTTTGCCGACTGCCTGCGCGCCCAGGGCGTGGAGGTGGTGTACCTTGGGGACCTGGTGGTGGAGTCACTGACGGACGGTGACGTGCGCCGGGACTTCATCCGCCAATTCCTGGACGAGTCGGACCTCCGGGACGCCCGCATGCGGGAGAGTCTGGAGGAATACCTGACCGCCATGCCTGACCGGGAGATGGTGGCTACCATGATGGCGGGCGTGCGGAAGGAGCAGCTGCGCACCGGCAGCGCACGGCTGGGAGACTACCTCTCCGCCGCCGACAGCTATCCCTTTGCCGTGGACCCCATGCCCAACCTCTATTTTACCCGTGACCCCTTTGCCACCATCGGCACCGGCGTATCCATCCACAAGATGCACACCCCCACCCGCAACCGGGAGACCCTCTTCGGCAAGTTTATCTTTGAGCACCATCCCCTCTACAAAAACGCCCCCCGCTGGTACGATCGGGGCCGGACCACCTCGCTGGAGGGCGGCGACATTCTGGTCCTCTCGCCCCAGGTACTGGCGGTTGGTATCTCCCAGCGGACCCGGGAGGACTCCATCGACGCTCTGGCGGAGACAGTGCTCTCCCAGAGCAAGACCTTCCGCAAGATTCTGGCCTTCAATATCCCCAAGACCCGCTCGTTCATGCATCTGGACACGGTGTTCACCATGGTGGACCGGGACAAGTTCACTGTCCACCCCAACATTCTCTCCAGCATCACCGTGTTCGTCATGGAACTGGACGAGAACCGGAAGATGACCATCCGTCAGGAGGACGGGCGGCTGGAGGACATTCTCAAAGAGCATCTGGGACTCGATCGCGTGACGCTGATTCCCTGTGGTCAGGGCAGCGAGATCGACGCCGCCCGGGAGCAGTGGAGCGACGGGTCCAACACGTTGGCCATCGCCCCCGGCGAGGTGGTGGTCTACTCCCGCAACTATGTGACCAACCGCTCGCTGGAGGAGGCAGGCGTCCGCATCCACACCATCCCCAGTGCGGAGCTCAGCCGCGGCCGGGGCGGTCCCCGGTGCATGTCCATGCCGCTGTGGCGGGACGATCCGGCCTGAAAAGGCAAATTCAAATCAAAAACAAGGAGTGTATACTATGGCTGTCAATTTGAAAGGACGCAGTTTTCTTACCCTGGAGGATTTCACCCCCGGCGAAATCCGGTATCTGCTGGACCTGGGCCATGATCTGAAGGCCAAGCGCCGGGCCGGAATCTGCGGTCACGCCCTGGAGGGAAAGCACATCGTGCTGCTGTTTGAAAAGACTTCCACCCGCACCCGGTGCTCCTTCGAGGTGGCCGCCACTCAGGAGGGTGCCCATGTGACCTATCTGGACGCAGGCAGCTCCCAGATGGGAAAGAAGGAGTCCCTGGAGGACTCGGCCAAGGTTCTTGGCCGCTTTTTCGACGGCATTGAGTACCGGGGCTACGCGCAGAAAGTGGTGGAGGACCTGGCCAAGTATTCCGGCGTACCTGTCTGGAACGGCCTGACCGACGCGGACCACCCCACCCAGATTCTCGCAGACATGATGACCATTGAGGAGCACTGCTCCAAGCCCCTGCGGGAGGTAAAAGTGGTATTCCCCGGCGACGTGCGCAACAACATGTGCTATGCCTGGATGTTCGGTGCGGCCAAGATGGGCATGCACTTTGTGGGTCTGGGACCCCAGGAGCTGGCCCGGGAAATGGACGACGCCCTGGTGCGCCGGGTGCAGGACATTGCCCTGGGTACCGGTGCCACCATCGAGATCACCCATGACCCCGCGGCCCTGCAGGGCGCGGACGTGATCTACGGCGACATCTGGGCCTCCATGGGCGAGGAAGACCTGATCCCCAAGCGCGCCGAACTGCTCTCTCCCTTCCGGGTGACAGAGGAGACGCTCAAAGCCACCGGCAACCCCAATGTGCTGTACCTGCACTGCCTGCCCTCCTTCCACGACTTTGAGACGAAGCTTGCCAAGGAGTGGAAGGACAAGGGCGTGGACATCCGGGAGGTCACCGACGAGGTGTTCCGCAGCCGCCACAGCGTGGTGTTCGACGAGGCGGAAAACCGCATGCACTCCATCAAGGCCGTGCTTGTGGCCACCATCGGAAAATAAGGAGCTGATCGTTTGGAAAAGTCCCGGTTCCGCATGCCCACAGCCTACACCATCTTATTTTTGCTGATCATCGCGGTGGCGGCCGCCACCTGGCTCATTCCCGCCGGCACCTACGACTATGTGGACGGCGTGCCCCAGGCGGGCACTTACCGTCCCGCCCCCGCGTCTCCTCAGGGCCCGGGTGCCGTGGCAAAGGCCGCCTTTTCCGGCTTTTACGAGGCGGTGGACGTGTGCGTGTTCATCCTGATGGTAGGCGGTTTTTTGAGCATTGTTATGAAGACCGGCGCCGTGGACGCAGGTGTGGGCAGCGTCATCCGCAGTCTGGGAGGACGGGAGGCGTGGCTCATCCCCATTTTGATGGTGTTTTTCGGCCTGGGCGGCACCACCTACGGTATGTGGGAGGAAACCATGGCCTTCTATCCTCTGCTCATCCCGGTATTCCTGGCGGCAGGCTATGACGCGGTGGTAGGCATCGCCGTCATCATGCTGGGTGCCGGCGCCGGCGTCATCAGCTCCACGGTGAACCCCTTCGCCACCGGCATCGCCGCCGGCTTTGCAGGTGTTTCCCTGGGAGACGGGATTTTGCTGCGGGCCGTCCAGTGGGTGGTATTCGAAGGCGTGGCCATCTGGTACGTCGCCGCCTACGCTGCCCGGGTAAAGCGAAATCCCTCCCACTCGGTGGTGGGTGTGGGCGCGGGCAAGCTCCAGGTGAGCATGGAGCAGTCCGTCCCCTTCACCCCCCGCCGCAAGGCTATCATCGGGGTATTCGCTCTGATCTTTCTGATTATGACCTACGCCGTCATTCCCTTCGATGAGATGGGACTGCCTCTGCCCACGCTGGGCTGGTGGTTTCCGGAGCTCAGCGCCCTGTTTTTGGTGGGCGGCATTTTGGTGGGGCTTATGGACCGCATGGGGGAAGAGACGCTGGTGGACACCTTCGTGGCCGGCTGCGCCGACCTTTTGGGCGTGGCCCTTATCATCGGCATCAGCCGTGGCATTACCGTGCTGATGAACGACGGCAGAATCACCGACACCATTCTTCACTGGGGCGAGTCTGCGCTCTCCGGTGCAGGCCCCGTTCAGTTTGTGCTGCTGGTATTTCTTCTCTACCTGCCGCTGTCGGTGCTGATTCCCTCTTCGTCGGGCCTTGCCACACTGTCCGTGCCCATTCTGGCCCCCCTGGCCAAGTTTGCCGGGGTAGGCGGCGCATTGGTCGTGACGGCGTTCCAGTCCGCCTCGGGCCTTGTAAATCTCATTACCCCCACCGCGGCCGTGGTCATGGGCGCCCTGGCCCTGGGCCATGTGCCTTACGACCGATGGCTCAAGTTCTCCTGGAAGCTCATCGCCGCCTTTACCGTGCTCATTGTCCTCTTTTTGATGGCAGGCGTGGTGCTGGAATAGCCGAAACGGCGCAAAAAAAGAACCGCTTTCGCGGTTCTTTTTTTGCATCTTACAGGGGCAGCTCTTTTTCGTCCTTTTCGCCGAATACGGCCAGGAACTCCGAGCGCTCCATGGTCTCGTGCTCCAGGAGGTACTTGGCCACCGTATCCAGAGCGTCTCTTTGCTGCTTGAGGATCTCCTCACAGCGATGGTAGGCATCTCCCACCACCCGCTGGACTTCCCGGTCGATCTGCGCCGCCACTGCCTCAGAGTAGCTGCGGCCCTGGGTCATGGTACGGCCGATGAACACCTCATCGTGACCCGACTCGAAGGAAACCGTGCCGATCTCATCGCTCATACCGTAGCTGGCCACCATCTTCCGGGCAATCTGGGTAGCCCGCTGGATGTCGTTGCTGGCACCGGTGGAGATATCTCCCAGGCACAGCTTCTCCGCCACTCGGCCGCCCAAAAGCGCCACAATCTGGTCTTCCATGTACCGCTTGGAGAGGTAGGAGCGGTCCTCCTCCGGCAGGGAGATGGTCATGCCGCCGGCCTGGCCCCGGGGTACGATGGTAATCTGGTTGACGGGATCGTGATCGGGCAGGGCGTGCATAACCACTGCGTGGCCCGCTTCGTGGTAGGCGGTCAGCTCCCGCTCGTGGGGCGGGATGACCCGGCTGCGCTTCTCAGGACCGGCGATAACCTTGATCTCTGCCTCCTTCAGATCTGCCATGGAAATATAGGGGTGTCCCTTCCGGGCGGCCAGCAGCGCACCCTCGTTGACCAGGTTTTCCAGATCCGCGCCGGTGAAGCCCGGCGTGCCCTGGGCCAGCTTCCGCAGATCCACATCCTCGGCCAGGGGTTTGCCCCGCACGTGTACCCGCAGGATCTCCTCCCGCCCCCGGATATCCGGCAGTCCCACGTACACCTGCCGGTCGAACCGGCCGGGACGCAGCAGCGCCGGGTCCAGCACGTCGGCCCGGTTGGTAGCCGCCAGGACCACCACGCCCTCGTTGGCAGCAAACCCGTCCATTTCCACCAGCAGCTGGTTGAGGGTCTGCTCCCGCTCGTCGTGCCCGCCGCCCAGTCCTGTGCCCCGCTGACGGCCCACGGCGTCAATCTCGTCAATAAAAACGATGGCGGGAGAATTTTTCTTGGCCTGTTCAAAGAGGTCCCGCACTCGGCTGGCGCCCACGCCTACATACAGCTCCACGAAGTCGGAACCGGAAATGGACAAAAAGCCCACGCCCGCCTCGCCGGCCACCGCCTTTGCAAGCAGCGTCTTGCCGGTGCCCGGAGGGCCCACCAGCAGCACGCCCTTGGGAATCCGGGCACCCAGGGCGATGTACTTTTTGGGGTCTTTCAAAAACTCCACGATCTCCTGGAGCTCTTCCTTTTCCTCATCGGCGCCGGCCACGTCCTCAAAGGTCACCTTTTTGTCCTTGTCGGTCAGCATCCGGGTACGGGCGGTTCCGAATTTGGCCATTCGGTCCGGCCCCATGCCTCCTTGAGTCCGGGCGATCATGAAGTACCACATGAAGGCCAGCACCACGGCCGTCAGCAGCCAGGGCAGCAGCACCTCCAGCCAGTTGGTGGACTCCGGCGGGGGATAATCGTAGCTTTTGATAATCCCCTTGGCGCTTTGCTCCTTGACCAGATCGTCCAGCTGATCGTAAAAGAGCTGGAAATCGTGGAGCCGGTAGCGTACGGTCTTGCTGCCGTTCAGCTCGTCTGTGAGGTTCATAGTGAGGGTATTGTTGGCGTCGATGGTAAAGGACTCCACCCGCTCCTGCTGGAACAGCTGGTAGACCTGGGCGTAGTCCAGCTGGGTCCCCCGGGTGTCCGCCTGCCACAGCCAGCTCAGGCAGGCCACAATCACCACAACCAAAAAGATGAAGCTCGCTCCGGACGCTCTACTCTGCTTTGTCACGTAACCAATTCCTCCTTCAAGCGCAGCGCCTTACCGCCGCCGGTACAGTGCCCGCGCTCCGGTATCGCCTGCTTACTGCTGGGTATAGACCTCCGGCTTCAAAACACCGATATAGGGCACGTTGCGGTACTGCTGGGCATAGTCCAGGCCATAGCCCACCACGAACTCATCCGGCACCACGAAGCCGGCCAGATCCGCCGTAATGGCCTTGGCCCGCCGGGCCGGCTTATCCAGCAGTGTGACGATGGTGATGGACGCGGCGCCCTTGGTCATGAAGTACTCCTTCAAAAACGCCAGGGTGTTGCCGGAGTCCAGGATGTCCTCCACAATGATCAGGTGCCGGCCGGTAATATCCTGCTGAAGATCATGCGTGATCTGTACCCGGCCGGAGGACGTGGTGGCATTCTGGTAGGAGCTGACGGCAATGAACTCCACATCGCTCTTGACCTGGCAGGCCCGCACCAGATCTGCCATAAATACGAAGGAGCCCTTCAGCACGCTGAGGAACAGGGGTCTCTTGTCATGAAAGCGGTCATAGAGGATCTCTCCCATTTCCGCAATACGGGTGCGGAGCTGCTCCTCCGTGACCAGGACCTTCAAAATGTCCTTTTCCATCTCACTTCTCATACTTGTTCTCCTCTGTTTCTTTCATAAATGTTATAAATACCGTCTCATGGTCCTCTGACGGTGCAAATGCACAATCCACGCCCAGCCGGGCCACTGCCCCGGGCTGGTTCCCTACCCGCAGCACCGGCAGCGCGTCCCGCTCGAACGGCGGGATGCCCCGGTCCACGCAAAGGCGCTTAACGCTGCGGCTCCCCCGGCTTCCCGGCAGTGTCAGCCGGTCGGCTGAACGCCAGGCCGTCACACACAGCGGCTCTTCCGGCAGCGCCATCGGCCAGCCGGTTTTGCCCGGGCCGTTCCTGTTCAGGGACACGGTCCAATCTCCAAAGCGCACAGTCTGTCCCGGTGCAATGGAAACCGCCTCCGGTACAGGGCGCCGCCGCTCCAGATACAAGGCAT
Source organism: uncultured Oscillibacter sp. (assembly GCF_900546705.1). Taxonomy (GTDB): domain Bacteria; phylum Bacillota; class Clostridia; order Oscillospirales; family Oscillospiraceae; genus Oscillibacter. The sequence continues at coordinate 103,519 of NZ_URDP01000001.1, read as the reverse complement.
ACTTTCCCCGCCGGGCCGTGATGCCGTAGGGCAGCACCGCCTGGCCGCCCGGCCGCGGCGCCCGGGCCAGCGCTGTGACCGCGGCCCCGTGGGCGGCAGTCAGATCCTTCCGGTGTCCGGCAGCGCGCTCCAGCAGCAGCAGTGCCGCCCGCTCAGCCACGCCCGGCGGAGCCTGGGCCAGCACCGCGCAGGGAATCACCACGGTGCCCGGCTCCTCCTTGGCCTGAGCGGCCAGAGACCTGGCCATCTGCTCCAGGGCCTGTTCCTCCCGGGTCAATATCCCCGCGCAGCGGGTCATGTTCTCCACCGCCGCCGGATTGATCTGCCGCAGAAGCGGCATAACCTGGAGCCGCAGCAGATTCCGGGCGGCCGCCTCGGGGTCCGCGTTGGTCTCATCCTCCACATGGGGGATGTGATGGGCGGCGGCATAATCCGCCAGCTGCGCCCGGGAAATCTCCAAAAAAGGTCGTACAATTCCATCCCTCTGCCGGGGAATGCCGCAAAGGCCGCGAAGGCCCGTTCCCCGGATCAGGTTCAGCAGCATGGTTTCCGCGTTGTCGTCGGCATGGTGAGCCGTGAGGATGGCACTGCACCTCTCCCGGTCCCCGGTTTCCTTCAAAAATCCATACCGCAGGTTCCGGGCCGCCTCCTCCGTAGAAAGGCCCGCCCGGGCAGCCTCCGCCGCTGCATCTCCCCGGCCGGCTGTCAGCGGAATGCTCCACCGCCGGCATTGGTCGCGGACAAAGCGCTCATCCCGGTCCGCCGTGGGCCGCAGCCCATGATTAAAATGGGCTGCGCATACTTCAAATCCCGCCTTTCGGCCCCAATGGGCCATCCAGTGCAAAAGGCACATGGAGTCCAGTCCGCCGGAGACGGCGCACAGCACCCGCGCTCCGGGCCGGACCGCATCCAGCACCGTCCGGCAGGCCGCCGACAGCTCACTCGTCGTCCCCATAGCGGTTGTCCAGGGTGGCGAAGGTGGTGTACTCCGGCATCCACCGGAGCTCTACCTTGCCGGTCTCACCGTGGCGGTTCTTGGCCACGATGCACTCGGCGATGTTGTGCTTTTCCGAGTCCTCATTATAATAGTCGTCCCGGTACAAAAACAGAACGATGTCCGCATCCTGCTCGATGGCGCCGGATTCCCGCAGGTCCGAGAGCATGGGCCGCTTGTCGTCCCGCTTTTCGTTGGCACGGCTCAGCTGGCTCAGGCAGATGACGGGGATGTTCAGTTCCTTGGCCATGATCTTGAGCATACGGGACATATCGGACACCACCTGCTGACGGCTCTCGCCTCCGCCGCCCTTGCCGCCGGCAGAGGTCATCAATTGCAGGTAGTCGATGACCACCAGTCCCAGATTGTCCAAGCGGCGGCACTTGGCGTTCATGTCCGCCACGGACAGCATGGGGTTGTCGTCAATGCGGATATCCACCTTGTTGAGGATGGTGGCTGCACCCGCAATCTTCTCCCAGTCCGTCTCCCGCAGGGAACCGGTCTTGAGGCGATTGTTCTCCACGCAGGCTTCGGAACTCAAAAGCCGGGTGGCCAGCTGCTCCCGGGACATTTCCAGGGAGAACACGGCCACGGTCTTTTTCGTGCTCTTGGCCACGTTGAGGGCAATGTTCAGCGCGAAGGAGGTCTTGCCCATGCCGGGTCGGGCAGCCAGCAAAATGAGGTCCGACTTGTTCAGGCCGGTGATCTTGTGGTCCACGGCGGAAAGGCCGGTGGAAAGGCCCGGCAGGTGGTTTTCGCTCTCGCTCATCTCACTGAGACGGTCCAGCACGTCCGGCAGCACCTGCCGCAGAGGCACCATGTCCTGGGCGCTCTGGCCCCGGCGCACGGCGTACACCTTCTGCTCGGCAATTTCCAGGATATCCGCAGCCTCACCCACGCCCTCCTGGACCATGGCGGTGATCTCCGCCGCCGCCTGGGCAACGCCCCGCAGCAGCGCCTTGTCCCGGACGATGGCCGCATACTCCATGACGTTGGCACTGGTGGGGGTGATCTCCATCAGCTGGGCCAGGTACGACCGGGTGGTGTTTTCATCGTAGGTGCCGGCCTTCTGCATCTCCTCACAAACGGTGATGCCGTCAATGGGCCGGGCGTAGGTGAACATGGTGTAGATGGTCTCGAAGATCTCCCGGTTCTGCCGCAGATAAAAATCCCCGGGCCGGAGCTTGTCCATCACGTCCTTGACGCAGTCCGGGTCAATGAGCATGGAGCCCAGCACCGCCTGCTCTCCCTCCAGGGAGTGGGGCATCTGCCGCAGCAGCAAGTCCTCATTTGCCATGGTGTTCACCTCCTGGTTGCCTGCATACGGCGCACTCCGGCGCCGCTTTGGATGGTCTTACTTTTCCTCGTACACGGACACATACACGGTGCCCGTCACCTCAAAGCCAAGCTTGGCCTTGATCTGATAGCTGCCGAAGGCCTTGATGGGCTCCTCCAGCACCAGCTTCTGCTTGGGGATGTCCAGACCGAACTGGGCCTTGAGTCCCTCGCTGATCTCCTTGGTGGTGACGGCGCCGAACAGCCGTCCGCCGTTGCCGGCCTTGGCGGTGAGCTTTACCTGGCACTCCTTGAGCTTTTCGGCGGTGGCCTCGGCCTCAGCCTTCATGCGGGCCTCCTCAGCCTTGCGGGCCTTTTCCCGCAGATTCATGGTGTTGATGGCGTCCGCCGTTGCGGCAATGGCCAGCTTCCGGGGCAGAAGGAAGTTGCGGGCATAGCCCTCGGATACCTCCACCATCTGGCCCTTCTTGCCCTGACCCTTCACATCCTGCTGCAAAATGACTTTCATGGTTTGCTTCTCCTTATTCTATGGTTTGATTATTTTTCAAAGTAGTCGTCAATGGCCTGACACAGCCGCGTCCGCACTTCCTCCGGGTCGCCCTTTTCCACCCGGCCGCCGGCAGTGGTGGAATTGCCGCCGCCGCCCAGCGCCTCCAGGATCACCTGGACATTGATCTCGCCCAGAGATCGGGCGGACATAAGCACATCCTCGCCGTTGCGGTAAATGACAAACGACGCCTTGACCCCCTTGAGACCCAGCAGCTCATCGGACGCCTGGGCAGCCGCCACCCGGTCCACGCCCTCCTCCGGCACCACAGCGATGGCAATGGCGTCCCGATAGGTCTCCGCCCGGCGGATGATGTCGTAGCGGGTGACCATTTCGGTAAGGTCGCTCTGGAACAGCCGCTGGACGTCGGTGGTGTCTGCGCCGGCCCGGCGCAGAAACGCCGCCGCCTCGAAGGTGCGGCCGCCGGTGCGGAGGGTAAAGTGCTTCGTATCCAGCACGATGCCCGCCAGCAGAGCCTCCGCCTCCTCACGCAGAAGGTCGGACGGCTCTACCAGGTACTGCAAAAGCTCCGTCACCAGCTCCGAGGCGGAGGAGGCGTAGGGCTCGTGGAAGCTGAAGGCTGCGTTTTCGATGTATGTTGCGGCACGTCGGTGATGGTCGATAACCGCCACCCGGTTGCACGACTCCAGCAGCTGTTGGTTTTCCACCATGTCGGGTCGGTTGGTGTCCACCACGATCAAAAGTGCGCCGGGGCGCATCTTCAAAAACGCCTCGCTGCCGGAGATAAACACATTCTGATACTCCGGCAGAGCCAGCAGCTTGCGGAGCACCGGCTGGGCGGCGTTGTGGTCCAGATCGATGACAATCTGGGCCTTCTTGCCCCGGTTCCGGGCTGCGCAGAAAAGGCCCGCGGCGGCGCCCACGGCGTCCATATCCGCAAAGCTGTGGCCCATGATGTAGATCTCCGCGGCGTCCGCCACCAGTTCGCTGAAGGCGTTGGCCATGACCCGGGACTTGACCTTCGTGCGCTTTTCCGTGGTCTTGGCCCGACCGCCATAGAATGCAAAGTCCACCTTGCCCCGGACCACCGCCTGGTCGCCGCCCCGGCTGAGGGCCATCTCCACAGAGAGGTTGGCGTTTTTATAAAGCTCCGCCATGGTGTCGGCGTCCTTGCCCACGCCGATGGAGAGCGTAGGGTGCACGCCCTCGCCCACCTTGATGTCCCGGATGGCGTCCAGCACGGAAAACCGCTCTTCGGCAAAGTGGTCGAAGTGCTGCTCTTCAAAGATGAACAGATAGTGGTCCCGGGAGGTCTTGATCAGCGGCGCGCCGCTGCAGGCAGCCCAGGCACTGACCTTTTCGTCGATTTGTGCCAGGACGGCGCTGCGGGCGGTATCTGCGCAGGCCTTCATCAAATCCTCGTAGTTATCGATCAGAATCACAGCCACCACAGGGCGGGTGGCGGTATATTTCTCCCGCAGCTCATCGGCCTCGGTGGTATCCACCCAGTAGGTGGTGGCCACCAGGTTCTGCTCGCTGCCCCGGCCCTTGGCCCGCACCAGACTGCCGTACACCCGGAAGCGGCGGTTGTTCATAATGACCCGCTCCGGGCTCTCCTGCTTGCCCTCCAGCAGCCACTGGAAGGAAAACGCGGGCACCGCGTCCTCCACCTTCATCTCAAACAGGTGCTCCCGTACGCCGGCCAGCTGCAGAAAATTCTCATTGCTCCAGATGACCTCACCGGTGTCCGGCCGGAATACCATAATGGGCAGCGGTGAATTGATGAGCGTGGATTTGCTGGCAGTATCCACACTGCCGGTCAGGTTGTCGATATACTGCAGCACACCCTGGCGCCGTTTCTGGTTGGACTTGGTAAAATACACATACAGCGCCAGCGTCACGCAGCCCTCCGCCAGTGCCAGCAGAGGGCTGGCCATGGCCGTGGCCGCGCAGAAAAGCACCATGCACAGAAAATAGAGCTGCAAATTGGGCTCCAGCAGTCGGGAGAGTTTTTTATTGTTCATTCCAAAGTCTCCTTTGTGCACATACTCATAGATTCTAATTAGTATAGCAGTTTTCCCCGCAAGGTGCAATAGCAAACTCCCCCAGCCGCGGACAGTGCCGGACAGTCCGCTTCCTTTGCCGGAACGGGAAAGCGGAGGGCACCCGCCCTCCGCTCATACCGTCTCCGCATTCAAAATGGGGCTTGCCGGGTAGTAGCACTCCCGCTCCGGCAGCTTGTGCTCCAAAACCGCCCGGAACAGCACATTGAGCGCCTGATAGCTCTGGTAGGTCAGGTTCTGGTCAATGCTGAAATCCACCTGGCCCGTCTGCAAAAAGGCCCGGATCTCCGGTCCGCCGTCATGGGCCAGCACCCGGATCTGCCCCTCCTTCCCCGCCCGGCGGATGGCTACCACACAGGCGGGCACACTGAGGTTGGCCATGTAGACCAGCCGCAGCGCCGGCTCCTCCTCCAGCGCCCGGGACACCGCCGCAATCGTCAGGTCGTAATCGTTGCGGGTCACGGCCAGGCGGAAGGTGTCCTCAGGGAATCCCAGTTCCCCCAGCCGCTCCATGAATCCGCCCACCCGGGCCTTGTGGCTGCCGTACTCCGGGCCGGCATAGACCAGCAGCATCCGGTCCCCCGGCCGGCAGAACTTGCCGGCGATCTCTCCGGCGATCCGACCGGCCCGGTGGGCGTCCTCCCCCACATAGCACAGCCGCCGGGCGCCTGTCAGATCGGAATTGAAGGTCACCACCGGGATGCCCCGGCTGTGCAGTGTCTCCAGCCGCTCCCGGATCGCCGGGTCGTCGGAGGCGCACAGAGCCACGCCGTCCGCCCCCTCCTGGATCAGCCGGTCCAGCAGGGCCAGACACGCCCGGGTATCCCCCTGGGGATACTCCTCCACACAGACGCTGAGGTTGTAATCCCGGCGCTCCTCCCGGAAGCGGAGCACGCCCATGGAGATCTCCCGCCCTACGTACCCCTCCCACCGGGGCTGCACCATGGTAAAACGGCGGGCCGTGCCGCTGGTGGCCAGGGCCGAAGCCATGTGGTTGGGCCGGTAGTCCAGCTCCTCCATAACCTCCAGCACCCGCTGGCGCACCTCCGCTTTCACATAGGGCCGGTCGTGGAGCACGCGGTCCACGGTGCCGATGGACACGCCGGCCCGTTCCGCGATCATCTTGATGGTTGCGCGCATAGGAACTCCTCCATTCTGTTAACGTTCACATAATAACATATTCCCCGGGGGTGTCAATCCCCATTTTTTGTTTCGCCTTCTTCACGCCGGGTCAAAAGAAAAATGTATACAAGTGGGGATTTGTGTGCTATACTATATTGACAATTGCGTTGAGGAGCACCTGCTTCTCCGCTCTTTTCTTGTATTTTACCGGTGCGGACTGCGCTTTCCGTTTCGGTCAAATAATAAAAAAGGCTTTTCCATAGGCAGCATCGGACGACACCATCCTCCCGCCGGCGAAACGGGGCCGGACGGGATGCGGACGTCTTGATTTTGTGCGCCCTTTTTCGGGGTGCAGTGTCTGATTGCCGTCCTGCGCCGCCGGGAAACGCCTTGCTGTACCTATATTTTTGAATAAGCAAGGAGTATCGAGAATTTTATGGCAGAAAAACTGAAAATCATTCCTTTGGGCGGTCTCAACGAAATCGGAAAGAACATGACCGCCTATGAGTACGGCGGAGAGATCATTGTGGTAGACTGCGGCATGGCCTTCCCCGGGGACGACATGTACGGCATCGACCTGATTATTCCCGACGTAAGCTACCTCATCAAGAACCGCTCCCGGATTCGGGGATTGTTCATCACCCATGGCCACGAGGATCACGTAGGCGCCATTCCCTATGTGCTCAAGCAGATCAACATGCCCATTTACTGCACCCGCTTCACCGCCGGCCTTATCAAGCTCAAGCTGGAGGAGCACGGCCTGGTCAAGAGCACCAAGCTCATCACCGTGGAACCGGGCAAAACCGTCCGGGCCGGCAAGTTCAATGTGGAGTTCATCCATGTCAACCACTCCATCGCCGACTCCGTGGCCTTTGCCATCCACACCCACATGGGCACCGTCGTCCACACCGGCGACTTCAAGATCGACTCCACCCCCATTGATGGGGAGGTCATTGACCTGGCCCGCCTGGGTGAACTGGGCAAGGAAGGCGTGCTGGCGCTGTGCGCCGACTCCACCAACGTGGAGCGGCCCGGCTTCACTCCCTCGGAAAAGACCGTGGGCGCCACGTTCATGCGGCAGTTCCAAAACTGCGACGACCGCATCATCGTCACCACCTTCGCCTCCAACGTCCACCGGGTCCAGCAGGTGCTGGACGCTGCCGCCGCATTCGGACGGAAGGTGGCCGTCACCGGCCGGTCCATGGAGAACATGATGAAGGTCTCCACAGAGCTGGGCTATATGAAGGTGCCCAAGAACACCCTGGTGGACATCAACAAGATCAAGGGCCTGCCCAAAAACAAGCAGGTCATCGTCACCACCGGCTCCCAGGGTGAGGAGATGAGCGCACTCTACCGTATGGCATTTTCCACCCACAAGCAGGTGGAGATCGGCGCGGGGGACAAGGTCATCATCTCCGCCTCCGCCGTCCCCGGCAACGAGGTCACCATCAGCCGGGTCATCAATGAGCTGTTCCGCAAGGGCGTGAAGGTGGTCTACAACCGCTCGGACATGCTGCACGTGTCCGGCCACGCCTGTCAGGAGGAGCTCAAGATCATCCACGCCCTCACCAAGCCCCGGTTCTTCATTCCCCTTCACGGCGAGCAGCGCATGCTGCAGATCCACAGCCAGCTGGCCCAGGCCATGGGCATGGACCGCAACCACATCGCCATCGCGGACAATGGCTCCGTCATCGAGCTGACCGCCAAGACCCTCAAGCTCAGCGGCTCCGTGCCGGCCGGCGAGGTGTACGTGGACGGCTCCGGCGTGGGCGACGTGGGCGCCGTGGTCATGCGGGACCGCAAACGTCTGGCCGAAGACGGCATGGTGGTGGTGGTCCTTCCCATCTCCGCCCACAACGGCGCACTGCTCAGCGAGCCGGAGATCATCACCCGGGGCTTCATCTATGTCAAGGAGTCCGGCGATCTCATGAAGGAGCTCCAGGGTGTGGCTCTGGATGCCGCCGAGTCCGTCTCCCACAAGCGCAGCCGGGACGACGGCGAGCTGCGGGGTGCGGTGAAGTCCGCCGTCAGCAGCTACCTCTTCAAAACCACCAAGCGCAGCCCCATGGTCATTCCCGTTGTGACCCGGCTGTAATAAAACACCACCGTTGGGCGGCCAGGCCGCCCGGCGGTGGTGTTTTTGCATATTCCGGATGGAACGGATGCAAACAAAGCGCCCCGCCTTATTGGCGAGGCGCTTTTGTCTGATTACCTTGCCTCTTTCACGGCATGTCTCACTGCGCCATATGGCGATAGAGGAACGTGACCACCTGCGCACGGGTGCAGGTTGCATTGGGCTCAAAGGTGGTGGCGGTGGTGCCGCCGGTGATGCCCTCAGCCACGGCCCAGTTCACCGCATCGGCATAATAGGCGTCTGCGGGCACGTCGGCAAAGGCGTTTCCGCCCGCAACGGCCTGGGCGCCGTCGGCGCGGTACAGGAACGTGACGATCTGGGCGCGGGTGCAGGTGGCGTTGGGCGCGAAGGTGGTGGCGGTGGTGCCACCGGTGATGCCGTTTTCATAGGCCCACAGAATGGCCTTGTAGTTATAGGCATCAGCGGAGACATCCGTGAAGGGATTCACCGTGGAGGCAGGCTCCGGCTCGCCGTTGGCACGCCACAGGAACGTGACCACCTGGCCGCGGGTGCAGCCGCTGTTGGGAGCAAAGGTGGTGGCGGTGGTGCCGCTGGTGATGCCCTGGGCCACGGCCCACTTCACCGCGTCGGCATAGTAGGCGTCTGCGGGCACATCGGTGAACGCCAGCGCCTCCTCGGCAAAGACGGCCTTCACCGTCACGGCGGAGGCGGGCATGGTGAAGGTGTACTTGCCGTCGCCCTTGCTCTTGCAGTCGATCTTGTCGCCATCGCGGTCGGTGATGGTGAGGGTATCCAGCACATAGCCCTCGTCCGGCTTGACCGTCACGGTGACGAGATCGCCCCGGGAAGCTCTGGAGGGAGACACGGAAACGGAGCCGTTGTCCGCAGCCTTCACCTCCACGGAGTAGCTGCTGGCGCCGCTGCTGCCGCCACCGCTGGATCTCTTGTAGGGAGTGATGACGCCGGTCAGCAGGTTATAGTTGTCGGTATCGTCAGGAGTAAACGTCCAGCCGTAGGCCGTATTGGACTCCACGATGGTGGCGTCACCGTCGTCCCAGGCAATGGTGCCGCCGGGGGTGATGGTGCCCACGCCCAGCGCGGCGTCCGCCAGGGTCTTGCCGGACTCCTTGATGGCGGTGTAGGAAGGTGCACCGGTGGGATCAGCCTTGCCGATGGTCACCAGCACGGTGGTTTCCACCTGGGCATAGACTGCCGTATCAGCGGGGGTAAATACCACCGTCTTGGGGCCGCTGTCGGCCACGGCGGTCAGGTTCTGTCCCTCCTTAAAGGACCAGGTGCCCTCCACGGTCTGGCCGTCATACGCGGCGGTGCCGCGGATAGCGGTATCGGCAATGGGCTGCCCGTCGTACACGACGGAGATATCCTCCACATCCAGCACGGGCACGAACTCATAGACCACGTTGACCACCACATCGGCGGTGGAGTCCTCGTAGTTGCCGGAGGTGAGGAAAATGGGAGCAGAGGCGCTCTTGCCCACGGCGTCCTCTGTCAGGCCGTCACGCAGAGAGAAGGTGACCTGGCCGTCGGCGTCTACGGCGAAGGCATCGCCCAGCAAACCGTAAGCGTCCTCGGTGCTGCCCAGGCTGTACGCACGGGCGCCGGCGTTGTCGGGCAGCAGGCGGGACACATCCCGGCTGTGCTGAGCCACATCGGCATAGCGCACGTATACGTTCTGGGTAGGCAGTACCCGGGCAGGTGCCTTTTCGATGACGCCGTCAGTGAGGGTGATGGCGGGATTGGTCAGGGTGTAGTTGGCAGCCAGGGCGGTATTCTTCAGGGAAACCGCCACCTGCACGGTCTTGCCGGTGCCGGCGTTGGGGTCGTCGAAGCTGGCCGTAACCGCGTAGTCCACGCCCTGGATCAGGGCGTCGCCATTCACCAGGCCGTCCAGCGTGACGGTTGCCTGGGCGGCAGTGGTGCCGTCAAAGGTCTTGGTGAGGGCGGCAGCCTGGGCGGTAACCGCCTTGGGCGCCACAGTCAGGGTATAGTCCACAGAGGTGGCGGCAAACGCGCCGGGCACGGCCGCGGCGGTGGCGGTGATGGTGGTCTCGCCGGCGCCGGTGATGGTCACCTGACCCTGGCCGTCCACCGTAGCAACGGCTTCGTTGCTGCTGGTGTAGGTGATGGTGCCGCCGCCGACAGAGTGGTTGACGGCCGCATCGGTAATGGGACTGTCGCCGTAGGTGGCAGACTTGTCGGTGCCGTCCGTGAAAGCGATCTCCTGGAGGGGAAGGTCGATGACCTGCACCTGGAAGGAGGCGCTGGCCGGGTTGGTGTTGGCGTCGCCGGCATAGGAGACGGTGACGGTGGCATCGCCGGCAGACTTGCCGGTGAGCACGGCCTCACCCTCGGTGCCCTCCACGCCGAGCGCCCCGGTATTGCTGTTCTCATAGGTCACAGGCAGCAGGGCCTCGGAGGAGGGGAGCTTGGCCGTGACGACCACGCGCTCCTGGTTGCCCACGATGATCGTAGTGGTATCCTGGGGCACCGTCAGCACCGGCGTGGCTTTCTGGATGGTGAAGGTTTGGCTCTGGGTGCCCAGGTTGTCCTCGTCCTCATACTTGGCGGTGACAGTATAGGTGCCCGCATCGGTAACGGTGGAATCCAGCGTCACCGTCTGCTCGGCGCCGCCGTCCTTGCGCAGGGTGTAGGTAAAGGACGCGCCGGGCTGGCTGCTCAGAGAGGCAGCGCTCACAAACTGGCTCAGGGGCATGGCCGCGCCGGTGTAGGTGGCGTCCGTGGATGTCTGGGGGAAGGTGATCTGCCCGGAGACATCGTTCTTGCCCACATACTGCCACAGGGCGGTGACGGTGGTATCCTGGGTGGGGATGAACTCATAGTCCGCCGCCACAGATTTGCCGCCCACGCTGAAGCCGGTGAGCTGGTAGTCGGGACGGGCGAAGGTGTAATCCGCCAGCTTCACATGGGCGGGATAGGCCTGGGCCACCGCCTTGGTGGGCTGACCGTCCACCGTGCCGCCGTCGGCATTGATGGTGGTGGTGTAAGTCTTGGGATAGAGGGTCAGCTCCGTGGGGGTGGTGCGGGGATTGTTGCTGATAAAATACTTCCAGTCCGCCTGGATGTGCTGGGAGATCTCCATACCCTGCTCCGGCGTGCTTTGAGTGATGCCTCTGACGGCCCGGGCGTCTCCCCCGGCCTTGACGGTCATGTTCACCGTGCTGCCGGTCTGGATGCCGTAGGAAGTGCCGGAATAGTCATAGCCGACTACCAGCCCCGCACAGCTGATGGCGGGAGCGCTGGACGGATTGATGACAGAGCCGTTCGCATCCAGCAGGACATAGATGCCGTGGATGGCGGCGTTGGTCTTGTACCCCTCGCTGGGGCCGATGACCTGGACCTGGCCGGTATACATCCCGTCATCATCGCCTCTGCCGTCATAGCAGACGGTGCCGTCCGGAGAGGTCCAGCTCTTGGGCGGCGTCATGAGAATCACACTGCCGGCGGAGAAGATTCCGGCGCCGGTGGGACCGGCCTGGATGATGGCATCACCGTTGAGGGGCACAATACTCACCATGGCGCCCGAGCCGCTTGCATAGATGCCGCAGGCGTCCTGCTGAGCGGTGACGTTCATGGTGCCGTTCTCCACATACACGTAGACGGCACCGTTGGTCACGGAAATGGCGTGACTTCTGCCGATACCGGCAACATCCACATCACCGTAGCTGTAAATGTCCAGGTCACCGGTGACAGTGATGGGGCCGCCCTGATAGCCATTAAGCACCAGATCGCGTTCCTGCGCATGGTACTGCCAGCCATCGCCGTACAAGTCTTCTTCGCCATTGTACAGATTGATACCCACGTCAGCTGCGCCTGCCGTCATGGGCAGTGCCAGCGAAACCAGGAGCACCAATACAAGGTTCAGCGCCAGAAGCCGCAGCTTTGGTGTTGTTCGTTGCTTCATTTCAAATCTTCCTCCTTGCAGTTTGATAAATTGATATCTCTCTCGCACAGGGCGAGCAATATCCAGAAAAGAAGAATCACGCCGCTGGTGCTGACCGTAAAGCAAATCTGCACCAGATAGGCCGCCACACTGGGCAGGATAATTCCCGCCGCCCGGGGCCGTCGCCGGATCACGCTCCGCAGCCAGCAGACAAGGCCCGCAACGTAAAAGGCCATGGCAGGCAGGCCCAGGTTGACGGCAATATCCAGGAACTGGTTGTGGGCGGAGTCCACCACCGCCTCAATGACGGTCCCTGTCTCCTGGGAGTACCGGGTGAAGGTGAAGCCCATCCGGGCCACCAGAGTATCCGGCCCGCCGCCAAGCAGAGGCGACTGGCCGATGAGCCGCAGCACCTCCCGCCAGATCCGCACCCGGCCGGAGCCGAAAGACGGGTCCACCGTGCCGTGGAGAAGCTGGTGCACCTGGCCCAGTGTGCCGGAGGAAAACGGCAGTACATATGCCGCTCCCACTCCGGCCGCCGTCAGGACCGCTACGGCAAGCCACAGCCGCCGGGGCGCCTTCTCCGAGCCGGGACGGCAGAGCCTGTCCGACTGCGCCGCCCGCCATCCCAAGAGCAGGGCTGCCGCACCCACAGCCGCCAAAACGGCCTCTACCGTGCCCGGCCGCAGGCCAAGGGCAGTCTCCCGGTCGGCGTACAGCGTGCCGCCTGCCGCCAGGGAAAGCACCAGCACCCCCGCCGCCGTGCAGAAACGGGGCAGAATCCGTTCCATACGGCAGTACCAGGGCAGCGTTAAAACCAGGGCGGCCGCCAGACCCACGTAGGCCGCATCCACGTCCGCCAGGGCCAGCAAAAATCCGCCCGCCGCCAGCGGAGCCAGCACCCACGGCCGGCCGCCCGTCAGATACGCTCCGTAAAAGAGGGGGACCGTCAGGCACAAAAAACCTCCCAGCACATCCACATTGCCCAGCGTACCCAGGAACTGCCCGTTGTAGAGCACAAAGGCATCATGGAAATTGACCCCCTCCGGAAAAAGGCCCAGGGGATTGGCCCCTGCATACTGCAAAAGGCCCACGCCGGCGTTGAAAAACAAAACCGCCCCCAGCAAAATCAGCAGCCGGTCGTCCCAGCGGCCATAGGCGGAAACCGCCCAGTAGACCGCCACGCACACCAGAATAAACGCCAGTCCCTCGTACCGGCTCAGGCCCAGCCACACGCCCTCATATTCGGAGCAGGCCGCCGACAGCGCCGCCCAGGCCGCATAGAGCAAAAAAAAGATCCGTCCCGGCCGCACCTGCGTCAGGGGCCCCAGCAGCTCCCGCAGCCGTCCGCCCCCGGTGAGGGCCACCTCCGCCGCCGTGATGGCCAAGGCCGCCAGATAGAAAAGGGAGGCGCCGGTGCAGAACAAAAAGGCGCTGCGTCCCGCGACGGTATAGCCGCGCAGGCCGGGCAGCACCACTCCGGCGGTCGCCATGACCGCCGTGTAAAGCAGCGTAATCCGCTCCAGCGCAGAGGCGGGGGCGCTTTTCTTTTTCCGGGTCTTTTCCACGCCCTTACCTCCCGTCTGCCGTGGTATCCGCGTCAAAACAGCGTTTTTTCGTTTTCAGAAAACAGCTTGTCGTTGATTTCGTTGAGCTCCGTTCCATGGAGCAGTCCGTGGATGACGATGGCATCCCGTTTGCTCTTCGGATACAGCTGGGCATAGGACGCCTGCTTCAAAAGCGTCTGCGTCTCCTCCAGCGTGGCGCCCAGGCCGATGCAAAGGCACAGCAGCCGGTCCCGGGAGGGGTTGCGCCGTCCGGAGAACACCTGGTGCAGATACACCTCGCTCATACTGGCCCGGCGGGCAAGCTCCGCCTTGCTGAGGGATTTTTGATCGTACAAGGCCGCCAGCAGCTCCGCCACGGTCTTGTCCGTAAACGCTGCCGCATTGTCCTTGATGTAAGTATCGATGCTGTCCTGTTCCATCAGTTCCCGGCGCAGATCGCCGGTGTTCTTCTCCTCCACGGGTACTCCCCCTTTACTTCCCGGATAAAATTGGTTATATTAAATTTATAACGCTTTTCACAACGTTACAATATGCGCTCTGCATAGGATTGGTGATTTTGTCAATGGCTTCGTTTTACAGTTGGCTTTCGGATGCCCTCCGGGCAGACTATACGCAATTGCGTCTCATCAAGCAAAGCGCCCGGGGCAGCGTCCGCCTCATCCGCCACAACGCCACAGGGCAGCGGTTCATTCTGCGGCAGTTTACGGGGAATCCGGAGGTATACCGCAAGCTTCTGGACTATACCTGTCCCAACCTGCCCGCCGTCTATGAGGTGGCGGAGGAGAATGGGGAAAATCTGGTGCTGGAGGAATTGATTGAGGGAGACACCCTGGGATTTTTGCTTCAGGGCGCGCTCTTTTCTCCCGAGGAGACCCGCCGGATCGTCCGCCAGGTGTGCCGGGCGCTGTGGGTGCTCCACTCCATCGGCGCCGTCCACCGGGACGTGAAGCCGGAGAACATCATCCTGCGGGGGGCGGAGGCCGTGCTCATTGACTTTGACGCCGCCCGGCTCCACAAGCCAGAGCACGAAAACGACACCCAGATTCTGGGTACCAACGGCTTTGCCGCCCCGGAGCAGTATGGCCTGTCCCAGTCCGACATCCGCACGGACATCTACGCCGTGGGCATTCTCATCAATGTAATGCTCACCGGCGAGCACCCCTCCAAAAAGCTGGCAGAGGGGAAAATGGGCCGCATCGTGGACCGGTGCACCCATGTCAATCCCCAGCGGCGCTATAAAAACGTGCTGCGGCTGATGGAGGCGCTGTGAAGTGGATCTTGGTACATTTCCTTGTCCCTATTGCGGCGCCCCGCTGCCGGAGGGGGCCTCTTTCTGCCCCCGCTGCGCCCGGTCCGTCCGCGCCCGGCAGACAGTCCGGGTCCCCTCGGTGCTGTGGCGGATCACGCTGCGTCATGCCGCCGCGCTGGTGCTGGCCATTGCCGTGATTGCGGCTCTCTATGCCTGCTGCACGCCCAATACATACGACGGTGCCGGTCAGGTGACCTATACCGACGCCGACGGCACCTATCAGCTGCTTCTGTCCGGCATCAACGACCGTTTTGCGCCCCAGGAGGAGCTCTCTCTGGAAGCGGAGCCAAGCCAGGAATACCGGACCCCCTGCCGCCTGTTCATCAACCATGTGGACTCCGGCGCCAACGCCCGCCAGATCTTCATGCAGAAAGTAGACGCCATCTCCGCCCAGCTCATCCAGCCGGAGGACTCCCCCTGGCCCATGGTGTGTACCCAGCCGGAGTACCGGGACTTTTCCCCGGAAGCCGCTGCGGTGGTCCTGGTGAACTACACGGGCAGCAGTTCCCCTGCGGAGCTGGTCTGGACGCTGAATATGCACAACGGGGACACCATCCGTCTGCACCAGAAGATCACCCCCGTGCCCATTGAGACTTATGACTTCTACCCGGAGGACCATCCCATGTCCACGGCGGAGGAGCTTCAATCCCTCATCGACCAGGTGACAGGCCAGATCCCCCTGCCCGCGGTGGTGAACCTGCACCTGCCGGCAGTGACCTATACCGGCAGCGTCACCATCTCCGGCCGCCCCGTGAACCTCTACGGCTCCCAGGACGCCGACGGCCGCCGCACCACCTTCACCGACACGGTGCGCCTGAGCGCCCAGGACGGCCCCATCTCCTATTTCTACGACATTGATTTTGTGGGAAACAAGTCTGCCATCGGCGTGTCCGCCTCTGCCCGGTTCTGGGCGGAAAACTGCTCCTTCACCGGCTGGAAGACCGGTGTGCTGGGCTACGGAGACGTGTGGGTCAACGTGATCGGCTGCCGGTTCGTGGACAATACCACCGGCTTCCACTTCAACAGCACCGGCCAGTACGTCACCCACACCATGTTTAACGACAACGTCTTCCTCCGCAACGGCACCGCCGTGCTGCTGGAAAACGTGCCCTCCGACGAATGCCTGAACTTCCAGGGCTCCCGCTTCACCGGCAACGGCACGGACATCGACAACCGCTGCGATCACCCCCTGGACATCACCCAGGCCATCTTTGAGTGACTTTTACGAAAGGACCGATCTACATTGAACCGCACCTGTCCCCACTGCGGCGCGCCCCTGCCGGACAGCGCCGCCTTCTGCCCCCATTGTGCCCGGGATCTCCACGGCCGCAAACGCCCCCACATCCCCACGCCCATGCGCAGGCGCTTCCTGCTGGGTCTGCTGTGCGCAGCGGTGCTGGCCGCCGCAGGCATCGGGATTTTCTATGCCCGCCGCCCCTATGTGCCCCAGGTATACGACAGCGGCTCCGCCGGCGAGGTGCACTACACCCTGGACGGCATCGCCTATCAGCTGACGGTGGCCTGGCCGGGCAACCGCTGCGCCCCTGCGCCGGATATCCATCAGTCCGGCCGGGAGAGCGACGTGAACCGCTGGCCGTCCAGGCTTTATGTCAACTACAAGGACTCCGGCACCGACGGCTGGGACGAATTTTCCCAGCAGGTAGCCTCCGTGCACATGGAGGTGGAGCAGGACCCCCAGGGTACCTCCGATCTCACTGCGGAAGCGCCCGTGAACCGGGACCCGTACTCCCCGGACGCGGCCATGGTATCCGTGCTGGAGTTTTCCGGCGGCTGCGGCGAGCCCCAGGTGGTGTGGGTGATCACCATGGACAACGGAGACATCATCCGCCTGCGCCAGACCATGCACGTCACCTTGATCCACACCCATGTCTATGACTACCACGACTACCCCATGGAGACCATGGACCAGCTCAAGGCGCTGCTGGACCAGATCCAGGCGGAGACGAACCGGCTGGACGAGGTGATCGTGTATCTGCCGCCGGTGACCTATACCGGCCAGCTGGAGCTGACGGGCCGGTCCTACGAGTTCCACGGCTGTACCGACGGCAGCGGCCGCACCGTGTTTACGGACACGGTGCAGGTGGCCACAGCGGACAGCTATTGGATCAACTACTTCTGCGACATCGACTTTGTGGGCAGCGGAAACGGCGTGGGATTGTCCATGTCGGACAACTGCCGGGCGGAGCGGTGCAGCTTTACCGGCTGGCGTACCGCCATGCTGGGCTACGGCACGGCCTGGGTGAGTCTGGGGGAGTGCGACCTGCGGGACAACACCATCGGTTTCCACTTCAACAGCACCGGCCAGAGCGCCAACCACTACCTCTTCAACGACAATGTGTTTGCGGACAACTCCACCGCCATGCTGCTGGAAAACGTACCCACGGACCAGACCATCGAGCTTGACGGCTGCCGCTTTACCGGCAACGGCACGGACATCGACAACCGCTGCAATCACCCCCTGGACCTCTCCCAGGCCGTCTTTGAATGAAAAAAGCACCCGGAAACAGTTCCGGGTGCTTTTTTATTGGGTTTTCTCCCCGGCAAAGGCCAGGGCGCATCGGAGGACAAACTCGCCGAAGTGCTCCCCCTCCCGGGGCAGGTACTTTTGTCCGGCAAAGCCCGCCAGCAGCGCCGCCTCCGGCGCCGCGGCGGCGTCCGCCTCCAGCAGCATGGGTACGTCCATGGTGGTGTCCCCCGCTGCAAAGACCGCCGCCGGTCCCAAGCGGCGCCGCAGCCGCTCCAGGGCATGCCCCTTGCTGATGGGCGGGGGGAAGCAATAGACCTTCCGGCCGGAGACGGCCACCTCCAGCTCCGTGCGCCCCATAAGGGCCGCCGCCAGAGCGTGGGCGTCCGCGGCATCGTCGCAGGCGGCGAAAACATAGAGGTCGTCCACCATGCGGCCCCGATGGGGCACTATCTGCGCTTGAAACAGCGCCTCCGTCCGCTCCAGCTCCCCCCGCCAGGGGGCTACCTCCGCCAGGGACTCCGCCTGCCACGCCTCGTCGATCTCGCCGTTTTCCAGCAGCAGCCCGCCGTTGGTGGTCACGGCCCACCGGGGCACGCAGCCCGCCGGGAACCGGATGCGCCGGTACTGCGCCACGGACCGGCTGGTGACGGGCACAAAGTCCATGCAGGCGTTGACCTCCCGCAGCCGGGCAATGGTCAGCGGGGTAAAATACCCCTGTTCCTTTCCCTCCAGCATCTCCACGCACACGTCCCCCGGACGGCTGTGCCGCCGGGAAAACAGCAGCGTATTGTCCAGATCGCTGGCAAAGAGCAACTTTTTCATCTCAGCTGTCCGCCATGGAGCGGATAAGTCCGCAGGCCCGGTAATTGACCAGAGGATACTCCACCAGCTCCACCCCTTTCTCCGATGCCAGCTGGTAGAGGTGGCCCAGGTGGGCCTCGTCGTCCAGGCTGTGCACCAGCACCTTCCAGGGCACGCGCCTGAGCAGCACCCGGGTGGCCTCTCCGATGCCCGGCTTCACCAGGTTCCGGTCGGCGATGGAGAAGGTGCGGCAGATCTCCGCCACCTCCTGGGCGGCGGTCTTGTCCGGCGCGGGCCGCTCCGGCAGCGGCTCCGCCCCATCCAGCCACTGCTCCACCGCGCCGATGAACTGATACGTCACGTCCCGGTCCAGCAGGTTTTCATAAAAGGCCGCCCCGTGGAAGTCATGGGGACCGATGATGTCCTCCCGGTAAAAGGTGCGGCTGAGCAGGCCGGACACCGTGGCGTTGAGGCAGGAGCTGGCAATGAGGAAATCGTCGTGGGTGCCGCATTTTTCCGCGATGCGGGCCGGGTCGGACAGCACTGCGAGTCCCGCGCTGACCCCCGGATAGTCCTCCATGGCCAGCACCAGCTGGTCCCGGATGGCCCCCTTGCCGGTCCACCCATCCACGAACTGGATGTCCTGGGGCCGGTGGCGCGCCAGGATATAGTCCATGGCGTTGCGGTCGATGCCAAGGCCCCGGATGATGGAGAGGGCGTAGTGGGCCACCTGGACGCCGTGGCGCCGGGCGATCTCATGCTGGATGAGGATGCCGATGGGCGTGCCCGCCCGGGCCAGGGACACCAGCACCGCCCGCTCTCCCTTCTCCTGCCAGATCTGCTCCGCCACAGACGCCACCGCCCGGGCTGTCAGGGGCGCGTAGCGGGCCAGGGCGTCCTCATAGGCGGCAAAATACGCCGGTGTGGGCTCATATTCGATGGGCAGCATCCGGGAGTAGTGCTCCCCACTCTGGATGCGCCGCTCCCGCTCCCGGGTGTCCAGCGGCTCCACCAGACCGGTGATGTCCTTGAGCAGCAGCGTCACGTCCTCGGGCTTATAGGTACCAAACATCGCTTCCCCTCCGCACATAGTAGATTTTCTCCGTCCCGTACGCCGTCAGCGCCCCTGTCAGGGCCGCCAGGGCGGCCGTATCCTGCCGGGGCGTGTCCGACACCACCACCGCCGCATCGTAATGGTCCAGATCGTAGAGGTAGGTGGTCCGCGCGGGATCATAGAAGCTGGGGAGCTTCACCCCGCAGCGGATGGGATAGCCGGGAGCATCACAGATGCCGATGGGGCTGCGGGTGGTGGCATGGCAGCGGACCTCCAGGCCCCGCCGCTCCAGCTCCGACCCCAGCACCAGAGCCGGGTACATGCACTCCTCCGTGCCCAGCACCAGCACACGCCCGTCCGCCGGGAGGTCCAGGTCCTCCGCCGCCATTTGGGCCGCCCGGCCGCACTGACGGACATAGGTCCCCATCTCCACGCCCCGCCGGGGGTCGCCTGTCTCCAGGCCGGGCAGCGTGCGGTGACGGAAGGTCACGTCCGCCGGCATTGCCGGCCGGGCCTCCTCCACGGCGATATCCGCCACTGCCGCCGTGTAGTCCTGCTGGGAGAGCTTCACCAGATACTCGCAGCAGATGCCCGCCTGGCGCAAAAGCGCCTCATCCTCTGGGGAAACCCGGTTGAGGATGGACGCCGCTACCAGCGTCTTCCCTCCCAGAGCGGGATACCGCTCCCGAAGCTGGGCGATCATATTGCGCAGGGTCTTGCCTGTGGAAATCTCATCGTCCACGAAAAGAACCGTGTCCGTCCGGGCAAGGTATGCCTCCAGACCGTCGGCACAGAGGGTCTGCTCCACTGCGTGGCTGTGCTCCTCACAAAAGGAGATCCAGTGCTCCCCCGGGGAAAAGGGCTCCCGGGTGGTGTGCAGGTAGACGCACGCCTCCCCCAGGCACCGGGCCACGGCCGCACCGATAGCCGTGGCGGTCTCCGCAAATCCCACCACCAGCGACGCGCCGGGATAGTGCCCCGCCAGCTGACGCCCCAGGGCCTCCATCATGTCCAGCGCCGCCGCGGGGCTCACGGGCAGGTGCTTTGCCTGCAGGGGGTTGACCAGCAGGTAGGCGCGCTTGGCGTTGCGGTA
This sequence comes from uncultured Oscillibacter sp., assembly GCF_900546705.1. Lineage (GTDB taxonomy): Bacteria > Bacillota > Clostridia > Oscillospirales > Oscillospiraceae > Oscillibacter. The sequence goes on along the minus strand of NZ_URDP01000001.1, from coordinate 83,206 downwards.
CCGCTTGGCCACCCGCAGCGTATTTTCTTGAGTGTAAATCGGCATTGCCTCGCTCCTTTGTATCCAGGCGGCCCTCAGTACGCCGTCCGCTTTTTTCCGGCGGCGAAGCCGAACACGGTCCCGCACACGCCGCCGACGATATGCATGAGATTGGCCACGCTGTCCCGGACAAACAGCATGGAATAGACCTCCTGGCCCAGGTACAAAACCCCCACCAGAATCAGCGTCAGGGGAATCTTCCCCTCCTTCATGCCCGCAAGAGAGGAGAGCATGATGAGCATGAACACGATGCCGCTGGCTCCCAGCAGGGCGCTTCCGGGAAAGAGGACAAACTGCAAAAGGCCGGACACCAGTGCCGTCAGGGTGATGGCCTCCAGCAGCATCCGGCTGCCGTACTTTTCCTCAATGGGCGGGCCCACCACCAGCAAAAGCAGCATGTTTCCCAGAAAGTGCTCCGCCCCTGCATGGCCCAGTACGTGCCCAAAAAAGCGGACATAGGTCAAGGGGCTGGTCAGCGGCGAGCGGTACACGGAAAACAACGCCGCCGTGGTGACCCCGCCGGTCATGTACCCCAGGGCCAGGGACGCCAGGGAGAGAAAGAAAAAGCTCAGGATCACGGGAGAATTGTACTGTAATTTTTTCATCTGCACCAACTCCCTCGGTTAGTGGAAGGGTTCCCCAAAACGGTGTTTTGGGGAACCCCTTTCTTATTTCCCGTCTCCGGTTTTGCCGCTTCCGGTCAGTGCCTTCCGCAGCATGTCCACGGGAATCATGGTTACCGCCAGAACGGCTACCACAACCCAGCCTGTCAGTCCAAAGGGCACGCAGCTGAACATACTGCTGATCCACCCGAACACGCTGATGGGAATCAGACTGGCGTTGACAATGAAGGCCTGCACCAGCACGATGGTGACAAAGACCTTCATAAAGCCGGTGTTCTCATTCAGTCCCTTGAAAATGGCAAAGCCGTCGTCGCGGACGTTGAAGCCGTTGAACAGGGCACTCCAGATAAAGAGCACAAAGTACGCCGTGAGCTTTTGCTCGGTGTTGGCGAAGAACTGGTCGAAAAACGGGGCTTTCAGGAAGAAGAAGCTCACCGCCGTCAGCCACAGTCCCATAATGACGATCTGCTGCATCATGGGGCGGCTGACAATGCTCTCGTCCCGGCGCCGGGGCTTTTCCGTCATGTACCGCTCCTGGGCGGGCTCGTTGCCCAGCATGATGGCGCCAAGGCCATCCATCACCAGGTTGACGAACAGCAGATGGGTGACCTTCAACGGCTCCTCCACGCCGAAAAACGGCGCGATGGCGCTGACCACCACAGCAGCCACGTTGATGACCAGCTGGAACTTGCAGAACTTCAAAATGTTGTGGTAGATGGTACGGCCGTACCAGATGGCGTCCTTGATGGACTTGAAGTTGTCGTCCAGAATGACGATCTTACCGGCCTCCTTGGCGGCCTCGGTGCCGCTGCCCATGGCGAAGCCCACGTCGGCCCGCTTCAGAGCGGGGGAGTCGTTGACGCCGTCGCCGGTCATGCCCACCACCAGGTTCATCTCCTGGCAAAGCCGTACCATGCGGGACTTGTCCGTGGGCAGGGCCCGGGCGATGACCCGGATGCGGGGGATGATGCTCTTGACCTCCTCGTCGCTCAGCTCACCCAGCTGGGCGGAGGTCAGTGCCACCTCGTCCTCGGTTTTCAAAAGGCCCGCGTCCTTGGCGATGGCCACAGCGGTCTCCAGCCGGTCGCCGGTAATCATGACCACCTGGATGCCCGCGTGCTGCACGGCGGCAATGGCCTCCCGGGCCTCGGGGCGCACGTCGTCCCGAATGCCCACAAATCCGATGATGACCGTGTCGGGGTTGATGGCGTTTTCCGTCATGGGGCTGGGGGAATAGCCAAACGCCAGCACCCGCATGGACCGGCTGGCCAGCTCGTCGATCTTGGCGTTGAGCACGTCGGGATTGATCGCCCGCTCTTCGCCGCTCATGCTCAGGTATTTGCCGCTCACCGCCAGCAGCCGCTCCGGGGCACCCTTGTAGAACGTCCGGCCCAGCTCACCCAGATACGCCTGGCTGAACTTGTTGGCGGAGTTGAACGCCTGGGCATTGGTGACCGTGTAACTGCCTTCCAGCTGGTGGAACACCTGGGGACCCAGGAACTTCATGAGGGCCTGGTCCGTGGCATTGCCGCCGATGACCCGTTCTTCCGCGTCAAACATGGACTGGGTATTCTTGCCGATGGCAAGGTCCACCAGGCCCTTGATCTTCCCGTGCTGGGAAAGCTCGCTCAGGGGGATGGTAATGCCGTCGGCGGTGAAGAACTCCACCACCTCCAGATGGCCCTTGGTGATGGTGCCGGTCTTATCGCTGAAGAGGATATTCAAAGAGCCCGCCGTCTCGATGCCCTCGGCTTTGCGCACCAGCACGTTGTGGTCCAGCATCTTGCTGGTGTTCTGCATGAGCACCAGGGAGATCATCAGGGGCAGTCCCTCAGGCACGGCGCACACGATGATGACCACCGCCAGGGACACCGCCTCCACCACGTCCTTGACCACCTGGGTCAGTCCGGCGGAGAAATAGGGGCCGAAGCCGCCGGCAGAGAGAATGAAGTAGCCCATGTACAGCACTGCAATGACCACGGCGCCGATGTAGCCGAACTTGGAGATCATGCCCGCCAGCTTGGCAAGCTTCACCTTCAGGGGGGAGTCGGGCTCGTCGTCCTGCATCTCCTGGGCCATTTTTCCCATCATGGTGGAAAGACCCACCTTCTGCACATCCAGCACGCCCTCGCCGTCAAAGAGCACTGCGCCCCGGAACAAGGAGTGCTTGTCCACAAAGGTATCGCCGGTGATCTCGTCGGCCAGGCGCACCTCGCCCTCCGCCGCGGTCTTTTTGCACTCCTCCGCCTCGCCGTTGAGAGCAGAGTTGTCCACCTTCAGGTTGCCGTGGACCAGAATACCGTCGGCAGGGATCTTGTCGCCCGCCTGGAGCAGCACCTTGTCCCCCACCACTACGTCGTCCACGTCGATGACGGTGATGACGCCGTTGCGGTAGACCTTGCACTGGTCCTTTTTCGTACTGTCCTTGAGCTGGCGGTACTTCGTGTCGCTGGCCACGCCGGTCTTGGCGGACACGAACGCCACAATCAAAACGGCCACAATGGTGCCCACCGGCTCATAGATGTCCGCATAGCCGAACAGGCACATGACGATCATCAGTGCCGCGATGGCCAGCAAAATGCGGATCATGGGGTCGCCGAACGTCTCTTTGAACTCCGCCCAGAATGTGGTGGGCTCGGAGTCAGGAATAAGGTTGCTGCCGTATTTTGCCCGGGACTCGGCAACTTCTTTGTCACTCAGACCATGAAAATGCATTGATTTGTTTCTCCTTCAGTAATCGGGAAAAGAGAAGCGGACGCTTCCGCTTCTCTTCTCCGCCGGGTAAATTTCTGCTTGCGGGCCCCGCAGGTACCGTTACATATAGCGTCTGCACAGATCGCCCAGGCTGGGGTCCTTGGTGGCCTGACCGATGGCGTTGAACTTCCACTCACCGTTGTGGCGGTAGATCTCGCCGAAGATCATGGCGGTCATGTCATCGTAGTTTTCCGACAGGTTGAACCGGCACAGCTCCTGGTTGTTCCGGGCGTCCACAATGCGGATGAACGCGTTGCGGATCATGCCGAAATGCTGCTTGCGGGCCATCGCCTGGTAGATGTTGACCACCACTACGATCCGGTCGTACTCCGCAGGCACCTGGGTAAGCTCAATGACGATCTGCTCATCGTCGCCCTCGCCGGCGCCGGTCAGGTTGTCGCCCATGTGGCGTACGCTCTTGGACTTGTGGGTCAGGTTACCGAAGTAGACGATGTCCTTCTGGTCGGTGAGCTTTCCGCTCTTGAGCATCAGTGCAGACGCATCGCAGTCGATGGCCTGGGCCGGCGCGGAAAAGAGCGATCCGAACAATCCGCCGCTGTGCTGGCGCTGGGCCTCATCCCAGCCAAGGCCCACAATCACACGGTTGAGGCCCTCGCGCCCCTCCTTGGAGAGGCTGACTTTCTGCCCTTTCTGCAGGCTTACAGACATGGTGCAATTCCTCCTTATTTTCTTCCGGCCTTCCAGCGCATGCCCCAGTGGAACGCCTGGTCCAGCGCCTCGTGCCCCTTGTAGAACTGTACGATCTTCTCCACGCTGAACGTCTCATCGTTGACGTTTTCCAGCAGGACCAGTCCGCACATGATATTGCTGGAGTTATAGTCGTCCATCTTGACGATCAGATCCTCAGCCCCGGGGTAGCGGATGGTGACGGTGGCGTCCGCCTGCTGCCAGTTGGCGATTCCCTCATAGATGAAGGTATAGACCAAAATCCGCTTGATCTCGGCAATGCGATTTCCGTCGATACGCAGGTTCTCCCCGGTGGTGACGGCGCCGGTGCGGTCGTCCCCGTCCAGGGCGATGTAGGGCGGCTCCTTCAGCGAGCCGAAGGCATTGCCCAAAGCCTGGACCGCGCCCTTGCGGCCGTTTTTCAGCTCATACAGGCACCCCAGATCCAGGTCGATTCCCTTGCCGCCGCCCATCAAGCTGGCGAAAAAGCCCTGCTTGGCAGGCCGGCTGTTCCAGTTCAGGTTCACCAGGATCTCACCCAGACCCGTCCGCTCTTTCTTCTGCAGATTGACCTTTCTGCCCTTTTCCAGACTGATGGCCATGGTCCGCCTCCTTACTCCACGTCAATGCCGTAATTGGCGCACAAGGCCGCAAGGCCGCCCTGATAGCCGCTGCCGATGGCATTGAACTTCCACTCGCCGTTGTGCTTGTAGAGCTCACCGAACACAGCCGCCGTCTCAATGGAGAAGTCCTCCCCCAGATCGTAGCGCAGCAGCTCCTGGCCCTTGGCCTCGTCCACAATGCGGATAAAGGCGTTGGACACCTGGCCGAAGTTCTGGCGCCGCTCGTCCGCCTCGTAAATGGTCACGGTAAAGGCGATGTGGGTGATGTTGTCCGGCACCCGGCTCAGGTCCACCCGGATCTGCTCATCGTCGCCCTCACCCTCGCCGGTCAGGTTGTCGCCCATGTGCTCCACAGCGCCGGAGGGGTCCTTCAGATTTCCGTAGAACACAAAGTCCTCGGAGCGGGTGGTCTTTCCGTTGTCGCCCAGCAGGAATGCCGCGGCGTCCAGGTCGAACGCGCCGCCGGTATCAAAGGCATTCACGTCCCAGCCCAGGCCCACCATCACCTTGGTCAGGCCCGGATTGTCCTTGGTCAGGCTGACTTTTTGTCCTTTTTTCAAACTAATCGGCATAGCTCCATACCTCCTCAGGCAACTTCAATCCCGTAGTGTCCGCACAGGGCCGCCAGGCCTCCCTGGAAGCCGCTGCCGATGGCATTGAACTTCCACTCGCCGTTGTGACGGTACAGCTCGCCCACCACGATGGCCGTCTCAATGGAGAAATCCTCCCCCAGATCATAGCGGATGAGGTCGGTGCCGGTGACCAGATCCTGAATGTGGATATAGGCGTTGGACACCTGGCCGAAGTTCTGGTGGCGGCTCTCCGCGTCGTAGATGGTGACGGTAAAGGCGATGCGCTCCACGTTGGCAGGCACCTTGGAAAGATCCACCACGATCTGCTCGTCATCGCCGTCGCCCTCGCCGGTCAGGTTGTCGCCCATGTGCTTGACGGAGCCGCTGGCGTGGGAGAGGTTTCCGTAAAAAACGAACTCCTTCTCCGTGGGGCACTTGCCGTTGGCACCCAGCATGAACGCCGCGGCGTCCAGGTCGAAGGCCGCGCCGGAGTCATAGACGTTCACGTCCCAGCCAAGGCCCACCACGATCTTGCTCAGGCTGGGGTTTCCCTTGGTCAGGTCCACTTTTTGTCCCTTGGTCAGATTGATCGGCATAACATTACCCTCCGTTTTCAGTATTTTTTATCAGGCATGCTGTATCTTGCGTTGAAATCGGCCTTGATGGCCTCCAGGCGCTTCTGGTCGTCCAGGCGCTGCTTGCGGGCGTTTTCCTGGATCTGGCGGGTCTCGTCAATTCCCGAGACGATGGTCTGCCAGGTCTTTTCCAGCGTCTCGATCTTGATGGAGCTGCCCGAGGCCAGCCGGGCGGTCATCTTGGCCTGGTCGGCGGTATTCTGGGCGTTGCGGATGAGCATCTCGTTGGTCTTGGCGTCCAAGGCGGACATGGCCTCCGCCTGAATGCGCTGGCGCTTGAGCATGATGGCCTGGGTCAGCGCCTGCTTGAACACCGGCAGCGTGATGATGAACGCGGAGTTGATCTTGCGCACCAGGTTCATGTTGCTGAACTGCATGGTCTTGATCATGGGGATGGCCTGCATGGCCACGCTCTCCGCCGTGCGCAGGTCCTGGGTGCGCTGCTCCAGCATCATCAGCGCCTGGTTGAGGGTGGTGAGCTCGAACTGGATGGAGTTGTCGCCGGTGGCGTCCAGATCCGCCTGACGCTGGGCGATATAGGCCTCCAGCTCCCGGCAGCCCTGCTCACCGGCCAGAATGTACATGACCAGCTCGTGGTAGTAATTCACATTGGCCTGGAACATCTCCTCCAGCTTGCGGTTGGACTGCTTGATCTCCGTCTCGTACTGCTTGAGCTGGACGTAGATCTTGTCCACCTCCTCGCCCATGGTATGGTACTTGGCCAGGATTTTGTCCAGCTGCTTGCGCAGGTTGCCGAAGAGCTTGCCGAACAGCCCCGGGTTTTCCTTGATCTCCTCAATGTCGAACTTGTCCATGATCTTGGCCAGGGTATTGAGCATGGCGCTGGAGTCGTCCAGCTGGGACATGTTCATGCTGTTCAAGACCACGTCGGAGCACTTGGAGATCTCCTCAGCGGCGCCGGAGCCGAAGGAGACGATGGTCTCCAGGTTGTAGACCTCGATCTGGCTGGCCAGCCGGTCCACCTCCGGAGAGTTGGTCATCAGCTGGTTCATCTGATTGCGGTCGGCCACAATGTCGTACTGCTGATAGTCCTCCTGAGGCTCCGCCGGGCTCTGGGCCTGCGCGTGCGGCTGTACGGCACCGGAGGCGGGTCTGCTGAAATCCAATCCCATAGTTAAAAGCTCCTTCCAAATAGTTTTCGAATGGCATGCAGTCCGCCCTCCTGTAATGTGTCAAAGTCGGGAGCGGACAGGTCATATAAATACTCGCCCAGCTGCTGTTCGCTGGCGAAGGGGCCGGTAAAATACTTTTCGATGCACTGATAGCCGGTGGGGACAAAGAACAGGATATCAAAGCCCACCAGGTTCAAAAATGCCGCCAGGATGCTGTCCTCCAAAGAGAGGAGCTTTTCCGTGGTGTTGATGAAGATCATCTTGGGATTTTTCTTGGTAAAATCAAATTTCTGGATGAGACGCAATATCTCCTTGTTGAGATTGAGCACCGTGGAAATCACCGTGTACTCCGTGCCGTTTTCAAAGGTCCCGGCAATGGTCCTGCGCTCCAGCAGCAGTGCCAGCTTATCCAGCAGGTAATCCTGAATGGCCGGCCGCAGGATGCCGTAGGGGTACGCCTTGTGGCTTTTGATCTTGTCCCGCCGCAGCCGCCCGTTCTGGAGAAACTGAGTGGCGAATGGCTTGATGGGGTTGGCGTCCAGTGCCGTCAGATACGGCACGGAGCGCACCACCAGGGTGTCCGGGGTGATGAGCTTTTTGATGTCCAGCCAGTACTGGGCCGTCTGCCCGTCCTTGACCCCGCAGATCTTCTCCAGCAGCACCGGCATGGTGACCGTATCCCCCTGGACACTGAAGTTGGGCCGGTACTTGAGCTCCTGGTCCCACAAAATGGAGATCTCCTCGTACATGGTCTGGAGCGTCACCGTCTCCGCCTTGGCGTACTGCTGGGAGCGGTAGAGCCCCGTATCCTGATACATGAGCGTATCCAGTTCCCGCTCGGCCTGGTAGGCCGCCGTGCTCACCCGGTTTTGCGTCTGCTCTGTGGGGAACGACTGGGCGTCCATGGTGGTCTCATAGCGGATTTCCAGCAGCGTGCCGTCCCGCAGCACCGACGATGCACCGCCGTCTGGCATGAGTACCAGCACATCCACCGGCAGGCGGGCCAGCATCCGCAAAAACAGCGCCTCCGCCGCCGTGGTGCAGGGTCCGAAGAGGATAAACACCGCCACGTCACCGGCGTGCCAGCCGGAAAAGAGCTCCTTCTGGTACCGCCCCAGCCACGCCAGCAGATACACGGCCTTGTTGGTCAGCTTGTGGATGGCGCCCTCCGCTCCGGTGCTCTCCTCCAGTACCAGGTCCAAAAATGCCTTGACCATGAGACGCTGCAGCTCCTGGCTGCCTGCATACCGGATGTTGCGGGAAAGGCCCGCTGCCAGCTGCTCCGCCGTGGTGTAGTTCTGCCGCTTCACGGCGGCGATCTCCTCCGGTGTGGGCAGGGGGATCTTTCCGTTTACCACGCAGATCCTGCGGCCGTCCCCCTGAAGGCGCTTGTAGAAGGCATAGAGGTCGCTGGAAAAGAGCAGCTTATCCGCCACACCGTACTGAGCCAGGAAGGCGTTGTAGAAAAGAGCCGGGTCACTGCCCCGCTGCCGGGGCGGCACCGCCGCCTGCTCCAGCTCCGCCTTTTCCATCCAGGCGTTGGTGCACGGGGCGGTCTCCGGCGGCGTGCCGTAGAGGCGCTGAGTCTGGGCCTGCCGGGCAAGCTGTGCCTGGATTTCTTTTAAGTTAAACGTATTCGGGACGGGTCCTGCATCATTTGGGTGATACAGCACGGACCACGCAGATGCCGGGTCCAGCTTTTGGTAGCCCGCGTCCCCGGACCGCTCCAGCAGCACAATGTCCGCCCCCGCCCGGGACAGCACGGTCAAAAGCTGCAGTTCGTAGCTGCTGATGTCCCCGTCGTAGAGGATCTTGGGCGGCTCCTCCGCCCCCAGGCTGCCCACGATGCGCTCGAATTTATAGTAGAGCCAGCACATGTACTTGGTGTAGGCGTTGCGCAGGATGCTCTCCGTCTTGCCGCTGCGCACCATGTCCCTCAGTGTCTCATCCATGGCCTCCGCCACAGCGGCGCGCTGGCTCTGGGACATGCGGGGCAGCCACACGCCCAGCCGCTGGTCCAGAAAGGTCCTCTCATGCCGGAACTCCGTCCCCAGCATCTCGGAAAAGTAGGACAGCTGCCCCACGTCCGGGTTGGGAATCCGCCCGTCCAGAATCACACCGTTGCGCCGGGCGGCGTCGTAATAGCACCGGATAAAGTTCTCGATCTCCCCGTTGAGCCCATCCATCCGACAGAAAAAGACGCTCCGCTCCCGTCGGCGGGAGAGGGGGAGGAAATAGTCATTCAGTTTTTCAAAGCTTCCAAATCTAAACATAGTGGCCGTCTTTCTTTCGCTGAATGTAGTTTTCCTCATTATAATACGAGGCGTGGATTCTTTCAATCGTTCTCACAAGAAAATCCGCCGTCTGCCGCCCGCCTCCGCCGTAGCGCATTTGATACACACTTTCCATTCTGACAGTTCCCCTTTTGTCCCTTTTGTGCTACAATTGTTTCACTGTCTGATTTTACACCGTCCGCCGGACCTCCGTGCTTGGGCGGCTTTGAAAAATTTCACGTTGTAAAGAGGTTGACCAATGACGCACGAACTTAACGGCTACGCCGTGGGCGCACTGCTGTACTGTCCCGCCAACGCCCACGGTTCCATTGCGGATGCTTTGAAAAATGAACTGTACCCCAAGCCATTTTCCCTGGCCTTCTGTCTGGAGGATACCGTCCGGGATGACGCGGTGGCCCAGGCGGAACAGACGCTCTTTCAGACTCTGCGGCGCATCAGCGACGCCCACGCCGCAGCGGACTTTTATCTTCCTCTGATCTTCATCCGGGTACGCTCGCCCCGGCAGCTTCTGCACCTGGCGGAAGCCTGCCGTCCTCTCTCCCACATTCTCACCGGCTTCATCCTGCCCAAGTTCTTCGTGGAAAACTGCGGTGACTATCTCTCAGCCATTGCCCAGCTTCGAAGCCGGGGGCTGGACTACTACTATATGCCCATCTTCGAGTCGCCGGACATGATCGACCTGCACACCCGGTACGAAAACCTTGCCCGGGTGCGGGACGCACTGGAGCCGGTATCCGACCGGATTTTAAACATCCGGGTGGGCGGCAACGACCTCTCCCATGCCTTCGGCCTGCGCCGCCGGGTCTGCGACACCATTTATGATGTCAAGCCTGTGGCGGACCTGCTGGTGGACATCGTCACCACCTTCGCCACCCGGTACGTGGTCTCCGGCCCCGTGTGGGAGTACTACGCCGGCCCCGGCTGGGACACCGGACTGCGCCGGGAGCTGGAGCTGGACCGCCTCAGCGGGTTCGTAGGCAAGACAGTGATCCACCCCAATCAGATTCCGGTGGTCAACGACATGCTCCGGGTGTCCCGGGAGGACTACGCCGACGCCTGCTCCATCCTTCATTGGGACGGGTCCGACGGGCATTTGGTTTCCGCCAGTGCCGCCGCCACCCGGATGAACGAATACAACACCCACTTCCGCTGGGCCCAACGGATTGCACATCTGGCCCGGTACTACGGCATCCGCTCAGACAATACAGAAAACTAACAGGCTGTGAAAGGACGCGCTATGGGAAAAAGAGAGAACACCACGCGCCCGGCGGCAAAGCGCCGCCTGACCGGGCGTCAGAAGATTCTGCTGGCCGCGGCCATCGTGCTGGCCGTGGCGGTGGCCGCAGCGGCGGCATACAAGAGTCTGTTCGTCCAGCCCGAACTGCCCGGCGAGAAGGAGCCGGACGCCCCCGTTCAGGAGATTGATTGGGGCGACGGCATCCAGCCCAGGGCCAGCGGCGCGCGGAAAAGCGACGCCTATTACACAGTGCTGATTCTTGGCCGCGATACCGGCGGCGGCGGAAATACGGACACCATGCTCCTGGCCAGCTATGATGTAACCAATCAGAAGGCCACGGTCATGTCCATCCCCCGGGACACCATGGTCAACGTCTCCTGGGACGTCAAGAAAATCAACTCCGTCTACAACACCTACGGCTGCGGCGACAAGGGCATCCAGGCCCTCTACAAGGAGATCAGCCAGCTGGTGGGTTTTGCGCCGGACTACCAGGTAGTAGTGGAGTGGGAGGCCGTGGGCAAGATCGTGGACGCCATCGGCGGCGTCTGGTTCGACGTGCCTTACACCATGGATTACCACGACCCGGAGCAGGATCTGGTGATCGAGCAGGAAAAGGGCTACCGCCTGCTCTCCGGTGACGACGCCATGCAGGTGATCCGCTGGCGGAAAAACGACAAGAACAGCCCCTACGGCTACCACACGGGCATCGGTGACTACGGCCGCATGGAGGTGCAGCAGAACTTCCTCAAAGCCGTCATGGAGCAGATGATGCAGCCGGCCAATGTGCTGCACCTGGGAGAGCTGGCAGGCGTATTCCAGGAGTCCGTCCAGACCGACCTGAGCTTCCAGAACATTCTCTGGTTCGGCAAGCAGGCCTTTTCCGGCGGTCTGAGTATGGAGAATGTCACCTTTTTGACCATGCCCTGGAAGAGCGCCGAGGCATACAGCCGCTCCTACCACAGGTATCTCGAATATGTGGTTCCCATTCCCAACCAGCTGCTGGAGATCGTGAACACGCAGCTCAGTCCCTTTCAGGAGACGTTCACCCTCAGCGACCTGGACATCATGTCCGTCAACGCCGACGGCTCTCTCCGCTCCTCCACCGGACACCTGGAGGACAGCCGCGCTGCCGCGCCGGTGACCGCACCCTCCAGTCCCGCGGTATCGTCCGACGCCGAGGCGCCGGATTCCACGACGCCCGACGCCGATGCCTCGGATACCAATGCATCTGATCCCCAGACACCGGCCCCCAATATACCTGACACCGGTACCTCTGACGCTGAGGCCCCCGACCCAGGCGTCCCCGATACCGGCACTCCTGACGCCGAGACACCCGACGCAGGCATCCCCAATACCGGCACTCCTGATGCTGAGACACCCGACGCAGGCACGCCTTCTGCCGAAGCGCCGGATTCCACAGCGCCCGGTACCGAAGCTCCCGATACCAATCCCCCCGATGCCGCTATCCCTGATGTCAGTACCCCCGGCCCCGACACGCCGCCGGCAGATGAGGGGTTTATCCTGACTGAGTCCACACCGTGATCCATCTGAAATACCCGGCAGGCAGCCGCCTGCCGGGTATTTTTTCATCTCCCGAAATCTTCCTTGCAGCCGTTGCGGATTTGCCGGTCAGGTGTTTCTTTATAGATAAGACTTTTTTGGGAGGGATATCCTTGCTCCTCTTTACCATAGATGACAGCGTCCCACAGGACCAGCGCCGTTTTTTTGAGGACCTCTATCAGCACTACAACCGCCTGATGTGGTATACCGCCAAAAGCTACACCGACAGTCAGAGCGATGCAGAGGACGTATTGCAGGACGCCGTGGAAAAGCTGCTGCGGCGGATTCCCACGCTGATGGAGGTGCCCCGTTGCGCCTTGGGCACCTATGTTGTCTATACAGTTAGAAGCGTTGCCATCAATTTCCAGCGCCACCAAGCGGTGGTCAGCCGCCATACCCAGGTCATGGATGAGGAAGCCGACCGCCGGGAAAGCGACTGGGGCCATCCCCAGGAGACCCTGGAGCGGAAAGAGGCCCTGGACGGTCTGGCCGCTGTGTGGCCGTCGCTGGAGCCCATGGATCAGGAGGTGCTCTACCGGCGCTACATTCTGGGCCAGTCGGACGCGGAGATGGCCCAGGCCCTGGGGTGCAAGGCGGGCAGCGTCCGGGTAAAGCTCTCCCGGGCCAGACGCCGGGCGCTGGCACGCATGAAAGAAGGAGGGGCCGCACATGACAAATCGTGAAACCCTGTGGGAACAGTATGACGACGCCCGCTTTGCGCTTTTGATGGACGAGGTCATTCGCCAGGAGAGTGCCCGGCTGGAAGAGCTGAACCAGTCTCTGTCCGCCGATCCCTCCGCAGCGCTGCCGGAATCTGCGGAGCGCCGCTGCCGCCAGACTATGGACCGTTTTTTCGCCGGGCAGCGCCGGCGGCACCGCCGGCAGGCCTCCCGGCGGATTTTTCACCGGGTGGCCATGGCAGCAGCCGTGGCGGCGCTGATGTTCACCACGGCGTTTGCCCTGTCCGAGGACTTCCGGGTCTCCACCATGAATCTGCTCATCACCGTAGAGGAGCAATACACAGAGCTGACCATGAGGCCCGCCGACGAGACGCCCCAGGAGCCCCAGAACGAGGCGGAGCTGGCCTATTTTGAGAATCTGGAGATCGGCTGGCTGCCGGAGGGGTTCACCTGCACCACCACGATTCCAAATCAGCAGGCGGAATTCCGGGACGGCACCGGGCTGTCCCTGGTCATCAGCCTGTACGCTCTGGAGGACGCCCCGGCAGCAGACACCGATGGCGCCGACCGCACGGAGACTCTCTCCCTCAACGGGCTGGACGCCCTGCTGGTAGAAAAGGACGGAGCCACCACCTGCTGTGTCACGGACACGGAAAACGGCGTCTGTTTCACCGTCTGGACCTCCGATGGCATCGACCCGGCCGTCAGTCAGAAGATCGCGGAAAATCTCCGGTATGTGCAGCCGGAGGACTGGCCCGTTTTTGAAGATCTGGAGGTAGGCTGGATTCCCTCCGGCTATACGCTGGAAGCAAACTATCCCAACAGCCTGTATGGATATACGAATCCGGACGGAACCTATTTTATAATTGACCGATCCAGCGGCAGCGGAAACATGGACATCGACACGGAGGACGCCGATCAGATCGACCATCTGACCATCAACGGCATGGATACCCTGCGGGTGTTCAAAAAGGGCATTATCCACACGGTCATGATGGACACGGAGCACAACCTCATCTACCGGGTGTGGACCTCCGCGGGGATCCCTCTGGAAGTCAACCAGAAGATCGCCGAGAGCATGCACTACGTGGAGCCTGCGGAACCGGAGCCGGCGCAGGGCCCGCTCGTCCCCGACCTTGCCCACGTGGAGGTGGGCTGGGTGCCCGACGGCTTTGTCTGTGGTCTGAGCACCCCCGGGTCCTACGCAGGGTACCGCAATGAATCCGGCGCCGTCATCAACATCAATGTGGAAACGGGTAACAAGAAGGTACTGAACACGGAAGATGCCGACAGTGTGGACACCGGCCTGTGCATCAACGGACGGGAGGCCGTCCGGATCTGCAAAGCCGGTTACATGGAGTGCGTGGTCATGGAACCGGCATACGACCTGTACGTCCACGTTTGGACGGACGGCATCTCCCAGGAGGACAACCAGAAAATCGCGGAAAACCTCCGGTTTTTCGACTGAAGGCCGCCGCCTTCTCCCATACCGGACACCGGCGAGGCGCCGGGCAGAAGCATCTGCCCGGCGCCTTGCCGTCTTTGGCCTGCCGACAAAGCGGCCGCTGCGGGTTCTTTCCCTGGTGGAACCCCCGGCGGCCGCTTAATTTTTTGCATAAAATCATAGACCGCGTCTATGGTGTCAAAATCCGCCCGACGGAATTTGTGCACAATCACATGCTGCCGCCGTTGAGGATAAACTGCCGAAAACATCGCACGGCAGGCGTCATGAACGCCCGTTCATCATTGACCATGTAGAAGTTCCGCTCCCATGCGGGATTGCTGATTTGCAGGATCTTCACATCCAGCCGCAGAAGGATCTCCATGTACGGAACCACCGCGATGCCGAATCCCCGTGCTACCAATCCGGCGATCACCTGGTCCTCCTCTGTCTCGTAGGCGATCCGGGGCCGCTGGCCGATCTTGTCGAACATGCCGTCCACAATGTTGCGCAGTCCGGAGCCCTTGGAAAAGTACACCTGCTCGTAGGGCAGCGTCTCAGCCAGGTCCACCGTATGGCGGCCGGCCAGCGGGTGGTTCCGGGGGACGATCAGCACCAGGTCCTGCTTGTCCACCGGGATGGCGGTAAACCCCAGTTTTGCCGGCGGTTTGGAGCAGAAAACCAGGTCAAACTGCCGCGCGGCCAGCTTTTCCAGCAGCTGCTGGGTCACGCCGGTGGAAAAGGTGAAGCGGATGTCCTTGCCGGGATTGGCCGCCAAAAAATCCGCCGTCAGCTTGGGGACAAACTCAATTCCCAGAGTCCGCAGCAGCCCCAGACGGATCATTCCCTCTCCCCGGGCACTGCGCTGCAGTGCCTCCACGCCGGTGTCCAGCGTGGCCAGGGACGACTCCGCGCAGGCCAGAAACTCCTCGCCGAAGTGAGTCAGCGCGGTGTTGCGCCCCCGCTTTTCAAACAGCGGCACGCCCAGCTCCGCCTCCAGCTGGGCGATGGCGTGACTGAGGCTGGGCTGTGTGATGCAAAGATGCTCCGCCGCACGGGTGTAGTGCTGGGTGTGCGCCAGCTCGACGAAATAGCGCAGATGAAACAAATTCACGTCAGTTCGCCTCCTTTTTTTGTAGAAACAGCATAACATATATAATAGACAAAATCTATACTTTTATGAAAACAATCGATTTGTTAATTTCTTGTCACAACGATATAGTGAGGCCGAAGACAACGGCCGCCCTCAACCGGCGGCACAGCAAAAACAGGAGGGAACCATCTTGCACATCTCAGGAACCACCACCTTGCTGGGGCTGATCGGCACGCCGGTCGCGCACTCCAAGTCCCCGGCCATGTATAACCACTGCTTCCAGAAGTTCGGACTGGACTGGGCCTACCTGGCCTTTGACGTTCCGGCGGAACAGGCCGGTGCGGCCGTGGAGGCTATCCGGACGCTGCACATGCGGGGCGCCAACGTGACCATGCCCTGCAAGAACGCCGTCATCCCCTATCTGGACAGGCTCACACCCGCCGCCGCGGCCATTCAGGCGGTGAACACCATCGTCAATGAGGACGGCTGCCTGGTGGGCCACAACACAGACGGCTGCGGCTACACCCAGAACCTGCGCCGCAGCGGCGTGGAGGTTGCCGGCAAGAAGATCGTCCTGCTGGGCGGCGGCGGTGCCGCCTCCGCCATCGCCATTCAGGCGGCCCTGGAGGGCGCGGCAGAGATCTCGGTCTTTAATCTGAAGGACGCTTTCTGGCCCCGGGTAGAGCAGAACCTGGCCGCCATTGCCAAGGCGGCGCCGGGCTGCGCCATCACACTGCACGATCTGGAGGACCGGGCGGAGCTCAAAGACGCCATCGCCCGGTGCGACATTCTCTCCAACGCCACCCGTGTGGGCATGGCCCCCTACGAGGACCAGAGCAACATCACGGACCTCACCTGGTTCCGGCCCGATCTGGTGGTCACGGACGTGGTGTACGCGCCCCCCGCCACCAAGATGCTTCGTCAGGCCCGCCAGGCCGGCTGCAAGACCTGCGACGGTCTTGGGATGCTGCTGTGCCAGGGCGCCGAGGCGTTCCGGCTCTACAGCGGTCTGGACATGCCCGTGGAGGAGATCCGGGCACTGCTGTACGCGTGAAATCAAACAAGAAAGGAACAACGGAAATGAACCAGACTGTGGACTCCAGAAAATACTACCCCACGGCCCTGGCCCTGTACATCACCTATTTCGTCCTGGGCATCGCCGCCTCCATTATGGGCCAGTACAAGCAGAACTTCGCCGCCATGTGGAACGCCGCCGTGCTTGCCGATGGCAGCTATGACGTCTCCGGCGTGGTGGCGGTGATCGCCGCCATCGGTCTGGGCCGCCTGATCGCCTTTCCTGTGGCGGGCCCCCTCAGCGACCGTCTGGGCCGCCGGCTCTCCGCCCTGATCGGCTGCGCCCTCTACGCCGTGTTTTTGCTGGCGGTGACCTTCTCCCCCAACCTGTATGTGGGCTACGTGCTGGCCGTCATCAGCGGCATGGCAAACTCCTTCCTGGATACCAGCATCACCCCCTCCTGTATGGAGATTTTCAAGGAAAAGGGCACCATCGCCAACATTTTCACCAAGCTTTCCATTTCCATTGCCCAGTTCCTGCTGCCCTTTGCCATCGGCTTCGTGGCCGTGGAAAACCTGCCTTTCAACACCATCTTCCTGGCCACTGCCGCCATCATCGTCATCGACGGCGTATTTCTGGCCTTTTTGCCCTTCCCGCCCTTTGAGCGGGCGGTGAAAACCGCCGGTGCCCCCAAGGAAAAGATGCACTTTACTCCGGCGGCCGTGGTGCTGATCTGCCTGGGCTTCACCACTTCTACCACCTTCATGCTGTGGATGAACTGCAACCAGGAGCTGGGCACCCTGTACGGCCTGGCGGACCCCAGCAAAATTCAGTCCTTCTACTCTGTGGGCATTGTGCTGGCCCTCTTCGTCAGTGCAGCCCTGCTCAAGCGGAACGTGGAGCCCGCTAAAATCCTGGTGGCCTATCCCACCGTGGCCCTGGTAACCCTGGGCGCCATCTATCTGGTCCGCCAGCCCGTCATGTGCCTGGCCGGCGGCTTCCTGCTGGGCTTCTTCGCCGCCGGCGGCGTGCTGCAGCTGGTGACGGCGGTGGCCAATGAGATGTTCCCCAAAAACCGGGGCGTCATTACCTCCATCGTCATGATCGCCTCCAGCATCGCAAACTATCTGACCG
Source organism: uncultured Oscillibacter sp. (assembly GCF_900546705.1). GTDB lineage: Bacteria > Bacillota > Clostridia > Oscillospirales > Oscillospiraceae > Oscillibacter. The sequence goes on along the minus strand of NZ_URDP01000001.1, from coordinate 65,686 downwards.
TCAGCGCCGCCGGTGTTCTGACCCGGGTGGGCGGTGCGGAAGGTCCCCGGCTGGTACTGCTGTTCAACATGGCGGTGACCCTGGTGGGCATCCTTCTGGCGCTGTACCTCAATACCTGCCTGAAGCGGGAGCGGGCCGCGGCCGGGAAGGAGTAATCTATGGAAAACCTGTTTCTCATCGGCTTCATGGGAGCCGGCAAGACCTCCGTCTCCCGCCGCCTGGGCCAGCTGCTGGACCGGGAGGTAGTGGAGATGGACCAGTGCATCGCCGGACAGGAGGGCATGTCCATCCCGGAGATCTTCGCCCAAAAGGGCGAGGCCTACTTCCGTGCCTGCGAGACGTCTCTGCTGGAGAGCTTTTCGCAGGGCGCGCCCCGGATCGTCTCCTGCGGCGGCGGTGTGCCCATGCGGGAAGAAAACGTGGCGGCCATGCGCCGCTGCGGCACCGTGGTACTGCTGACCGCCTCGCCGGAAGTCATTCTGGACCGGGTAAAGGATGACCACAGCCGCCCGCTGCTGGAGGGCCACAAGGACATCCCCTACATCACTTCCCTGATGGACCAGCGCCGCCCCAAATACGAAGCCGCGGCGGACGTGACTGTGGACACCTCAGTCCTGACCGTCGAAGAGGTCTGCCGGGAGATCCTGCGCAAGATCGGATAAACCGGCGTTGATTTCAACGCGGGAAAGAAACCGTCAATCATTGATTACTTAGGAGGAATTATCATGTCTCACAAATATCCCATTACCATCAGCTCCTGGACGCTGGGCGATCAGTGCACCTTTGAAGAGCGGGTGGCCGCCGCCAAGGCCGCCGGCTTCGAGGGCATCGGATTGCGGGCGGAAACCTATGTGGACGCCCTGAACGAGGGTCTCTTTGACTCGGATCTTCTGGCTATTTTGAAAAAGTACGATATGAAGGTCACGGAGGTGGAGTACATCGTCCAGTGGGCGGAGGAGCACCGCTCCTATGAGCAGAAGTACAAAGAGCAGATGTGCTTCCACATGTGCGATCTCTTCGGTGTGAACCACATCAACTGCGGCCTCATGGAGGACTATTCCGTGGAGTACACCGCCCAGAAGCTGCGGGAGCTGTGCCGGCGGGCCGGCAAGTACGTCATCGGCGTGGAGCCCATGCCCTACAGCGGCCTGCCCGATGTGAAGAAGGCCTGGGCCGTGGTGAAGGCCTCCGGCTGCGACAATGCCAAGCTGATTCTGGACTCCTGGCACTACATCCGGGCAGACCAGCCCTATGACCTGTCTGTTCTGGAGGGCATTCCCGCCGAGAAGATCGTCTCCATCCAGATCAACGACGTCCAGGCCCATCCCTACGCCAAGAGCATCCTGCGGGATGAGTCCATGCACGACCGGATGCTGCCCGGCACCGGCAGCGGCAACACCGCCGGCTTTGTTCAGCTGATCCGCGACAAGGGCGTGGAGCCCGCCGTGGTGGGCGTGGAGGTCATCAGTGACGAGATCCTCAGCCACGGCGTGGCTCAGGCCGCCAAGGAAAATTATCAGGCCACCCAGGCCGTTCTGGCCCAGGTTTGGCCCGAGACGCTGGAAGCGTAAACTACATTCATTCAACAGGAGGATTATGACAATGGAAGAGAGAATTTCCGGCCACACCAAGCTTTACTGCCTCATTGGCTCCCCCGTGGGCCACTCCGGCTCCCCCGCCATGTACAATTACAGCTTCGCCCGCACCGGCGTGGACGCCGCCTACCTGGCCTTTGACATTCCCCTGGAGCAGGTGCGCCAGGGCGTGGACGCCCTCAAAACCCTGGGGGTCGGCGGCTTCAACGTCACCATGCCCGACAAGACCGCTGTGGCGGGCATCGTGGACGAACTGTCCCCCGCCGCCAAGCTCATCGGCGCATGCAACACCGTCACCGTAGGTGAGGACGGCAAGCTGACCGGCCACAATACCGACGGCATCGGCTTTGTCCGCAACCTCCACGAGCACGGCGTGGAGGTCCAGGGCAAGAAGCTGGTGGTGCTGGGCGCCGGCGGCGCCGCAACCGCCATCTGTGTCCAGGCCGCCCTGGACGGCGCCGTGGAGATCGCCATCTTCAACCGCAAGGACGAGTTCTACGATAACGGTGCCCACACGGTGGAAAAGCTCCGCCAGGCCGTTCCCACCTGCAAGGCCTCCATCACGCCTCTGGAGGATGCGGACGCGCTGGCCCGGGCTGTGGGCGGCTGCGACATTCTCATCAACGCCACCAAGGTGGGTATGAAGCCCCTGGACGGCGAGACCCTTATCGATCCCGCCCTGTTCCGGTCCGACCTGGTGGTGGCGGATACCGTATATAACCCCCGCGAGACCCGCATGATCCGGGAGGCCGAAGCCGCCGGCTGCAAGCTGGCCGTAGGCGGCATCGGCATGCTGCTGTGGCAGGGCGTGGCGGCCTACAAGCTGTTCACCGGCAAGGACATGCCCGCCCAGGAAGTGCTGGAGAAGTTCTTCTCCTGATGAAACGACTGGAAGGAAAGGTAAACGCCATGAAATTCCCCACTTTGTTCTCCCCCATCCAAATCGGTACGGTGACCGTTCCCAACCGGTTTGTGGTGCCCCCCATGGGCAATAACCTGGCCAATACGGACGGCTCCCTCAGCGAGCGGTCCCTGGCCTATTACCAGGCCCGGGCCAAGGGCGGCTTCGGCCTCATCACCATTGAGTCCACCGTGGTCTATCAGGAAGCCAAGGGCGGCCCCCGGAAGCCCTGCCTCTTCACCGACGACACAGTGCCCAGCTTCCGGGCCGTGGCGGACGCCTGCCATGCGTATGGGGCCAAGGTGTCCATCCAGCTCCAGCACGCCGGTCCCGAGGGCAACTCCGCCCTCACCGGCTATCCCCTCAAGGCCGCCAGCGCCGTTCCCGCCGCCCAGGGCCGGGAGATTCCGGAGGCGGTGTCCCGGGAAGAGCTCTACCGCATCATCGAATGCTACGGCGACGCCGCCCGCCGGGCCCAGCAGGCCGGCATCGACATGGTAGAGGTCCACTGTGCCCACGGCTACCTGGTGAGCACCTTCATCTCCCAGCGCACCAACCACCGCACCGACGAGTTCGGCGGCTGCTTTGAAAACCGCATGCGCCTGCCCCGGCTCATCATTGAGAACATCCGCCGCAAGACCGGCGGCAACCTGCCCATCCTCTGCCGCATCAACGCCAGCGACGAGGTGGAGGGCGGCCAGAGCGTCCAGGACGCCGCCGCCGTGGCCGCCTATCTGGAGCAGGAGTGCGGTGTGGACGCCATCCATGTGACCCGGGCCGTCCACCTCCACGACGAGTTCATGTGGGCGCCGGGCATCACCCACGGCGGCTTCAACGCCGATCTGGTGACGGAGATCAAGCGGGCCGTGTCCGTCCCCGTCATCGCCGTGGGCCGGTTCACCGAGCCCCAGTACGCCGAGCTGCTGGTCAAGCAGGGCCGTGCGGACCTGATCGCCTTCGGCCGCCAGAGCATCGCCGACCCGGAGATGCCCAACAAGGCCCGGACCGGACGTCTGGAGGAACTGTCCCCCTGCATCGGCTGCCTGCTGGGCTGCGTGCCCAACATGTTTGCCGGCAAGCCCATCACCTGCGCCGTCAATCCCTGCGTGGGCCGCGAAGCGGAGCTCAAGCCCGCCGCCGAGTCCAAGCGGGTGGTCATCGTGGGCGGCGGCCCCGGCGGGCTGTACGCGGCCTGGGCCTGCGCCGTCCGGGGACACCAGGTGACGCTGCTGGAAAAGAGCAGTGAGCTGGGCGGCAACTTCCGCATCGCCTCCTATCCCACCGGCAAGGGCCAGCTCTCCGAGGCCATCCGTTCCATGATCGTCCGGGCGGAGAAGGCAGGCGCCCAGCTGCGGGTGAACACTGAGGCAACGGAGGAAACGCTGCGGGCCCTGTCCCCCGACGCCATCATTCTGGCCACCGGCTCCAATCCCCTGGTGCTGCCCATTCCCGGTCTGGACACCTGCGGCTATGTCACCGCCCAGGACATGCTGGAGGGCAAGGCACCTGTGGGTAAGCGCGTCCTGGTGGTCGGCGGCGGCATGGTGGGCTGCGAGGCCGCCGAGTTTTTGGCCGAACGGGGCCATCAGGTGAGCATCATCGAGATGAAGGACGTCATCGCCTCCGATGTGACGCCGGAAAACCGCCGCTACATGTTTGAGAATTTCCAGAATCATCATGTGCTGCTGATGCCCGGCGCCAAGGTGGGGCAGTTCTACACCGATGGAGTGGACTACACCCTCGCCGACGGTACAGCCGGTTCCCTGCGGGGCTATGACAGCATCGTCCTGGCCATGGGCTCCCGGTCCAACGCGTCGCTCAAGGAGGCCGCCCAGCAGGCAGCCGGACAGGTATTCGTCATCGGCGAGGCATTTAAGGCCCCCGGCAACGCAGTGCTTGCCACCGGCGACGCCCTGGACGCTGCCCTGCAGATCTGATTGTTTTCTCCTGTTTCTCCCAAAACAGTTTTTTCCCCGCAAGAAGCCGGAGGCGCCGGACGGAATTCCGTCCGGCGCCTCCGCTGTCGTTATGTCCATTTTACTCCACGCTCTGTGCGATCCGGATCATCGTCTCCCGGTCCAGGTTGCCCTGTAGCCGGAATGTGACGCCCGGCTCCGCATCAGCAGCGAGCTTCTCCATCTCCGTCTGGGACAGCGGGGCACTGAGCCAGAACAGCACACCGTCCTCGTTTTCCCACACCAGGCTGTTCTCTCCGCCGGGAAGCGCGTAGAAGTCGGCGTCCCGGCCGCCCACGGAAGCCGGGCACAGCGCCGCGGCGGTATCCACATCCAGGTCCCAGGCATGCCCCACCTGGCTTCCGCCGGGCAGGAACGGAGCCTCCCGGCGGCGGCATGATGCAAGCGGCTGTTCTGTGCCGGCAAAAAAACAAGCGGCGGCCGTTGGAATGCGGCCGCTGCTTGCTTTATTCACGCTCCCGGGCACCGCCCGCCTTCCCGCCTTCGGAAGCTCCCAGTCCCAGCAATTCCATCAGCCGCGGAATGGCACGCTCGTCCCAGCTCTGCGTCAGTTCCCGGTCATTTCCATGCTTGTCGGTAACCGTCAAAATCCGGCCTCGTGCGTTTCCCAGACTGATGCTCACCAGATCCTGGTGCCGGTAAAGCTCAAAATACCCCTTCTGCTTTACAAAGAGAAAACTGGGCGTCACCGTCACATTCCGGATGCCCTCAAGCAAGGAGAGATCTTTCTCCGCTTCCACGTCCTCGCAGATATCAGCAAAGGACTTCTCCCCTTCCCACAGCGTCAGAAACTGTGCCGTTTCCGGATGACGGTAAATCCGCAGGCCATAGCGCAGATACCGTATGCTGCCGTACGCCAGTCCTCCCGAAAAGACGGAAAAAATCACCGCCAGCGCAACAACCGGGCCGCTGGGGAACCCTTCCAGAATTTCCCTGACGGAAATCGTCGCAAAAACCAGAAAGAACACCACTACCATCAAGGTGTAGATCAAACCCCAGGTCATAAACCGCTGCTTTCCGGAATCCCGGATGCTGCGGCACAAAAATGTATCATTTACATTCATGGCCGATCCTCCACGTCGGATTTTTTATAACACGTTTGTTTATAACAGCATTTTTTCAAAAAATACGGCAAAGGATTTTCAGGCAAAGGCTTATTTTTTATCATACCAGAAACTCGGCCAAATGCGGATAATATTTTTAAATTTTATGCAAAAAGTTTAAAATCAGGCAAAATATTTGTAAAATCACGCAATGTTTCTTCTATTGACTCGTCCCTTACGGGCAAGTTTATACTGTTTTCAAAGGCAGGTAAGGCTGAAAAATATTCATCAATTATGAGAAAGGAGCGATGATCTGTTTTGCGGGATCTCAACCATATCAAGCTCGCCCAGGAGACCAGCATGCTCTACCGCGGCGGTCTCGTCAACGGCGACACGTTACATCCGGAGGCTCCTCCCCTGTATGCCACCACCGCGTTTATGATGGACGACTTATACAAACAGTTTGAGGTCAACGAAACGCGGGGCTACAACTATATCCGCGGTACGAATCCCACCCGCGATGCGCTGGGAGAGCTCATCTCCTGTGCGGAGGAAGGCGAGTGGTCCCTGCTGTTCAGCTCCGGCATGGGTGCCATTTATTCCACCATCACCACGTTTGCCAAAAGCGGTGATCATGTGGTGGCCAACAGCGACCTGTACGGCGAGACCATCGACCTTCTTTCCAACCACCTCAGCCGCAGCGGGGTAGAGACCACCTTTGTTCCGTTTTCGGACCTGGATGCCGTCCGGGCTGCGGCAAAGCCCAATACCCGTCTTTTCTATTCTGAGGTCATTTCCAATCCGCTGACAAACATTGTGGACGTAAAGGCCGTGGCGGATATCGCCCATGAGGCCGGCGCACTTTACTGCGTAGACAGCACATTTTCCACGCCCTATGTTATCCAGCCCCTCAAACACGGCGTCGATCTGGTGATCCACAGCCTCACCAAGTACTTCAACGGCCACAGCGACGCCTGCGGCGGCAGTGTCACCGGAAGCCGGGCCCTTCTGGAGCAGATCCGTCGGGTCATGCTGCTGGTAGGCAGCAGTCTGGACCCGTACAGCAGCTGGATTATTCTGCGGGGAGCGCGAACCATGGGCATGCGGGTCCGCAAACAAAACGAAAATGCCGCTCAGTTGGCGGCCTTTTTGGAGCACCATCCGAAGGTGGAGAAAGTCTACCACCCCAGTCTTCCCTCCCACCCGCAGCACGCATTTGCCCGTTCCGTGTTCCACGACGGCTTTTATGGTGCCATCGTCACATTCTCTATGCAGTGCAGCATCGAAAAGATCAACGACTTTATGCACCACCTGAATCTGGTTACCTACCTGCCGTCTCTGGGCGGGTACCGTACCACACTCTCCCACCCTGTCTCCTCTTCTCATCATGATGTGCCGGAGGCCGTCCGTCTGAAAATGGGAATTCACGACGGCATGCTCCGCATCAGCGTAGGCTGTGAGGACATCCATGATCTGATCCATGATTTTGAAACGGCCCTGGAGGCCATGTAGTTTTCGCTCTGCGGACCCGTGTGAATCAGCCATGCAGTTAGGAGGAATATTATGGAAGTTATTCTGAATGCGTTTTCAGCGTTTTCCAACTGGGCGTGGGGCATGCCGCTGACCATCGTTCTTCTGGGCACCGGCCTGTTTTCCACCATCATCACCAAGGGAGAATTTTTCTATCGGTGGAAATTCTGCTTTTCCAATACCTACGGCAAGGTGTTCAAGAAGTCTGACGGCGTGGGCACCGTCTCTTCCTTTGCAGCGGCATGTACGGCCATGGCCAACACCATTGGAACCGGAAACATCGCCGGTGTTTCCACCGCCATTGCCTCCGGCGGCCCCGGTGCCGTCGTGTGGATGTGGATCACCGGTCTGCTGGGCTGCTCCACCAAGGCCGTGGAGATTATCATCGGCCAGCGCTACCGGGTCAAATACAGTCATATTGATGAGTACACCTGCAGCCGTGAACTGGCTTTGAAGCAGACATTCGGTCTGAAGATCCTCCCGTTTCTGCTTGCGGCGCTGTTTTGTATCTCCAGCCCCTGGACCTGTCTGGTGCAGGTGGAAGCCAGCGTATCCGCCTGGGCAGCCGCAGTTTCCGGCAACACCTCCGTGCTCGTGACCGTGCTCTTTCTCGGCAGTGCCGCTGTGGTCATTTTCGGCGGTCTGCGCAGAATTTCCGCGTGGATGGAAAAAATCGTGCCCTTTATGTCCATTGCATACATCTTGGGCGTACTGGTTATCATGATTATGAATGCGGACATGATTCTTCCCACGTTCGCTTCCATTTTCAAGGGTGTGTTTACCCCCCAGGCCGCTGTCGGCGGCTTTGCCGGTGCCACAGTCCGCGATGCCATGCGCTACGGCGTTGCCCGCGGTATGTACTCCAACGACGCCGGATCCGGACTGGGCCTGATCGCCCACTCCCCCGCCAAGGTGGACCACCCTATCCGGCAGGGGTGCTGGGGCTGGGGCGAGGTGTTTGTGGACACCTGCGTCGTGTGCACCATGTCCGCCCTGGCGATTCTGACCACCAACGTATATCAGACCGCCACGGATGTCTCCACCTCCAACTATGTGACCGCTGCGTTCCAGCAGACGCTGGGCGGCGCCGGAGCCGTTTTCGCCGCCATTGTCATCACGGCCTTTTCCTGGACCACGCTGATCGGTCACTATTACGCCACGGAAAACACCTTCAAGGGCATCATCGGCGACAAGCCCTGGCTGAGAACCGCCCTGATTATCTTCGCCATCTACTATATTCTGCCCAATATCATCGGCAGCCGGTTTGACGCCGACCTGCTGTGGGGCTTCTCCGACGTTCTCGGCGTGGTGAATATTCTTACCACCTCCTCCCTGATCTTTGGCAACTACAAGGAGATCATCCGCCTTTGCAAGGACTTCAACGAGCGGTTCCAGCCTGCCATTGACCGCGGGGAAAATCCAGAGCCTGTCGTATTTGAGAACAAAAACGTATCCGTTTCCCCATTTTCATAACATCCGCAGCACCCGACCGGTCTGCAGATATAGCCTTCTTATAAAACGGAAGGGAGCAGTTTCACAGGAAACCGCTCCCTTCCTCCCCTTACTCTGTTTCCGGATCTGATTGGAGGAAACCCAGATGAAAGAGCTCTATTCAGTGGGACAAACCGCAAGGCTTCTGGGCGTGACGGTAAAAACCCTGCGCTACTATGAGGCCATCGGACTGGTCCTGCCTGCCTACATCAATTCGGAGACAGGCTACCGCTACTACGCTTCCCGGCAGTTTCAGCGGATCGACCGGATCAAATACCTGCAAAGCCTCGGCTTTTCCCTGGATGAAATCCGCGCTTCCATTGAAAACGTGGATGATCTGGTTGCTTTGCTGGGGCAGAAGAAAACCATGCTCAAGCAGCAGCGGGAGGAACTGACGCGGAAAATTGAAGACGTGGACTGGTATCTCAATTATTTTCACTATATGGAAAACCGGGATGCCTGTACGGACATCTACCTGATGCATCTTCCCCAGCGATTCGGGATTGTGGTCCCTCACTCCCCCGATGAGCTCAGCCGGGAGGCGGAAATCCGCCTGGCATCACTGCGGGGTCAGGAGCCCTATAACAGTCTGACCTATCTGCGCCAGTATGGCTACCTGATGGACTATCAGCAAATGAAACAGGACAGGCTGTTTCCAAAGGGGTATTTCATCTTTTTGAAAAACCGGCCGGCGGAAGAGCTTCCGAATCTGATCGAATTTCCCGACGGGACTTACCTGTGCTTTGTGCTCCGGATTCAAAACGAGTTTCCCAGAATGCAGTGGGACCACACCAGCTACCTGGAGATGCTCCGCGGGCAGCCGGACCCCACGTTGGTTCTGGCCAACGAATACGAGGACAATCTGCACCAGTTTGCCTCGTGCAAATACGAGTTTCAGATTCTCATGGACACCAGCACCCCCCGCAGCCAAGGCAGTCAAACATCCGCGCCGGACCGCGCGGCGGATTCCGAAAGGCGGGAAGCATCTCATTGAGCTATCTATCGGTTTTTTTAATCAGCACACTGGCAGCTGCCCTGCAGTCCTCCCTGGGCTTTGGATATGGAGTCGTGGGAATGGCGCTCTTCCCGTTTGTGCTGCCCTATATGACCGCCGTGACACTGTGTACGGTCTCGGCCCCTCTGAGCAACGTGATTGTTGCCATCCGTTATCGGCGTTTCATCCAGTGGCGAAAGCTGTGGCTGCCGCTGGTACTGGCCCTGACCGCCAGCGCCGTGATGTCCTGTTTGATCGCCAGTCAGGCAGAGGGTACCCTCAAGCAGCTGCTGGGAATTTTTCTGGTTCTTCTGGCCTTGTATTTCCTGCTGTTCAAAGACCGCATCAAAGTCCGGGACACTTTGCTCACCGGAAGCGTCTGCGGTCTGCTCAGCGGGCTGTGCGGCGGTTTTTTCGGTGTCAACGGCCCGCCTGCCGTTGTGTACTTTATGGCGGCAGCGGATGGAGACAACCGGCGCTATCTGGCCACCGCGCAGACATTTTTCCTGGTACTGAACATCCACATCACGGTTATGCGGATCTTCAACGGTGCCGCCACCACGGAAATGCTCTATGCTGCCCTTGTGGGGACGGCCGGCGTTGGCGCAGGCACGCTCATCGGCCTGAAGATTTTCAAAAAGCTGGACCTGACCTCCCTGTATCGCTTCGTATATCTCTTTATGGCTATCATGGGCGCTTTTATTTTCTTCACCGCGTAAGCGCTCTTTCGGGGATATGATTGCCTCCCGCAGCCACGCCGGCTGCCCGGGAGCGTTTCCAGCCGTGGTCGTCCGGGAATCTGCCTCTCTTTTCCCCATGACGCGGCATAAGCGGCACCGGACGGAATTCCGTCCGGTGCCGCTGTTTTTTATTTCGTCTGTCTCCCGTTTACCGGGCCGTGCGTCTGGACTTGTAGTTTTTCCACGCGAAGAGCAGGATTGATCCCACGGCGATCAGGATGAAGGCACAGCTGATGGGCCGGGTGAAGAAGATGTCGAGGCTTCCCTCCGAGATAACCATGGCCCGGCGGAAGTTCTTCTCCGCCAGCGGCCCCAGGACGATGCCCAGCAGGATAGGCACCAGCTGGAAGTCCATGCGCCGCAGGAAATAGGCCACGATGCCAAACAGCAGAATGATGTAAATATCGTAAATGCGGTTGTTGGTGGAATAGGCTCCCGCGATGCAGAACGTCAATACGATGGGTGCCAGCATCTCGTAGGGGATTCGGGTAATGTGGGCATAGAAGCGGGTAAACACATTGCCGATGATGTACATAAAGATGTTCACCACGATCAGTCCCAGCATGATGGCATAGAGCACATTGCCCTGCTCCGTAAACAGCGTGGGGCCGGGAACCATGCCGTGGAGCATGAATGCTCCCATCAAAATGGCGGTGGCGCCGTCGCCGGGGACGCCCAAAGTCAGCATGGGGATCATGGTGGCGCCGCAGGCGCCGTTGTTGGCGGACTCAGAGGCCGCCACGCCCTCGATCTCACCGTGGCCGAAGGTCTCCGGGTGCTTGGACGATTGCTTGGTCTGATTATAAGCGATGAACGCCGCCAGGCCTCCGCCTGTACCGGGCGTCGCACCGATGATGACGCCGATGAGCGAGCCCAGCGCGATGGGCTTGCGGCAGCGGCGGTATTCGTCCTTCGTAATTTTGTCCTTGGTAATGGCCGAGGCACTGATGCTCTTGTGATCCGTCTTGGGGTTGTACTGGGACTTCATGAGAATTTCGGAAATGGCAAACAGTCCGATCAGCGCAATGATCAGATCGATGCCCGCCATAAGCTTGCGCTGTCCGAAGATAAACCGGGCGGTGCCGCTGATGGCATCCACGCCGATGGAGGCCATGAACAGTCCGATGCACGCGCCGATCAGGCCCTTGAAAATGCTGTTGTTGGACACGCCGGCAATGACCGACAGCCCGAACACCGCCAGTGCGAAATACTCCGCCGGCCCGAACAGCAGCGTGATCTTTGCGATGAGCGGAGCCAGAAACAGCAGCGCAAACGCGCTGACCAATCCGCCGATGGTGGAGGCGTAGAGCGCCATCTGCAGCGCCTTGAACGCCTTTCCCTTGACGGTCATGGGATAGCCGTCAAACAAGGTGGCCGCGTTGGCGGATGTACCCGGGGTGTTGATGAGGATGGCGGTGATGGAGCCGCCGTAGGTGCCGCCGCAGTAAATGGCCAGCAGCATCAAAATAGCCATGGTGGGATCCATGCCGTAGGTGAGGGGGATGCACAGAATAATGCCCAGATCGGAGGTCAGGCCCGGAATGGCGCCGACCACAATGCCGATGGCCAGGCCCAGAGGGATGACCAGGAAGTTCTGCCACTGGGCCAGAATCTGCAGGCCGCCTAAAAATTGTTCCATAAGCACTCTCCTTTCCGGTCAGGGCAGCGAGACATGGAGCAGCACGCCGAACACATAGTAAACAATGCCGATCATCGCCAGAGGAATGGCGTAGTAATACCACTTCCGGGCCCCGTAGAAAATCAGGATGGCCAGCACCAGGATCACCGTGGAAATCAGGAAGCCCAGGGGCTCGATCATCAGGCAGTACGCCACCAGGAACAGCGCATAGACCACTGAGCGCAGCTCTTTGCGCAGCCGCACAGACCGAAAGCTCTCCTTGGTAATGGTCACTTCCTTTTTCTCCCGGGTAAAGAGGCCCTCCAGCAGCAGGCACACGGAAAAGATAAAGATGCCGCCGATGGCAATGCGGGGCAGTGTCTGGGCGTTGATGGCCGTCTTTTCCATGGTGGGGATCTGGGAGGGAATCAGCAGCCACAGCACCGCGCCCACCACGGCAAAAATCGCGCCGGAGATCATCTCCGAGTTGTATTTGATCTTCAAGTTGGTTCACCTCCATATTGGAACCGGGCGCCCCATGTCAAGCGCGGACACGGGGCGCCGGAGCATCACTGAACCAGAGGAATGTACTGGGCCATGGCCTCCGTCTGAGACTGAACCATGCTGAGAATCTCAGCGGAGTCGGCGTCCCAGGCCTCCATGCCCATACCGGCCATGAACTCCTGGAAGTCGGGGTCGGCGTAGACCTTCTTGACGAAGTCCCGCAGGATCTCCTGCTTGCTCTCATCCACGGTGGAGCGGACTGCGAAGTAGTCCATACCGGTAAATTCCACGTCGATGCCCTGATCCTTGAACGAGTCGATATGGCCGATGCCCTCCACGTCAATGCCCTCGGGAATGAACGTACCCAGGCAGTTGAGCTGGCCGCTGATCACATAGTCCCGGTAGGTGGGAGGAGAACCGATGGCCACATCCACATGGCCGCCCACCAGCGCGTTGATGGCCTCCTGGCCGCCGTCATAGGGTACCGCCTCGGAGGGGATGTCCAAAATGGCAAACAGAGCGGAGATCATGGTGTAGCTGTCGTTGCCGGGGCCGCCGGTGGTGGCGTACTTGATGGTGTGGCCGGCGTTGGCGTAGTCCACCAGCTCCTGGATGTTGGTGATGCCGCTGGAGGCGTTGGTCAGGACCACGAACTCCGTGATGCGGATTCCGATGAGGGGATTGATGTCGTCAATGGAGTAGTCGGTGGCAATGAAGCTGGGTGTCAGGGAGAACAGGGGGCCGTTGCAGCAAAACAGCGTGTAGCCGTCATCGGGCGCTTCCAGGAAGTCGCTCATGCCGATGGTGCCGGAGCCGCCGGTGTGGTTTTCCACGATCATGGGCACGCCCAGGTACTTGTCGCTGTACGAGGCGATCTGACGGGTAATCACGTCCGGACCGCCGCCCAGACTCCAGGGTTGGATGATGGTGATTTCCTTTTCGGGCCAGGCAGAATCCGCTGCCGCGGGAGTCTGCTCTCCGCCGGACTTGGAGTCGTCCGCAGACGGTGCGCCGCAGGCGGCCAAGCTCAGGGCCAGGACGAGTGCGAGGGCCAGAGACATCAGCTTTTTCATCGTGTTTTCTCCTTTTTTAAATTTTAATAAATTCCGGTGTGATGCGGTCGGAATCCATTACGAGTTTGATCGCCTGGAACCCATCGGGCCGGGCAAAGTAGGGGGGGTATTCCCGCTCATCGGAAAACAGGAACTGCGGGGCCTTCTCCGGCGGGAACAAACTGCTCAGCCGCCGGTAGACCGCCTCGTTGGCACTGTTGTACCTTCGGTCGGACGCCGAGGTGGTGATGACATACTCCAGCGGCATTTCCCCCATTAAATGTTCTGAAATTGAGTCAATTTGCCCGTGATGCGGCAATTTGAGAACGTTTACATTTTCGAGCAAATTTTTTGGGGCCGCCGTCCACTCTCCGGGACAGCTGTCTGCCGCGCTGAGAAACACTGTCTTTCCCAGTGTGAAGCGCAGCAGCAGGCTGGTCCGGTTGGACATGGCGTCCAGCCGCGTCAGGCAGTCGGTAACGGTCTCCGGGTCGTGGGCGGAGCGATACGCCTTCTCCACAAGCGCCATGTAGCCGTCCACCACGCTGCGCTCCGGTGCCAGAACCTGCATAGAGGCATTGGCCCCCCATTCCAGCTTGTCGCCGGATACCAGTCGGGTCACCGGAATTCCCTCCGCCTGTGCCCGGAGCAAAATGCGCCGGTATGCGTTCAGCGCGGCGGTGTAGAGGGGGACGCTCCGTGCCGCCCCCGCCCCGGCCTGCAGCGGACTGCCTGCCAGGAATGGCTCTGCCGGATAGGGCACATACAGATGCCCCACCGCCGTGCGGTCCAGCACTGCCTCCAGCCCGCAGACGTGGTCTTCGTGGATGTGGGAGATCACCACAGCGTCCAGCCGGCGGATGCCCCGGCGCTCCAGGTATTCCGCGGCCCGGATCCGGTAAGGGTCGCCGTCAAATTCCTCCGCCAGGGCGCTCCCGCCATCCAGCAGCAGCCGGCAGCCCTCGCCGGTCTCCAGCAGCAGCGCGTCGCCGTATCCTACGTTGATGACCGTGATTTCCATCGTTCCACTCCTTTCCTTTCTGTTTGCCCCACACCGGTTTTTCTCCGGGCGCGGGGCTTTATGTCGTTCCCCGGACCACCAGCTCCGTGGGAATCTCGATATACGTATCGGACACCTCTTTGCCGTCGATCAGATCGAACAGCCGCCGGGCGGCCAGCCGCCCCATCCGGTCCACATCGATGCGCACGGTGGTCAGCTCCGGGGCAACCACCCGGCTGATGAAGCTGTCGTCAAAGCCCACAACGGCAATGTCCTCCGGGATTTTCAGGCCTTTATGGAAAATGGCCTTCATGGCGCCGGCGGCAATGGTGTCGTTGGTACAAAAAAGCGCCGAGGGCCGGTCCGGCTCCTGCAAAAGCCGCCCCACAGCCGCCTCGCTGTCCTCCAGCGTGGGCTCCACGTCCACCACAAAGCGGGGATCTGCGGCCACGCCCCAGTCACGCAGGGTCTGAAAAAAGCCCCTGGCTCGGGCCTCGCTGACCTGTGGGGAAAACCGTCCCGCCAGAAGGCCGATCTTCCGGTGCCCCCGCCGGCAAAGGTGCTCCGTGGCCTGCACGGCACCGCCGTAGTGGTCCGCGGACACGCACAAAAGGCCCTCCAGATCCAGGCGGTTGTTCACCAGCACCACCGGAATATTCTGCTTGCGCAGCTCCCCGATGGTGCGGGCGTCGGCCTCGCCGGCAAAAATCACGCCGTCCATGTGCTTTTTGATGTAGACGTCCCCATTGGGCAGCCGGACATCCTGGCTGGTGGTGACGAACAAACTGTAGTTGCGCCGGGTCCCCTCCTGCATGGCCGCCTCCAGAAGCGGAGAATAGAACGGGTTCAAAATGGCCGGGTACTGCCGTTCGTGGATGATGAAGGCGATGTTCTCCGTCCGCTGGCGCACCATGGCCCTTGCGATGGCGTTAGGGGTATAGTTGAGTTTTTTGGCCGCCGCGTACACCTTTTCCCGGGTCTTTTCGCTGACGGTCTCCGGCGAAGCATATGCCCGGGACACCGTCGCCTTGGAATACCCGCACAGCCGGGCGACGTCAATAATGGTTGCTGCCATAGAAGCTCCTGTCTGTTGATGAGAACGTTCTCATTTCTGGTTCAAAAAAACTTCGCCGACAAATTGCACAAATTTCTGATCGGTCGGCGAGGATGATCGTTGCATTTAGCATAGAACAGCTCTGGTAAAAAAGTCAACCAATATTTGTTGACTCTGATATTTTTTGTGGGAATTTCCAAAGCCTCCCTGTGATTTTTAGCCAAATCCGACGGAATCCGGCAGCACAGATTTCTGTTTTTTCCCTGCATGGACCAACCCGGTCCTCCGGCCGCCACTGCAAACAGCCCTCGAAAACCGGGTTGGAAAAAGGAAACAGTTTCAAAAGCGGCGGTAAAATGTTATAATAACATCGTTATTTTGAAAATGGAGGAGATTCATGAAACTCATACTGAGCGACCGGCATCTGGAGATCCCCCAGGCAAATCGACCGGACACCACTCTGATCGACCTGTCGGAATGCACCATTGCAAACTGTGTCGGCTGCTTTGGCTGCTGGACCAAAACCCCCGGAAAATGCGTCATCCGGGACGACGCGGTGAACATCTACCCCTTGATTGCATCCAGCGACCACGTGCTGTATGTCAGCCGCATCCGCTACGGCGGGTACGACACGCCCATGAAGACCATGCTGGAGCGGGCCATTCCGGTCCAGCAGGCGTTTATCCGCCTGCTGCACGGTGAGACCCACCATGTCCAGCGGCGTGTGGTGCCCAAGGAGGCCGTCATCGTCGGTTACGGTGCAGGCTCTGCGGCGGAAGAAGAGATTTTCCGGCGTCTGGTGGCCCGCAATGCCCATAACATGAGCTTTGCGCACCATCGGGTTGTCTTCACGTCGGAACATGACCTGGAAGACACCGTGCGAGAGGAGGCGGCGGCATGGGAAAAATTATGATTCTGAACGGAAGCCCCCGGGCGCCCCGGTCCAACTCCCGGCACTACGCAGAGCTCTTTGGCGCGGTCTGTCCGGATGAGACGGCGTATTTTTCCATCACCCGGTCCAACCACCCGGAGCTCTGCCGGGCCATGGGCGAATATTCCCATGTGCTGCTGGTGTTTCCCCTCTATGCCGACAGCCTCCCCGTAACATTGCTGAACTTTCTTAAGTCCCTGGAGCAGATGCCCCCCGTCCGCCGGCCCACTGTGTCCGTTCTCATCAACTGCGGCTTTCTGGAGCCGGAACAAAACGACGTGGCCGTGGAGATGGTGCGCCTTTTCTGCCGGGAACACGGATATCCCTTCGGCTCCGTTTTGCGGATCGGCGGCGGCGAGGCCATTCTCTCCACCCCCTTCCGCTTTCTGGTCCGGCGGAAAATCCGTCTTCTGGCCCGGGCCATCGTCCGACAGACCCCCTGTTCCCTGTCAGTCACCATGCCTCTGCCCAAGCGCCTGTTCCTCCGCGCCTCCACCAGCTATTGGACTGCCTACGGCCGGAAAAACGGCATCTCTCCGGCGCAGATGGCCCACATGGGGATCGAGGAATAATGGAAGTCTGCGCAACTTTGTACTATCGTTCTTTGCTGTGAAAACAGGCCCCGGTTCCAATGAACCGGGGCCTGTTTTTTTGTCGCACGCCTTGACAAGCAGCGGGCAGTTGTATAAAATACTAACGCTGTTAGTTTTAGGAGGTGACACTATGCCCCGTGCAGGCTTGAGCAAGCAGGCCGTCGTCCGGGAGGCAATCCGGCTCATTGAGGAGGAGGGCTCCTCCGCCCTCACCATGCGGGAGCTGGCAAAGCGGCTGAACGTCCGGGCCGCGTCTTTATACAACCATGTGGAGAGCATGGACGAAATTCTGGCGGAAGTGGGCACCTATGCCATTGCATCGCTGAATAACTGCCAGTTTTCTGCCATTGCGGGGCTGGATCAGGATGCAGCGGTATTTGCACTGGCAGACGCCTACCGCCAGTTTGCCAAGGAACACCCCGCACTCTACGAGATCATTATGAGCCTTCACCGGACCAACAAGGCCATCATCGAAAACACCGCCCATCCCATCACCGCACCGTTCATGCAGGTGCTGGGCGGGTACCCCCTGAGCCGGGAGGCGGCCATGCACTGGCAGCGGGTGCTGCGCAGCATTCTGCATGGATTTTTGTCGCAGGAGGAAGCCGGGTACTTCTGTCATTTCCCCATCGATCAAAACCGCAGCTTTCATCTGGCGATTCAATGCTATGTCGACGGATTACATGCCGCCGTGAAAAAAGAGGCGCAGGCAAACCATGAAAACGGAAAACAATGAACTTTTTGAAACGATGCCCATCGGCAGGGCGGTTTTGTCCATGTCCCTGCCCATGATTATCAGTCAGGCAATCACCATCATCTACAACGTGGCCGACACATTTTTTGTAGGCCAGATGAACCAGCCCGACCAGGTGGCCGCCATCACGCTGGCCCTGCCCCTGTTCTACTTCCTCACGGCGCTGACCAACCTGTTCGGCGTAGGCGGTGCCAGCATGGTCTCCCACTACCTGGGGCTCAACGACCGCACCCAGGCAAAACGCTGTGCGGCGTTTTGCATCTGGACGTGCATCGCAGTTTCGTTTTTGTACGGGCTTTTGATCTTCGCCCTGCGGCCCGTGCTCCTGCCGCTGATTGGCTCGGACGCGGACACCTACCCCTACGCCTACCAGTATATCTTCTGGACCATTACGGTGGGAGCGGTGCCCACCGTATTCAATCCCATGATCGCAAATCTGATCCGGGCGGAGGGCTATTCCGCCCAGGCCAGCTTCGGCGTGGCCTTCGGCGGCATCCTGAACATTGTACTGGACCCCATTTTCATCTTTGCGCTTCATCTGGAGATCGCCGGCGCCGCCATTGCCACCATGCTCTCAGCCTGGGCGGCAACCGTCTACTTCCTGGTATTTCTGTACAGCAAGCGAACCGTCACCGTCATCACCATGAACCCCAGGTACTACACCGTCCGGGAAACCATCTCCCTGCAGACCATCCTCATCGGTCTGCCCAACTTTGTGATCTCCTTTATGGCTACGCTCTCCAATGCGGTGCTCAATCCATTGGTCGCAGCCTACTCCAACGAGGCGCTGGCCGGCATCGGCATTGCCAAGAAGATTGACCTCTTGGCCTTTGCCATCGCCCAAGGCATGACCCAGGGCACGCTGCCGCTGATCAGCTACAACTATGCCTCCGGCAACCGCCAGCGGATGATGAAAATTATCCGGACCACCCTGCTCTACGGACTTGTCATCGCCTTTGCCGGCATGGCACTGCTGCTATTAAGCGCGGCGCCGCTGTCCCGGCTTTTCATCGACGACGCAGCCACCGCATCCTACAGCAAGTACTTCCTCCGGGTCATCGCCCTGACCTGCCCCACCACCACGCTGACCCTGCTGACCATCTCCGTCTTTCAGGCCACGGCCAAAAAGGTGCAGCCCATCATCATCTCCACCCTCCGGAAGGGACTGCTGGACATTCCGCTGATGCTGATTCTCAATCACTTTTTCCAGATCAGCGGCCTTGTGTGGGCCATTCCCCTGGCTGACTGGAGCGCCCTGGCCATTGCTTTGGTCTTGTTCGTGCCGTATATTCGAAAGCTGCGGGCCGACCGGTAACCGTTTCCATTGCCTGCGGGAGTCCGGTCCCATTCCATGAAGATTCCGTGAAAAGTCCCGCCGCGCTCTTGAAACCGCAGGAAATACCACCTATAATGCAGAAAAACATCAGCTTGCGGAGGCATGTTATGGAGTATATCACCGTCCGGGAAGCGGCACAGAAGTGGAAAGTCTCTGAGCGGCTTGTCCAGCAGTTCTGCACGGACGGCCGCATTGACGGCGTTCGAAAATTCGGCGGCGCGTGGGCCATTCCTGCCGCCGCACCCAAGCCTGCCGATCCGCATCACACGGCCAGGCAGATGCCGCGGGCGCAGTTTGTGCCGCCGCCCGCTCCCACGGCAGCCGCTTCCAGTCTTGTCCCCATGCCGCTGATGAACACAGCATTTACGCCGGGGACATGCCGAATCTGCGTGGAGGAAATCCGTGACAGCCGGATGCGGGACATTGCCCGGGCAGAGTACCACTATTTCAGCGGCCATCCCGAGGCGGCGGCCCGAAGCGCTCAGCCGTACCTCACCCATCCGGAGCCGGCGCTGCGGCTTTCGGCCTGTCTGCTCTATGCCTACGCCAATCTCTCCGGGGGACAGGTCCAGCATGTACAATGTGCCCTGGCAGAGGTCCGCCGCACGCTGGATGCTGCCGACGAAACTACGCCGCCGACCCTGCGGGCTCTGGCGGTGTTCGTGGTGACTACCGCCGCCGTACTGCTCCATCTTCCGCCGCCGGAGGAGGCCCGGTCCCTCCAGGACCACATCCGGCTTCTGCCGCCGGGGCTGCGGATGTTCGCCCTTTACGTACAGGCCCACCAGGCCTATCTGCAGGGAGATTACGGCCGGAGCATCGGCATCGCGGAGACAGCCTTTGCCATGCAGGCCAAGGTATATCCCATTCCCTCCATCTACATGCACTTGGTGGCAGTGATGGACTACATGAGTCTCAAACAGCCCGAACAGGCCCAGGCCCATCTGCTCCGCGCCTGGGATCTGGCCCGCCCGGACGACCTGATCGAAGGCTTCGGCGAGCACCACGGGCTGCTGGGCGGTATGCTGGAGGCCGTCCTGAAGAAGGATTTTCCGGAGGACTTCAAGCGGATCATCGCCATCACCTACCGGTTTTCCGCCGGCTGGCGGAGGGTGCACAACCCGGTCACCGGAGACGACGTGGCCGACAACCTCACCACCACGGAATTTGCCGCAGCCATGCTGGCAGCCCGCGGCTGGACCAACCAGGAGATCGCCGACCACCTGGGAATTTCCCGCAACACCGTCAAACAGTACATCTCCACCGCGCTGCAAAAACTGCAGATCCGCCAGCGGAAAGACCTGAAGCGGTACATGCTGCGCTGAAGGGCTATGCCTGCGGAATCCCGCAGGCATAGCCCTTTTTCCCCAGAAAACGGAGGATTGCAGAAGGACCGTTTCGTGTTACATTAGAGGTGGCGCACAGCGGCTCCGGCCGCTCCTTCTGCCCGGAATCCGGAATCAGAGCGCGCATATGACAGCAAAGACCGCGCCCGGGTCCATTCTGCCGGCCTCGCGGCGCACCGGAAAACAATTGGGGGAGGCGCATGCGCCATGAGCCAGCGAGCCATCTGTGAAATTTCTATCACCGGCATGGAAAACCGGGAGTGGCAGGGTACCGTATACTTTCCCGCCTCCGGTGAACGCCGAACCTTTCAAAGCCTGGTAGAACTGATCCGCGCTGTGGAGCAAGGGGGCCCGTCCGGGGAACCCTCCGACTGAGCGTGTACATGCAAAAAACCGCACCGGAACATCCGGTGCGGTTTTTTCTTTGGCAGCTGCGGTCAGTCTTGTATGTCTTCCGCAATGCGAAGCAGCGTGCTCTTTCCCACAGTTCCGTGCAGCCGGAAGAAGAGGCCGGTGTCCGGGTCCTCCCACGCCAGGACATTGACGCCGTCGGAGTTGAGTCCCACGATGGTTCCGGTGGTGATGGTGACTCCGTTCACCTCCGTCCGGTTGCCCTCCACAGTCTCCCCATTGACGGTCATGGAACCGTCGCTCTCATAGGGTTCCTCCGCGCCCCAGTAGCGGGCCTCGATGCCGTTGACCTCCGCGTCATCCGGCGTTCCCTCCGGCACTTCCACCGGCTCAGACGCATACAGCAGCGTCAGACTGGTGTCCGGACCCAGCCAGGTCTCCTGGGCCGCGTCCCCCAGCACAGCGTGCTCGTACCAGGAGTACCCGGCCGGCACCCAGGAAAGGCGGTATGCCGGAAGCTCTGTGGTGTCCGGCTGCATGCTCTGCGCCATTTTGACCAGGTCCTCTGCCGAGATCCCGCTGGCGGAAAGCCAGAACAAAATACCGTCCTCGCCCTCCCACACAAGATACGCCTTGTTCTCCTCCGTGTAAAGGTCGGCGGAACAGCCCTGAACAGTCACCTGACGAACGTTTTGGACACTCTCCTCCTGCCGCAGGGACGCCCCGAAGGACCCGCCGTCCGGGTATGCACACGAGGCAGTGACCGTTCCCGCCTCACTGCGATAGCGGCAGGAGGCGCGGGCGGTGCCGCCGGACACCTCCGACAGCGCCCAGCCCTCCGGCAGCCAGGCAGGACGCCACACGGGCGGCGCGGTGTAGGGATCGGCGGGCCGCTGGCTGGCGTAAGTAAAACTGGCGCCGTCCACCGTCCGCTGCCAGTACGTTCCTTGACTCGCAGCATCCTGCTCTCCCAGCAGGACGGTCTTCGTGGCGGAGTCATAGCCGATCTCCACACCCAGCAGCTCGCTGATGGTCCGGACCGGCAGATAATTGGTCTTTCCCCCGGTCTCATCGGTATAGAGGATGGAGGACGGGACCTGCTGCCCGTTGGGCGCGGTGATGTCGGCTCCGGCAGTGATCTTCGTCTCGCCGTCCAACGCCACATTGGCAAAGTTGAAACTCACCCGTCCGCCGGCTGCCAGTACCGTGGTCCCCAGTACCAGAATCGCCGCAGAGGTCACGCAGCCGGCCAGGAACCCCGAAAACCGCTTTTTCATCATGCATATCACCCTTTCTGTTTTGTGGAACGGGAACACCTGCCCGTCCGCTTCTATAAGAAAAACGAGTCAGGCAGACATTGTGTCTCACCCTCCGGAGCTTTTTTCAGTTTCCTGCTGCGGGGTTTTTCTTAATCTGCACCGGCAGTCCCTTCCAGCACCATGGCCCCATGGGACGGGGACGAGGGATCGGGTGCCGTCTGTACCACGCTTTCCGCCATCCGCATCAGGTCAGAGCGGTCCAGCGCCCCCTCCAGGAAAAACACGGTGTCGGTATCCGGATCCGTCCACACCAGCGTTCCCGTCTGATCATCTTCCGGGCTGCCGCTGATGGAGATGGTCACCCCGCCCACCTCGATGGTGGAACCGCTGTTCTCCACAGGCTCTCCGTTGACCGTCGTTTTAGCCGGTTCGGACGGTTCAAACGCCTCCTCCGCCGCCCAGTACTGTCCGGTCAGGTCTCCCACGGTGACCTCCTCCGGCACTCCGTCCGGCAGGGCGAAGGGACAAAGCGGGTCCGTGATATACCGCCACGTCAGGCTGGTCTCGCTGAAGGTCCACACCTCCTGGGCCGCGCCGATCAGTTCATCCCGGTAGAGCGGCTCGTACTCCGGCGGCACCCAGCCCATTTCATAGGCGATGCCGGGCCCGGCGTAAAATTCGACGCTCTCCGCGATCTTCAAAAAGACATCCTTTTCCATTGCGGTGCTGGTTCGCAGCATAAATAGATATCCCGCTTCGTTTTCCCACAGCAGCACCCGGTACTTTCCCGACTCATAGTAATCCCCACGGTATCCCTGCACCTGGACCGTCTCCCGGGCCGATCCAGCATCTTCCGTGTCATCCACATTGGTGATAAGCTCCGCATCCTCCGGCACATAGCAGGCGTAGGTCAGGCTGCCCTGCCCCGCCGGTCCCGCGTATTTCCATGTATTTCTGGTCATATCCCGCAGCTCCCAGCCCTCCGGCAGCCAGGTGATGTGCCAGTTGGATGGCAGGGCGTCGGCCTGCGCCCGGGCGTCCGCCGAATAAGTCATCAAGTTCCCGCTGATTTCCCGCAGCCAGTACAGCACCGCCGCCCGGACCGAGGGGCTCACCGCCATCAGCGATCCCAGCACCACAGCGCAAGCCAGTACCAAACAGGCGGCCGTCCGCAGAATCTTCAGCCACAGAGGCCGCATCCGCTTTTTCATCCAGGCGAAGGGGTCCGCCAGCAGCCTCGCCCGCCAGCGAAGATATTCCGGAGAAAAGTCCGGCTCCTCCGCCGCCTCCCAGGCTGCCCCGTACTCCTGCCAGGCGGCATCCAGCAAGGCCTGCCGCACCAGTGCGTCAAAGGACTTCTCAGCCATAGCAGTACCCCTCCCGTTCCATGGCATCCAGCAGCAGCTTTCTTCCCCGCTGGATCTGGGTGGAGACGGTGGATTCCTTGAGCCCCAGCCGCCGGGCGATTTCCCGGTTGCTCTCCTCCTCCACAAATTTCAGCTCCAGTACCCGCCGGTAGGCCTCCGGCAGCGCCAGAATCAGCGCCACCAAGTGCGCATATTCCCCCTGATCCGCCTGGGGCGACGGCGCGTCCCAGTCCTCCGGCAAAGAGGTATTCCACCGCTCCTTTTTCAAAAGGTCCAGCGCCGCATTTTTTGCCGCCACCACCAGATACCGCCCCGCCGTATCCCAGTCCAGGGCGCTGACCCGCTCCCAGTTCCGCAGCACCTGAAGCCAAGCCTGCTGGGCGGCGTCCTCCGCCCGGGTGGGATTTTCCAAAATTTTCAGCGCCACCGCATAGAGCCGCTTCTCATGGGCTTCGTAGAGCATCGCGAACCGCTCCCGGTCCTCCTCGCTGCCCAGCATGGCAAGAAATATTGTCAGCAACATGATCGCCTCCTGCTTTTATATAAACGTATGGCTCTGTTATGATAACGTCTCAAGTCCGTGCGCTGTCTCATTCTGCGCAAAATTTCCGTACTCTCTTTCACCATATCACACCCCCGCCGGAAAGGAAACCGGACCTTCACCTCTCTCCGAACGGCATAGTCCGGTTTGACACAGCCAGGCACCCATGATACAGTTTGCTCAGGCCCTTGGCGGCAAACTCTTGCAGATGGAAAGAAGGAGCGGCATATGAAAATTCGGATTGCGATTCCCGGCTACGAGCGGATTCTGGCACTCATTCACACGATTCGCGCCAACTATTCCTCTGAAATTGAATTTGCCGTGGTTTCTCCTGATGCATTTACCGGCCACGGAGGCGATCTGATCCGTGCGATGGAGCAGTCGGGAGACGTGGATATTTTTGTGGCATCCGGAAGCGCCTACGCCTGCTTTGAACAATACGTGGAGCGAACGCCCGTAGTCCAGGTTCGTCCCTCCGGGTTCGACCTGCTCTCTGCCATCAGCGAAATTCCTGCCAAGTGCCGAAAAGCCGCGATTTTGATGAGCCAGGAGCGGATTCCGCAGATCGCGGCTATAAAAAGTACGGTCCGCCTGAAAATTGCGGACTATGTGTATCAGGATCTCCACGCGCTCACACAAATTTTGAACAAGCTGTACAACGACGGCTACGAGCACATTATCGGAAACACCCAGGCCATTGAACAGGCAGAGCTTCTGGGGATGACCGGCCACTATATCTGGTCCACGAAAAGCTATCTGGATGCCCTGGATGTGGCCATCAAAGTCATTACAAACCAACGGAGGGAGCGCCTGTACGCCCAACAGGTGAGCCTGATTCTGCAAAATATCCATGAAGGCGTTCTGGTGACCAGCGGAACCGGTGCCCTCATGCAGTACAACGAAAGCGCCCAGAAAATATTGGGAACCAGTCTTTGCTCCGCTGTCGGAAAAGACATCGGCACCGTGCTGCCCAATCTGTCCCTTCCCCCCGCCGCTTCGGCTGAGCCGTTCAGTCAGGTGGTCACCATAGGAGACAAGCGAAAAATTCTTGCAAATGCAAGTCCCCTTTCCAGCAAGCGCCTGTTTCACGGCTACGTCATCACCTTCCAGAGCACGCAGGAGCTCTCCAAAGCCAACGAGAAAATTCGCAACACACGGGACAAGGGGTTCTCAGCAAAAACCCACTTTTCCGATATGATCGGGCAAAGTCCCGCCTTTATCCGCACCACAGACGTGTGCAGACGCTACGCAGCCAAGGAATCCACCATTTTGCTCTATGGGGAAACCGGTACCGGCAAAGATCTGCTGGCCCAGAGCATCCACAATGCCAGCACCAGAAAAAACGCCCGATTTGTGGCAGTCAATTGTGCTGCCATGCCGGCCGATCTATTGGAAAGTGAACTGTTCGGTTACGAAGAGGGCGCGTTCACAGGCGCGCGAAAGGGCGGAAAGCCGGGCCTTTTTGAACTGGCAGACGGAGGAACCATCTTTCTCGATGAGATTGGTGAGATCACGCCGAAATTCCAGTCCCGCCTTCTTCGTGTCCTGGAACAGCGCGAGATCATGCGCCTGGGCAGCGATTCCATTTCCCACATAGATATTCGTGTCATTGCGGCCACCAACAAGAATCTGGCTCAAATGGTCCGGGAAAACCTCTTCCGGGAAGATCTCTTCTACCGGCTCAATATCCTGGAGGTAAACGTCCCTCCCCTTCGGGCGAGGAAGAGTGATATTCCCCTGCTGATCCGATTCTTTTTGGACCGCTGCAACCTGCATCTGGACGAACAGCGCCGGCAGGAGATCTCGTCCAACCCGCTGTTCGTCCAATACGACTGGCCGGGAAATATCCGGGAGCTGAGCAATGTGATCGAACGATTCTGCGCACTGTATTCCCCCGAATCCTCCCCTGACAGCCTGATCGCGGCGTGTATCCGGCCCCAGGGTGCCCCGGCTGTGCAAAGCGCCGATACGCAGGCCATCCGCGCCGCACTGGAGGCATGCGGGGGAAACCGGGAGGCCGCTGCCAGCATGCTGGGCATCAGCCGTTCAACCCTGTGGCGCCTGATAAAAAAGTACGGCATTGAATTTGACCGTTTCAAAACGTTTTAAAACATGTTCAAACACGAAAACATCTTTGCTTGAAAAGATTTCTGCTTTCTAAAAATTCCCCTTTGCTTTTGGCAGATCAGCCGAAACGCAATGGGGAATTTTTGTGTAAATACTCCTGAATCCCCCCATCGTCTTGGCACAAAAATTGCTTTAAGTCATCAGCAAAGAACCACTGCCCCAAAACGATGCATGTTGCTGAAAGGAGTTCTTATGACAAACGGTGAACGGCTGCGGGAGCTTCTCGCAGGAGACGAAATCCTGATGGTACCCGGCGCATATGACGCCTGGTCCGCCAAATTGGTTGCAAAGGTCGGCTTTCCGGCTGTCTACATGACGGGCTACGGTGTCTCCGCCAGCCTTCTGGGAGTCCCTGACATTGGCCTGATCAGCTTCAAGGAAATGCTGGATGCCGCGCAGAATATTACCCGAAGTTCCCAAACCATCACGCTGTGTGATGCGGATACCGGTTTTGGCGGACGCCTGAACGTCATGAGAACTGTGGAAGCCTACGAAGCCGCCGGCGTGGCTGCAATTCAGCTGGAAGACCAGGTCATGCCGAAACGCTGCGGGCACATGGAAGGCAAGCAGCTGATTCCCGCAGAAGAGATGGTTGCCAAAGTGAAAATTGCCCGTGCCACCCGGAAAGATCCGTCTCTTTGCATCATCGCCCGGACCGACGCCACGGCCGTTGACGGATTTGAAGCCGCACTCAAACGCGCAAAAGCCTACGAAGAGGCCGGTGCCGATATTATTTTTCTCGAGGCCCTGACCTCACAAGAGCAAATGCAGCAAGCCTGCTCGTATATTCGCCGGCCTATGCTGGCAAACATGGTCGAGCACGGAAAAACGCCCATGCTGACCGCGCCCGCCCTCCAGCAGATTGGCTACAAACTGGCCATCTATCCCACAGGCACTCTGTTTGCCGCCACAAAGGCCGTTCTGGATTTCCTGCGGCAGCTAAAGCAGGATCAGACCCTGGTCTCCTGCCTTCCCCATATGGTTGATTTCCCCGAATTCAATCAGCTCATGGGCCTGGAGGAGCTCCGGGAGTACGAACAGTCCTTTGCCTGCGGCCAGCAGCTGTGCTGATTTGACATCCGCAGTACGGAAAGGGGGAATCCACCGCCCGCATTGTCTGCTGAAACCGGCTTTGAAGAAAGGAGAATCGATATGGACAAGCAGAATCTGGACTCTCGGGACTATGATGTGACACAGATCACAAACTATGACCGGCGCATGGAACAGGGTAAAAAAGATGCAGTGTTCTTTCATGGGATCGGTTTGCTGGCTACTACGCTGGCCACCATCTGCATGTTTGTATTCGGCTGTGCGGACCCGGCAGACATGCCCTATTTTCTCGGGATGCCTCTGTGGTTTTCCGGCAGCGCACTGATCTACCTGGCAATGTTCATCATTGGCATCCTTCACCTGAAGAGAAGCGAGACCTTCTCCCTGGCTGCAAGAGAATCGGAAAAGGAGGGCACGAACCATGATTGATCTCGGCGGATTTTTTATGAGCAACAGCACGCGGATCACCATGCTGGTGATCTTCGTTCTCTACACCGTGCTGATTGTAGGCCTGGGCGCCTATGTAAAGATTTCCTCCCGGCGGCACTCCAGCGACAGCCTTTCCTCCTTTCTGACCGGAGGCGGCGGCTTGGGCGCCTTTTCCATCGCCATGATCGCTGCCACCAACTCCATGGCCGGCGGAACCATGGTGACTGCTCCCGGACTGACTTACGCCATTGGTTTTTCCGGCGGCGTGATCTACTATGCCGGCTTTCTGACGGCCGCGTTCGGCCTGGGAGCCATCGGCATCAAGGCCGCCATTTTGAAAAACCGGATCGGGGCAGTGTCCTTCCTGGATCTGTTCCGGCTGCGCTTCCGCTCCAAGGCCGTCATTGCCGCGCTGTCTCTGACCTGCGTGGTGGGCCTGCTGTTCACCGCCTGCGGCCAGATCACCGCCGGGGCCAAAATGTTCGCAGCCATTACCGGCAGCAACCAGTACTATCTGGGCCTGTTCCTGGTCATTGTCATCACCGTGATCTACACCACCACCGGCGGCGTAAAGTCCATGGCAAAGGTTGCCGCCATCCAGGGCGTGGTGATGCTGACCGCCACTTTCTCCATCATGGGAATGCTTCTCTACAAGAATGCGCAGACCTACGGCAGCCTCTCTGCGGCGGTCGCCTACATGGGCACCACCTACCCGGAGATGCTTCGGGCCGACACCTCCTTTACCTTCCTCAACGCCTTCGGTACCGTGCTCTTCTGCGGCGTGGGCCTGGGCGCCATGCCCTTTGCCGTCAGCGTGTCCCTGACCTATGATAACCATAAGACCCTCAAGCGGGGCATTATGATCTCCTGCCTGATCTTCACCATCTGCCAGGGACTCATGTGCGCCACCGGACCATGGGCACACAACCTCAACCCCAACCTGGTGACCCGGGACTATACCACCTTCTATGTGGCCACCAACCTGCTTCCCTCCTGGGTCGGCGGCATCATCTTCTGCGGCGTGTTCGCCGCCATCCAGTCCTCTCTGGCAGGATACTGCATGAGCGCCGCCGCTTTCTTCGCCAAGGATTTCTACGTGGACTGCATCAAGCCCGACATGAGCGAGCGCAAGCAGAAGACCCTGAGCACCGCCACAATTCTGATCTTCGCTGCCATCGCCACGGCCATTGCCCTCAAGCCCACCGATCTGACCCAATATATGATCAACTTCGCCCTGGGCTCTCTGGCTTCAGCCTGGTATTGGCCCATTCTCATGGGATTCTATTGGAAACGCGCCACCGGAAAGGGCGTGTTCTGGTCCTGCATCAGCGGATTTACCGCCTATATGGTATTCTATTTCCTCTCCAGCGTCATTCCGTCCACCAAGGAATGGTGGGTCGCCAATCTGGGCAATGTGCACGCCTTCCTCCCCGCATGGATTCTCAGCCTGCTGGTGCTGTACTTCGTCAGTCTCGGCACGCAGAAAGACCGCGTTCCTCTTGGATATTTCCAGGTATTCTTCTGCAAGGACTATGACGACAAGTACGCCAAGAACTTCCGGCTGAACTGAACCAGGCAGGTTTGTATATGTCAGAAAAGGGGGCAGCTATGAATTGCGTTAAAATTATCAGCAAGGGGAGCCGGTTTTTCGGCGGCAAACGTGTCACGCTGGCCGGAAACGCCCCGGTCAGAATGCAGTATTGGCCCGGCGGTCCCGAACTGGAGTATGACCCTAACGGAGATTTTCAGGCGGGGCAGATGTATGTGCAGTATACCCGCCTGGCCGAACCCGTCGTGCCTTACCCTGTATGTATGATTCACGGCGGAGGCGGGACCGGCGCTCTCTGGGAGTCCACCCAGCAGGGGGGCCCCGGATGGGAGTTCATGTTTTTGGAAAACGGCTTTCATGTAAACGTATCGGACGGTGTGGAGCGGGGACGGGCCTCCTGGGCACAGTTCCCCCAGATCAACCCGGTTCCGCCGCTGTTCAACAGCTATGCGGAGCGGTGGACCACATACCGTCTGGGCGAAAAGCTGGGAGAACCCTATCCCGGTTCGCGCTTTGACGCGGACAAGTTTGATGATCTCATCAAGCAGCAGGTCCCCCGCTGGACCACGTCCATCGATATGGCGCAGGAGGCCTACAACACGTACATCGGCAGCATGACGGACGGATGCATCCTGCTGGCCCACAGTCAGGGCGGACTCTTTGCGCTCAATGCTGCGCTGGCACATCCGGAAAATGTGAAGGCCATCGTTCTGATCGAGAGCTCCTCCACGCTGGACGTCAGTCAAACGGATGTCTCCTGCCTGAAGGACATTCCCTTCCTGTTCGTATGGGGGGACTTTCTGGGCGAAGCCTATTGCAGCGACCGGTATACCTGGATCGGAAATTTTGCCTATACGGGGACCATGCGGAATCTCCACCAAAAAATTCTGGAGCTGGGCGGAACCAGCCAATGGCTCCATCTGCCCGAAATCGGAATCTGCGGAAACACCCATGCCATGATGGTGGAGGACAACAGCCGCCAGATTGCAGACATTGTGTGCAGCTGGTTGAAAGAGCATGTGCACTGACCCGCGTCCAACGCGGAAATTTGGGCAGGAAGGAGTCCTTGAGATTGGAAAAACACATTGCCCTCATTCCGGGAGACGGGATTGGACCTGAAATCGTGCGCCAGGCCGCAGCGGTTTTGAATCAGGTTGCCGTGAAATTTGGACACCGCTTTTTCTTTTCCGAAGCAGTCGTAGGCGGCTGTGCCATCGACCTGTACGGAACCAGCCTGCCGGAGCAAAGCTTGCAGACCTGTCTGGAAGCGGACAGCGTGCTGCTCGGCGCGGTAGGCGGGCCGAAATGGGACGGTGTACCCAAGGAAAACCGTCCTGAGACCGCGCTGCTGCGGCTGCGCAGCGCCATGGGCGTATATGCCAACCTCCGTCCCGTCCGGCTGTTTCCCCAGCTGGCCGGGGCATCTCCGTTGCGGCCGGACATTGCCGGGCGGGGGATTGACCTCATTGTCGTGCGGGAGCTGCTGGGCGGGCTCTACTTCGGTGAGCACCGCACGCAGGGCACCGAAGAAACGGAATGCGCCCGTGACACCATGTGCTACAGCCGCCCGGAAATCGAGCGGATTGTCCGCAAGGGGTTCGAGATCGCTCAGGGCCGGCGCCGGCAGATCGTATCCGTAGACAAAAGCAACGTCCTGGATTGTTCCAGGCTGTGGCGGAAGATCGTAAACGAAATTGCCGCCCAATACCCAGACGTGTCCGTACGGCATATGCTGGTGGACAACTGCGCCATGCAGCTTCTGCGGGACCCCTCTCAGTTCGACGTTTTGCTGACAGAAAACATGTTCGGAGATATTCTCTCCGATGAAGCCAGTATGACCGCCGGCTCTATCGGCATGATGCCGTCCGCCAGTCTGGGGAATGGCAGCCGGGGACTGTATGAGCCCATACACGGCAGTGCTCCGGATCTGGCCGGTCAGGACGCGGCAAATCCAGTGGGGACCATTTTGTCTGCGTCAATGATGCTGCGCTATTCCTTCTCCATGCCCCGCGAAGCCGACGCTGTGGATGCCGCTGTCCGTGCCGTTTTGGACGCAGGATTCCGTACGGGAGATATCTGTGAGGCCGGTACGCAAAAAGTCGGGTGCAGTCAGATGGGCAGCGAAATCTGCCGGAGGATCTGATTTGCGCGGTGTTTTTCCAGCTATGCAATGCCGTTGTCCTCAGCGGACAGTCTCTTCGACACCATCCGGAAATTCAAAAAAAGCCAGCGCCTGTAAGGCGCTGGCTTTTTATATACTGTTCCGTTTCGGCCGGAGTCAATCCTCCTGGGCAATACACCCATCCGCAGCCAACTCCAACAGACGCTGAAACTCTTTCCGTTCCCCGTCGGTCATCTCCCGGGTCATGCGGGAAAAACTCTCGTCGATCTGCGCTTTGATAAACGGATAGACCTCCCACGCCTTTTCCGTGGGACAGATATCATAGGTTCGTTTGTCCCTGGCGTTGGTGGCGCGGACAAGAAACCCGGTCTCCTCCAGCTTTGTCACTGTCTTTGCAATGACGCTTTTGTCCAGAGAAAGCCGCTTTGTAATCTCGTCCTGCGTCAGCGACTGAAAATCGCACACGATCAAAATGACGACCGCCTGGGCAGCGGTCAGATGATACTGTGCGCAGGCATTGTTGAGCCAAATATGTGACTTCCGATACAAAATGGAAACGGACTTGAACGGATGATCCGCGATCCCCGACATGAAATGCACCCCCCTTTGCGCAATAGAGTTATTATACCGCATTTTAGTGGCATGTGCAACCAGATATTGACGTGTGGAGCGTCTTGTGTTATGCTCATATAGTGGCAAGTGCCACCATATTGTTTGATTGTACAAAGGAGTTTTGTCCCTATGGAAACCACCGAAAAAATTTGGAACCGAAGGTTTGTCCTGCTCTTTATCACAAATTTGCTGGTTTTGGCAGCCTTTTACGCCTCGATTCCCATTATTCCCATCTACTGTGAGGAAATCGGCATCACCGGCTCAAAAATCGGCATCGTGCTGACCGCCATGTCCGTGGCCACCATTTTATTCCGCCCCGTGGCAGGATATCTGCTGGACAACTTCAACCGCTACCGGGTATACCTGCTGTTTCTGGCGCTGTTCTGCCTCTCGTTTCCCGCCTTTATCGCCTTTCCCCTGTTCGGCGCGCTGATCGTCATCCGGCTGTACATGGGCGCCGTCTACTCCGTGTGCGGTTCGGCCACCATGACCCTGGCCGGCGACGTTCTGCCCCGCTCCAAAATTACCGAGGGCATCAGCCGGTTCGCCTTCACTGTGTCCATCGGCATGGCGCTGGGTCCCTACGTGGGCCTTCAGGTACAGGAAAACCTCAGCAGCAGAGCCTCGTTCCTGACGATTTTTGCCATCACGGTGGCGGCACTGGTCTGCGTCTCCTGCTGCCGCATCCGCTATCCCAAAGTGGAGCGGAAGAAATTTTCCATCCGGGACACCATTTACGGCCCCGCACTCCCCTTCATGTTCAACATGATGTTTTTGATGATCCCCTACGGCGCGGTGATCGCCTATTCCTCCATTCTGGCCCAGGAAAAGGAGCTGACCTCTTTCCTCCCCTACTTCTACATCTGCCTGGTGGTGGGAATGCTGGCCTCCAAGCTGTCCACGCAGAAGCAGATTGACGCAGGCAGTCACCGTCTTCTGGTCTATGCCAGCCTGGCGATCCTGGTTCTCACCATGGTCAGCTATCTGTTTTTGTCCACCGGTGTGCACTTGCTTGCGGCCGGCGTCTTCTTCGGCATCGGGTACGGAATCTTGCAGCCGCTCTTCCAGTCCTTTGTCACCGGCACAACCCCGGCGCCCAAGCGCGGCGTGGCAAACGCCACCTACATGCTCTCCTACGACGTGGGCATCGGCATCGGCTCTTTGCTGATGGGCTGCCTGCAGGAGCCGGTGGGCCTGCCGGTGGGCTTCGCCCTGACCGCCATCGCCTACGTCATCGGCGGTATTGTCTATGCGGCGTATGTGGATCGCTACTACCGCAAGCTCAAAGCTTCCCCCGCCAACGCCTGATCGGGCATTCTGCGCAGAAAGCAGCCGGGAAACGAACGGATTGTTCGTTCCCCGGCTGCTTTTCTTTCAGGCGTATTCGCCCTTCCGGCACGCGTACCGGAGCCTGCTTCAATAAAGGCCCTTGATGATCTCCACACACCGGTCAATTCCCAGCGACCCGCTGTTGAGCGTGATGTCGTAGTTCTGGGCATGGCCCCACTTCATGTTGGTGTAAAACCGGTGATAGGCCGCCCGGCGCTTGTCCTTGTCCCGAAGCCGCTGCTCCGGGGACTCCTCCCGCTGGCCGTATTCCTTCACAATCCGCTCCGCCCGGAACGCCATGTCCGCATGGATAAAGACCTTCAGGCAGTCCGCCTTGTCCCGCAGAATATAGTCGGCGCACCGGCCCACAATGACGCACGGTCCCTTTTCCGCCAGCTCCGTGATGATTTTGTACTGGATCTTCCAGAGGTAGTCTGCGTTGTTGGGGCCGGAACTGCGGTGCGAGAACGCCGATGCCAAGAATCCCCCGGGGGCGTATTCCCCGGCGTCCTGAATGTAGGTTTCGTTGAAACCGCTCTCCGCTGCCACCTTTTCAATGAGCTCACTGTCGTAGCAGGGGATTTTCAGCTCCTCCGCCACCCTTTTGCCGATGGTGCGCCCGCCGCTGCCGAATTCCCGGCTGATGGTAATGACTCTGTTTTTCATATGCTGTGCTCTCCTTTCTTAAAACGCCCCGGATTCCCTCCTTCGGGTCACACGGAAGACTCCGCGTCTTTGAGCTGCCTGCGCTCATAAATGATGAGGATCACTGCCAGAATGAAGGCCAAGCCGTCCGCCACAGGCCCCGTCCACAGGACGCCCGTCACGCCCAGGAACATGGGCAGGATGACTACCGTGGGCACAAAGAAGATGATCTGCCGCGACAGCGAGAGCAGCGCGGATTTGGCGGGCTTGCCGATTGCCTGCAGATAGATGGCCGCCACCGTCTGAAAGCCGGTCAGCGGGCAGCACAGCAGGAAAATTCGGAATGACATGACTGCAAACTCGTTGTACAGTCCCTCCTCAGAGCCGAACAGGGAGACGACGCTCATAGGTGCAAACTGGAAAACCAAAAACGCAAGGATTGCCACAATTTCCGATGCCACCAGTGCGATATCGAAGGCCTTCTTCACCCGCTCAAAATTCTTGGAGCCGTAGTTATAACCGATAATAGGCTGGGCGCCGGTGGAGATGCCCACCAGAATGGAGATGAGGATCTGGTTGACTTTCATGACGATGCCCATAGCCGTCAGAGGGATCTCCGAACCGTAGACGGAGTCGGCGCCATAGGCCACCAACAGATTGTTGGACAGCGCCATGACGATGGTAATGGCAATTTGGGTGATAAAGCTGCTGATGCCCAGGCTGAGCACCTTCCTGCAGGTTCTGCCGTTCAGGCGCAGGTCGGGCAGCTCCAGGCGAAAAGTCCTGAATCGGGCGATGTATACAACAGACACCACAAAAGATGCCACCTGCCCCATAACCGTGGCAATGGCGGCACCCCGTACCCCCATGTGAAACACAAAAATGAAGATGGGGTCAAACACCGTGTTGATGACGGCACCCAGCACCATGGAAAACATTGCGTACTTGGGGCTGCCGTCTGCCCGGATCATGGAGTTGATTGCCGCCGGGATCATCATGAAGGGCAGTCCGATGCCGATGACACAGCCATACTCCAGCGCATAGGAACGCAGGGCGTCCGTGGCGCCGAACAGCGTCAGGATCGGATTGATGAACACCAGGAACACTGCCAGCAGCACGATGCTCACCACCGTCACCATGGCAATAGCGTTGCCCACGCCCTTTTTCGCGCTGGCCGTGTCACCCTCGCCCAGCTTCAAGCTCAGGTAGGCGGCGCCGCCGTCGCCGATCATCAGCGAGAGCGCCAGGGCAATGATCGTAATGGGAAACACCACGTTGGTGGCGCCGTTGCCCAGGTACCCCACACCCCAGCCGATAAAGATCTGGTCCACAATGTTATACAGTGAGTTCACCAGCAGAGAAATTACACAGGGGACGGCAAATTTTGCGATCAGCCGTCCGATGGGCTCTGTGGAAAACGGACTTTTGGTCTGTGCGGTTGATTCTTCCATAGGTTCTGATTCTCCTTTTTAAGTAACTAGTTACGTATTTGGATAAAAAAGCAGACAGTGCGCCGAGCAATATCCTCGGCACACTGCCTGGGGAATTCAGTTTTCCCATCCGAAACTTACTTTGCATCAATATTTTTCAAAAGCATATCCGCAATCTGCTGCAGAGCCTGCTTCTGCTCATGGGAAAAGTTTCCGCAGAGCTCCTCCAGCACCTGCGCATCCTGAGCCAGAATCACCTTGTAGATTCCGGCAGACCGCTCTGTGCAGGTGATCTTCTTGTACCGCCGGTCTCTGGCGCTGGGTACACACCGAATGAACCCCTTGCTCTCCAGGCGCTGCAACAGCTTGGTCATAGCCGGATGCGTCACATGTTCGATCCGCTCCAGGTCGTTTTGGTGGATCTCCGTCTCACCGGACGCCTCCAGGCGGCTGATGGACCCCAGCACCCGCAGCTGCACGGATGTCAGCCCCAGGGTGCTGGCTTTTTCGTCCATCCTCTTGCAGAATGCACGGTTGATGATCGCAATTTTCAGGCCGAACGGCATGGCAGCTGGCATAGCTATCCCTCCAAATAAGTAACCAATTACATATTATAGGCAGTTTTACCAGTTTGTCAAGGCCGCCTGCCGACCGCCTGCGCGGGCAGGCAGCCGCCGCAGCTGCATGCCCGCAGAAAGTTTTTCAAGTTCCATATTTTACAGTATTTTCCCCAGTTTCCAGCACTTTTTTCTTGCGCTTTTATTGATTTAACGGTACAATGGCCCCATTTCAGCTGCCCCGTTTTACCGTGGGACGGCCTGCCGAACACCGGCACACAAATTCCCCGTCATATCAACCCGAAAATGAGGAAATTGTTCATGAAAAACACCCCCCTGCGTCTATTCAGCGCCGCGCTGGCCTGTGCACTGCTTCTGACCGCGCCGCCGTTTTCTGCCCAGGCCGAAGAACCTACATCCGCATCTTCTTCCCCTCCGGCAGAGACGGTGGATTTTTCTCTTCCGGCCTCGGAATCTTTGTCCCCCGCCCCGACAGAGGAAGAGCGCCCCTCTGACGGCGACGTGCTGGAACTCCGCACCGCCGACGATCTGGCCGCCGCCATTGCCGGGCAGGAGGCCGGACAGACCTGGCACCTGGCCGAGGGCGTCTACACCCTCACCCGGGAACACCTGACCCAATACGCCCACTGGGACGAGCCCGGCCAGGGAGGCTGGTACCTCCCTCTGTACGCCGACGGCCTGACCATTGTGGGAGGCGGCAACGTGGTAATTACCACGGATGTGGACAGCGCCAACGGCGCCTGGGCCACCCAGGATTTCGTCTCCGTGTGGGGTGACGGCATCACCATTGACGGAGTGGACTTCCAAAGCAAGTCCGTTCCCAACAAGGCCATCGAGGTCATGGGCAGGGACTTCTCCCTGCAAAACTGCACCCTGCTGCCGGTGGTCCATCCCGACGGAGAGAACGGCGAGGTGTTCAGCGGCTCCATTTTTTTCAATCCCCAGAATGCTGACGGCGACGTGGGCAGCGCCCTGCTGGAAAACGTGTATCTTCACGCCTATGTCAGCGCCTCCGCCGCCCGGACCGGCACGCTGGATGTCCGCCATGTCACCATGGACGCCGTCAACAGTATCTGGCACGTCTGGGGCAGCGGCTACGGCCCCGGCCTGGTGGGCGATGTCTACGGACAGGTGGAGGACGTGACCTATCTGGTGGATTCGTCCGCCGTTTTGGAGGATCTTCTGGATTCCTCCTCTCCCTACGCCGCCGATACCAAGCCCGGCACCGCCATCGAATTTGCCGCCGGCACCTACATTCTCAGCGGCCCCCTGACCATTGGGAAAGATCTCTCCCTCACCGGTGCCGGCATGGAGCAGACCATTTTTCAGGCCGCGGCGGAGCCCACCGCATTGCTCCAGATCTCCGGCGGAGACGTGGATTTTTCCATGTCCGGCATTCACCTGCGGGGTGTCGAAGCCAACAGCCACAACAATACGTCCGGCATCCAGGCCGGCAGCAATTCTGACCCCGGCACCGGCCGCATCTTCATTGAGGCGTGCCGGTTCTCCGGCTTTACCAAAAACAGCATCACCGTAAAGGGCGGCAGCGCCGTCATTACCGGAAATACCATTGACTGCCGCCCCTATCCGGGCGCTGCCGGAAACGGAATTCAGATCGATCTGGGAGCCGAAGCAGTCATCACCGGAAACACCATTGACGGCTATGTCTCCCAGTCCGACAGCTGGTCCGCCTGCGGCGTTCTGGTGCTGCGGAACGGAAAAATCACCCGTATCCGGGATAACCGCATTGCAAACTGCGGCATCGGCATTGTCAAGGAGACCTACTACGACGCCGACGGCGACCGCACTTATCTGGACCCCGACGCGGCCAAGTCCAATACCTTCACCAACTGCGGGCAGAACGTGGACTTTGAATTTGACCTGGCAGCGGAAATCGCCGCCGCTTCCGGCGGCGTGGTCCGCCTTCCCTGCGACGTGACGCTGCGTGAAAAGCTGACCATTCCGAGTGATCTCACTCTGGACGGGAACGGCTTCGCCATTCGCGGGCAGTCCGACGCGTACATAGAGGTAATCGGCGGCACGTTCCGCCTTTCCGACGTGACGCTGGAGGACTTTGAGACGGCCAGCGTGCTCCATGTTCCGGCCGACGCCGCCCCGGACACCCAGGTAATTGCCGAAAATGTCCATGTGCAAAATGTCATTCACAGCGCATACAGCTTTGACGCCGGTTCCTTTTCCATTTCCGGCGGCTCTGTGAACGGAGCGCCGGGCGGGCAGTCCGCCCTTATTCAGGCCGGCGGCTCCGCCGGTCCGGTCAGCGGCACCGTCTCCGGTGTCACCATCTCCGGTGCCCCCGACGGCTCCGCTCCGGAGCGCATTGCTCTGGAGCTGCGGGACGCCGCAGACGTATCGGTCCGGGACTGCGTCATCCGCAGCGTCCGCACGGGCATTCTCGCCGCAGACACCGCCTCCGCCGTCTCCGACGGCATTACCGCCGTTCTCAGCGGCACGGAGGTGGCTGCCTTGGAAAACGCCGTGTGGCTCACCGGCAGCCGAATTTCCGCCCACATCCACAGCGGCAGCTTCAGCGGACACCTCCGTGTGGACTCTCCGGCGCAGAGCGGCGCCCTCACCATTACCGGCGGTCGCTTTTCCGCTGACCCCACGGAATACATTGCACCCGGCTATCGCGTCAGCACCGTCGGCGGTATGTATTCCGTGGGAACCGACGTCCCCGGCGGCGGTTCCGGCGACAGCACCCCGCCCGCCGTACAGCCTCCGGAGACCTCCGACGGCAGTACCACCGTCTCCACGCAGGTGACGCCAACCATCTCCGGCGACACCGCGAAAGCCGAGATTGACACCGGGACCATGGACCAGGCCGTGGAGCAGGTGCTGGAAGCCGTGTCCGGGAGCCATACGGCGCCGGTGGTCCAGATTGTGGTGGAAAGCGGCAGCGCCAGCCAGGTGGAGGTGCATCTGCCGGTCTCCTCTCTGGACGCGTTGGGGAGCCATGAAAGCGCCGCCCTCACCGTAACCTCCGGCGTGGCCACCGTCACACTGGATTCCACTGCCCTCACCGCGGTGGCCAGTCAGGCCCGGGACACCCACGTAGTCCTCCAGGTCACACCGGTGGCTCCGGAGGACCTCAGCGGACCCCAGCAGTCCGCAGCAGACGGCGCACCGGTTTTTGACCTGTATCTGAGAAGCGGCGACACGGCAATTCCCCACTTCGGCGGCGGCAGCGCCACGGTCACCATTCCCTATGTCCTGCCCCACGGGCAGGAAGCCAACGGCATCACTGTGTATCATCTGGACGACCTGGGGACCCTCTCTCCCCGGAAAACCTCCTACGATGCCCGGGCAGAGCAGGTTTCCTTTACCACCCCGCATTTTTCCAGATACCTGATTGGATACCGGGCGCCCGCCTCCAATCCCTTTTCCGACGTAAGGGAGACGGATTACTTTTATCCGGCCGTTTTGTGGGCGGCAGAGCAGGGCATTACTCTGGGCACCGCCCCGGACACCTTTTCTCCCGGCCAGGTGTGCACCCGGGCCCAGGCAGCCGTGCTGCTCTGGCGGGCCGCAGGCTGCCCCAAGCCCCGGCAGGAGGCCGCCCCCTTCCGGGACGTGTCCTCCACCGACAGATTCCATGACGCAGTGGTGTGGGCAGCCGAACAGGGCATTATTCTGGGCACCGCCCCGGATGTCTTTTCCCCGTACGCACCCTGTACCCGGGCTCAGATTATTACCTTCCTTTTCCGGTACAGCGGGGATGCCGCCGGTTCCGGGCGCTTTTCCGACGTACCGCCGGACGCCTACTATTGGAGTGCAGCCGCGTGGGCGGCAGAACAGGGCATTTCCCTGGGCACTGCCCCGGGGATCTTCTCCCCTGACGCTCCCTGTACCCGGGCCCAGGTGATCACCTTCCTTTTCCGGTACCTGGGGAGCTAATGTCCCGTACAATTTCAGCGGTGATCGCAGATCATTTAAAAAGGCGGCAGCCAGATAAACTGGCTGCCGCCTTTTATCAGTTTCTCCGCAAATTCTGCAGACGATTCCTCCCGGGATTTTTACGGTTATTGTTTCGTTTTTTGTTCTGCAGGTCCGTTGCCTGACAAAAGGCCGTTATCCTTTGGCTTTGCTCCGATACCCCAGCTTTTCGTTTTCATAATCGCCCCGGGCCCGCTTTTTCTCAACCCATTCTGTCCAAACGCCATTGGGGTCTTTGATGCCAACCGTCTCCGGGTCAAAGATCGGATTCAGTCCGGCCTTCCTCTGGTTGTCATAGTCTCTCAAAATCTTGACCGCCACAGGCGACAGCAAAACGATGGCAAGCAAATTGATCCAGGCCATGATCCCTGCGCCGGTATCGCCCATCGCCCAGACAACCTCCCCATCCACAATACCTCCAAGCAGAATCCCCAGGAGCAGCAGCGGCCGTCCAATCCATGCCGTCCACTTTTTCTTTCCGCAAAGATATCTGAGGCTGACATCTGCCTGGTAGCCATATGCCGTTAATGTGGAAAAGACAAAGATGCTGATAATCAGGGCCATTGCCACGCTTCCCCAGCTGCCCATGGCCTGTGTCATTGCACTTTGCATATAGAGGATACCGTACTCGACCCCCGGAAGTCCCTCCGTGATATACCCGGTTCCAGCCGCATTGGAAACATTATAGGTGCCTGCCAGAAGAATGGAAAAGCCCGTGACGGAACAGATCAGGAGCGTATCCACATAAACCGAGAGCGCCTGCACCAGGCCCTGCTTGACCGGATGCGCGCAGTCGGCCGAGGAGGACACCAGCGGCCCCATGCCGTTGCCTGCATCGTTGGAATAGAGTCCTCTTTTAACGCCCCACTGAACCATTGTACCGAAAATCGCTCCATACACCGAGTCCGTGGAAAACGCGGACCGAAACATAATGGAAATCACTCCGGGAAGTCTTTCAATATTCAGCACGGTGATGATGATGCCGATCAGCATGAACACCGCACACATGATCGGTGCCATCAGCTCAGCCACTTTGCCGATTCTTGTGAGGCCTCCCACAACCACAGCCGCAACCAGGGCCGCCATGATAACCGTGAAAACGCCCTGGGACGCGCCAAATGCCTCGGAAAGAGATGTCACAGCCGTCTTGGTCTGCAAGGCGGACATCATAAACACCGGGCCGACCAGCACTGCAATGGCATACAAGACTCCCAGCGGCTTGCACCGCAGGCCCTTTTCCATGTAGTAAGAGGGGCCGCCGCAGATCTCATTATCATATCGATCCTTGTAAGCGGACCCCAGGAGAGACTCGATCAGGCTGGAAGCCGCCCCAAAAAGGGCTGTAATCCACATCCAGACAACTGCGCCGGGCCCGCCAAAGTAGATTGCCGTGGCAACGCCCGCAATATTTCCGGTGCCGACACGGCAGCCTACTGTTGTAGCAAACGCCTGGTAAGGCGTGAGCTTGATCTTCGCGGAGCTTGCGTCCTTTTCAAACATATGCACAAACATCTGCTTGAAAAGTCTAAACTGCGCTCCTTTGGTGAGGATTGTGAAGAAGATGCCAACGCTAACCAGAACAATGACCAGAGCATTGCTCCAGATAATATTGTTGACTGCATTGATGATCCTGCTGAATGTATCCATGGTGCGCTCTCCTCCTTTTGTCCGTTCCGGCCTTGTCAAATATAAATTTTCTTTACCCGATCTGTCAGCAGGCACAGCGGCTCACAGTTGATTGAGCCAGTCAGAGCCGCTACCTCTTCCATCGGCATGCCTCCCCTTCCATACAAGATCACCTCATCCCCCCGGTTGACCTCTGCGTCCGTAACGTCGAACATGCACATGTCCATACAAACCCGCCCGATCTGGGGACATTTTTGCCCGCGGATGACCCCGTAGGCCCCCTTGTTGCTCATGCTTCTGCAATAGGAATCCGCATAGCCAGCCGTAACAACCGCAATTCTGGTGGGGCGCTTCGTCTGCGCCGTACAGCCATAGCTGATATACGCGCCTGCCGGCAGTTCCTTTATCTGCGCCACACGGGCCTTCAGCGTCAGTGCAGGCTGCAGCTGGCCATTCGGCTGGATTGACCCGTCGGGATAGAGGCCATACATCATGACTCCCATCCGCACCATGTCAAAGTATGCTTCCCGATGGTACAGGATACACGCGCTGTTCCCGGCATGGTGAAGTACCGGCTCATGGAATCCGATTCTCTCCAGTTCCTGCAAAACCGCGTTGTAGTTTGACAGCTGCCAGGCAGTGTACGCATCTTTTTCCGGCATGTCCGCCGCGGCAAAGTGCGTAAAGATTCCCTTGATCCGCAGATTCGGCAACTGTGCAATTCGAGCGATGCTCTGCGCCGCAGCAGCCGGGGCACTCTGCGCATAAATTCCCGTGCGGGACATTCCGGTATCCAGCTTCACATGAACCCCCACGGCTTTCCCGGCCCTGCCGGCAGCCGCGCTCAGCTCCTGCGCATACGCTTCGTCAATTACGCTTTGCTCCAAATGATACTCCGCTAGTTGTTCCGCGTACTCCGCCGGCGTCCAGCCAAGGATCAGGATCGGTGCCTGAATCCCGCTTTGTCTGAGCTCCATTCCCTCTGTCAGGCAAGCCACCGCAAACGCGTCCGCCCCATTTTCTTCCAATACACGGCCGCATTTTACAGCGCCATGGCCATGGGCATTTCCTTTGATGACACACATGATTTTTACATTGTGCCCGGTCAGTTTTCTGGCAACATTCAGGTTGTGCACCAGTGCTCCGGTATCAATTTCCACCCATGTGCGCTGAGTATCGGATATCATTCATATCACCCCTTGCATTGCCTGCCGGCATCACAAAATACCGCAGGCACTCATAGCTTGCCTTAAATCCTCGATGATGTCTTCCGAGTCTTCCAGTCCGATGCTGAAGCGGAAGAATCCCTCTTGGTATATCTTCGGATAGTGAGGCAGCTTGTCGCTGTTTTTATCATAGTAAACAATTAAGCTCTCCACATCTCCCAAAGAGACCGCATGGGTCACCAGCCGCAGAGAGTCCAGAAACTTCTGATGTACCTTCTCATCCCCTTTGATATCAAAAGAAATCATCCCCGAGTACTGCCCATTCATCAAGCGGACAGCCCGATCATGCTGAGGATGGCTTTCAAGTCCCGGATACCAGACAAACCGCACCCCGGGGCACTCTTCCAGGTACCGGGCCACCGCCAGTGCCCCAGCGCTGTGCTGTCTCATCCGCAGGGGAACCGTGGTCAAACCGCGGGCCACCAGCCAAGCATTAAACGGGCTGAGAATCCCTCCGTAGTTTACCATGGCCAGCTCCTTAATCTGATCAATCAGCTCTGTTTTTCCCAGTACACACCCGCCCAGGCAGTCGCCATGACCGTTGATGTATTTTGTCATGCTGTGGATCTCAAGGTCGGCCCCATGCTTCAAAGGATAGATACAGATCGGTCCGGCGAAGGTGGCGTCCACGCTCAAAATTGCTCCGGCAGCATGGGCAATGCCGGCGATTTTATCCAGGTCGCTGATTCCCGTTGTGGGATTTCCAGGTGTCTCCACATGAATCAGTCTTGTATTGGGACGAACGGCAGATCGAACCGCTTCGGTGTCCGTCGTATCCAGGAGCGTAACCTCCACGCCATATTTTTTGGGCAAATACTCTCGAAATAAAAGGTTTGTGGCACTGTAGCAAACTTCAGAGACAATTGCGTGATCGCCGGAGTTCAGCATGGTTGTAAAGACCGCCGCCAGTGCCGCCACGCCACTGGCAAATACCGCTCCGTCCTCCGCTCCGGTAAGCGCACAGAGCTTATCCTGAAGCACCATTTGATTTACATTCCGATTCCGGCAGTAGATATTGCTGTGGATGCCGCTCCAGTCCACCGGTGTGCCGTCCGTGGGGATTCTGTAATTGGAGGTCATGTAAATTGGTTCATTGATAGCGCCAAAAGCATCGTCCTTCCTGCTTCCTGCATGAACTGCCAGTGTCTTTGTATGTAATATCCGATTCATAGCCATCCTCCCTGTCATGCAAAGGATAAACCTTCAAAAGGCTTTCTGATTCTT
The DNA here is from genome assembly GCF_900546705.1 of uncultured Oscillibacter sp. Classification (GTDB taxonomy): domain Bacteria; phylum Bacillota; class Clostridia; order Oscillospirales; family Oscillospiraceae; genus Oscillibacter. Next base: position 21,809 of record NZ_URDP01000001.1, on the reverse strand, counting down.
ATCATACATACAAAGATCAATTTTGTGAAACGAATAAATTTTATGTTATTGATTAAGAAAATTGATTGATTCTCCTTTTCAAGTTTTATAGAATGTCCTTGGAAACGAGGTGTGTCTGGTGGAAATTCGAAATCTAAATACGTTTTTACGGGTAGCCGCTTTGCAAAACTTTACAAAGGCAAGCCAAGAGCTGGGCTACTCACAATCAAACGTCAGCATTCAGATCAAGCAGCTTGAGGCGGAAGTCGGTGTCCCCTTGTTTGACCGTATTGGGAAAAGCGTTTTTCTGACACCATACGGAGAATCCTTACTGCCGTATGCCCAGCAAATCGTGTCCACTACTGCAAAAATGAAATATTCTCTGAGATTAGAGGGTTCCATGGGCGGAATCGTTCGAATTGGCATGGTGGACTCTCTGTATGAGCTGCTGCTTGAAGACGCCTTTATCAGTTATCACCGCCAGTATCCGCTTGTCCAGCTGGAAGTTGTTGTCGATGCGGCGGCCTCGCTTAAACACGCTCTGCGAAAGGGCCAGATCGATGTGGCCTGTCTCATTGACGACCCGCTTCCTCCTGCTGGCTGGAATGTTTGGGATGCTGTGGAGGTTCCCATTGTGGCAGTTGTAAATCCCTTGCATCCCCTTGCGCATCAGACGCATGTCACTGCGGAGGAAATTCCGCAGCACGATCTGATTGTGATGGAAGATTCCGCTTCATATAGTATTCATTTTTGGAGTTTTTTGGCGGCGAAAAAAATAGAAGCTCACCCGTTTATGAAACTTCAAAGCGCGGACACCGCCCGGAGGCTAGTGGAAAAAGGCCCGTTTTTGTCTGTTCTTCCACTGTATACGGTCTATACATCCGCGCAGGCCGGACGGCTTCGGATTCTCCAGATTTCCGGCTGGGAGCAAAAGCAGGCTGTTCAAATGGTATTTCACCAAAGTAAAGTAATCACTGCTCAGATGGAGGCATTTCTGGTGGAATTGCGGGCAATTTTAGGCTCCGCGCTGTCAGAGAAGCTCTGAAAATCGTTTCATTTTTGTTTTCTTCGTATCTATTCCTGAACAGCAGCGGCCGAACGAAGTTCCTTTCGTCCGGCCGCTGCCCTTTCAGAAATCTGCCGTGGTTACTCGTTTGCCAGCCGCTCAGCCAGAGCCACCAGGAAATCAATGCTCACCTCGACCATGTCGAAGTTCATGGTCTCCGCAGTGGTATGGCCGTTGCTGCCGCCGCTGACGCCGGTAGAGATGATGTAGAGGGAATCATTTTTCTCCGCAAACTCGCCGCACTCCACGCCCGCGTGGATTGCCTGCAGCGGGAAGTCCTCACCGGTCTGCTCCTTGAACACCTCTGCCGCGATGTCGCCCAGCTTGTTGCCGCCCTTCAGGGGCCAGGTTGCAAACGTGCCGGGAATGTCCATGGTAAACCCGGACAGATCGGCCAGGGCCTGGTTGATGATGGTGATCTGCTCAGACTGATAGGTGGAGGAGCTGCGCATCATGCAGCGGAACGTCACCGTGTCCTCCGTCAGGGAGAAGGTACCCAGGTTGGAGGAGGCCTCCGTGCCGCTGGTGGTAGCCAGCAGGGTGTGGATGTTGTTGGGGACAGCGCTCATCAGCTCCACCAGGGTCACAGACAGCTCCGGATCAAGAACCTTGCTGACGGATGCGTCGCTGCGACCGTAGCGGAAGGAATAGCTGGTTTCAATGGCGGAGTAGGAGTCGTCGAACTTCTTGGCGAAGTCCTGCATGACCTGATCCGCCGTGGCCACATCGGCGCTGCTGATGGCAATGACCGCCTTACTGGAGGAGGGGATGGCGTTGCTGGCGCTGCCGCCCTCGAAGCTGACGATGCTCACGTCCACCCCGGCCTGGGAAATGGCCAGAATGGCGTTGGCCATGGCTACCAGAGCATTAGCCTTGCCGCCGCCGACGCCGGCGGAATGACCGCCCTTGAGTCCGCTGAATTCCAGCTCATAGGCCACGGCGTCCGCAGGTGCGGTGGTCCACTCCGCCGCATGGGTGAAATCGAAGTACTTGCCGCCGGCGCAGGCGATGGTCGCGCCGCCGTAGCCGCCGTCCACGTTGATCATATAATCGGCGCCCTCCAGGTACTTGGGGTCCAGGGCATGGGCGCCCAGCAGACCCACTTCCTCGTCCACCGTGAAGATGAAGCGGGTGGGACCGTGGACAAATTCATCGGCATAGTCCATATAAGTCAGCATAAACGCAAGGCCGCTGCCGTTATCAGCGCCCAGGGAGGTTCCGTCCGCCTTGACGGAATTGGACGTCCAGATCAGATCCAGAGGATCGTTCTGCCAGTCGTGACTCACGCCCGGGTCCACAGCCTCCACCATGTCGATATGGCCGCCGAAAATGACCGTGGGCGCATCCTCGTACCCCTCCGTGGCAGGCAGATACATGATGACGTTGCCGATTTCCTCGGTCTCACACTGGATTCCGTTGGCAGCCGCCCAGTCCTGGAGGTACTTGGTGATCTTCGCAGTGTTGTAGCTGGAGTGGGGAACCTGGGTGAGGTTGGCAAATTCCTGGATATAGTTCATCACCACATCGGAGTCATAGGAGATGACACCTTCGGGAATGTCCACCATGGTGTACCCCGGAATCTGCTTTGCCCGGATACCGGTGATGCCGCTGATGGAGGTCTTGACGGACGTCTGACCTTGACTCTGCGAGGCAGTTTCGGTGGCAGCGGGTGCGCTCTGGCTGCCGTCATCGGGGATCGTGACCTTGTTTCCGGGATAGATGACGTCAGGGTCCTTGATCTGGGGGTTGGCCCGGATTACTTCTTCCAGGGTGGTGTCGTACTCCGCTGCAATCTTGGAGAGTGTGTCTCCGCTGACGACGGTGTGCGTCTGGGCGGCAAAGGCATTGGTACAGGAGAGTACTCCCATGACCACAGCCAGCATGGACGCAGTGAACTTCTTTTTCATTCCACATATCCCTCGCTTTCTGTTTTTCTCATAATCAATAATATTTATCTTCACTTTCTCCGCACTTTCGGCCGGTAAGAGGGAGAAATTGAATTCAAAAAAATATGGAGCGGTTCCACGCCCGGCGGAACCGCTCCATTGTGCGAAATCATTCGCTCAACAGATAGGACAACTCCTCTGGCGTGGATGAATTGGTTTGAGAATACGCAGCAAAAAGCCGGATACCAAACGCATGGTATCCGGCAAAGAAAGCAGAATGTGGGCGCAGTGCGCGCAGGAGGCAGCCGCGGCGAAGCAAGCCGCCGCACAAGCGGAATGACTCCGGAAAGAAACAACCTGTTTCATGTCTGTGCCTCCTTCTGCAAAAGTATCGTGGAAATTTTTAGCTTATCATACCAGATTTTGTATCCGTGTCAAGAGAGCCGCCAAAAAAAGTAATACTTCTTACAATAATTCGGAAAACTTAATAAATATACTTTGCTTCTGCATGAAATTTTTATATAGTTTTACATCGTATCGTGCGTGCAGCACACAAGTGCCTCTCCACGCGCGACACACTCCGCAAGCAGGCGCCGCAGCCATACTCCCGCCGGTGCCGGATAAAAGCCCGCAAAAAACGCCGGACGGAAAAATCCGTCCGGCGTTTTTTATTTTTCCTCCGGCGTTTCACCGCAAGAACGCATTTTGCTGAATAAAGATCTCATTTTGCAGGATCATGCGCCGATCCTGGGGCTCCATGCCGTTGACCAGATAGTCAAACAGCAGCTTGATGGGCTGGTACCCCTGCTTGAACGCCTCCTGCCCGATCACCGCCGTCAAGCTCCCGTCCTGAAGTCCGGGAAGTGTCTCCGTATTGAGGTCAAAGGAAATGTGTGTGACCTTTCCCAGCATCCCTGTGTCCCGGATGGCCCGGGCAACAATCTGAACAGGCCCCGCCGCCGTAAAGACAGCGGTTGTCTCCGGGTGCTGTCTGAGTCTGGCGGCGGCCGTCTGATAGGCCTGCTGCTCATCCGACATCTCGGCGCTGTCGAACAGCTTGCAGATGTCGATCAGATGACAGTCGGTCTCCAGGCGCGTAAGCTCCTGCAAAAAGCCGGTAATCCGGTTGGTATGGCTGAGCATCATATTGGTCCCGGTAAACACCATCAGCTCCACATGCTGCCTCCGGGCAATCAGGCCCAAAATTCCCGCCGCCGTACGTCCGCTGAACAAGTAGTCCGCCCCCACATAGCAAAGAGGAGCGATGTGCTCAATCTCTGAATTGACGACAACCACCGGAAGTCCGGCTTCCATGAGGCCGTTGAGACGCCTTTGAATGGAGGGGTCATTGACTGCGGCAATGGCCAGCCCGGACATTCCCTCTTCCAAAAGCTGATCAATCAGTGCCAGCTGACTTGCTGCGGAATACTTTTCATACGGTCTGCACAGGATCGTCACGCCATAGTCGGACAGCTCCTCCTGCACCGCATCCAGGCCCTGGTAGACATCCTCCCAGAACCCGCGCCGGCGAGGCGGGAGAACCACGCCCAGCTTCAGGTGGAGCTTGCGGGCCGACAGCTGCTTGCCGGCGATGTTGGGCGTATAGCCCAGGCTCTCAGCCACGGTCAAAACACGCTCCCGCACCTGCGGATTGACTCCTTCGCGGTTGTGGATTGCCCGGTCTACCGTGCCTCTGGAGACACCGGCAATGTCGGCAATCTGTTTCAACGTCACTTTCAAATCCCCCACGCTCCCCCGTTTCAGCTGTTTCAAGTGCAGTATATTAATCCGCGTCTGGCTTGTCAAGAAAAACCGTGCATTTTCGTGCATGGAATTTGGTGATTTTGCGTCTTTTAAGCGTGTCTCGTCAAAATATACACAAATGCTTTGATGTTTTTATGGATTTACAGCATTTTTTACATTAAAAGTCCATGCAAATTTTACAGAGAGCTGCGTTGAAATTTAATATTGCGATTGATATGCTATTTCCAGATCGTGCACGAGCACAGCAAGCGTGCGTTTTAGTGAAAAACAGGAGGATACCATGAAAAAACTAATCTGTTCCCTGCTGGCACTGTCCATGGCCCTATCGCTGACCGCATGCGGCGATAAAGCCCAGGACTCCGCCGCATCCGAAAACGTCGAGTCCAGCGTTCCGGCCTATGAAACCGCGGCGGATCTGCTGTCCTGGTCCTGGGATGACATCGAGGCCGCAGCCAAGCAGGAGGGCGAACTGACCTTCGCCGTTTGGCTCCAGGAGTCCGAGTGGAACGAAGTGGCCCGGCTCTTTGAAGAGCGGTACGGAATCCATGTAAACGTCATGGTGGGAGAAAAAACCACTACCATGGACAAGGTCCTCACCGAGCTCTCCGGCACCGGCTCCATTGATGTCATGTTCCTGGCCGGTGAGACCGTGGAGGGCCTGATGGATGCCAATGCGCTGACTCCCGGCATCCTGGACATCATGCAGTATAAGGACAAGCTGGTTCCGGGTCTGAGCGCCCGCAAAGAGGGCGTCAGCAATGAGAAGGGCTACTGGGTGCCCGTCTCCACCTCTCCGGCAGGGCTGCTCTACAACGCCAATGAGCTCTCAGAGGACACGGTTCCCCAGACCTTTGAGGAACTGGAGCAGTTCATCGAAAACAACCCTGGAAAGTTCGCCATGTGCATTCCCGAAAACGGCGGAACCGGTCAGGCCATGATGGAGAGCATCATCGCCAACCTGACGGGAGGGCTGGATCAGTACCTGACTGCGGAGGACGGCTGCGACCCGGCCCTGCTGGAAAAGTGGGACGTGGTCTGGGATTGGTTCAACGAGCACCGGGATGACATCACCTTCACCACCAGCAACGCTGACAGCATCAGCCGCCTCAACAGCGGCGAGGTCTGGCTGACCACCGCCTGGGACTTCAACGTCTCTGAGAGCGCTGGAAACGGCGACCTGTCCATCAATCATGGTTACTATGTACCGGACTTCGGTCTTTGCTACTCCGGCGAGGTCATGTCCGTGGTGGCCAACGCCAGCCACCCCGCCGCCGCGCTGCTGTTCATCAACTGGATGACCTCTGACGAGGGGCAGAATGCCCAGGCGGAGGCAACCGGCTATCTGGGCGCCCGGACGGATCTGGAGCAGGACATCTCTCTCCTGACACCGGAGGACCGCGCCAAGAACACGGACTGGATGGCCGCCTGCTACAAAACCCAGTACATCAAGGACTTCACCACCAACGTCCTGAGCTGAATCCACAAACCTGTGCCGGGGGACTCCACGGAGTCCTCCGGCATCAACAAAGGAGATGATTACCTTGCCGGCAGGATTGACGGTTCGGAACCTGAGCAAACACTATGGGGACTTCACTGCCCTGGACAACATCAATTTTGAGATTCCCGAGGGGCAGTTTGTGACGCTGCTGGGCCCCTCCGGCTGCGGAAAAACCACACTGCTGCGCATTATTGCCGGATTTTTGGAGTGCGACAGCGGCGAGGTGTACTTTGGTGACACGCGGATGAACGATGTACCGCCCAACAAGCGGGACACCGCCATGTGCTTCCAGTCCTACGCCCTGTTCCCCAACAAGACGGTGTATGAAAACATCCGCTTCGGTCTGCGGATGCACAAGGTGCCCAAGGAGGAACAGCGTCCCCGGGTCGAGGAGGCCATGGCGATGGTCAACCTGACCGGCTTGGGGGACCGGAAGCCCTACGAGCTCTCCGGCGGCCAGCAGCAGCGGGTAGCTCTGGCCCGGTGCGTGGTGGTGCGGCCCAAACTGCTGCTCTTTGACGAGCCCCTTTCCAATCTGGACGCCAAGCTGCGGGAGAAAGTACGGGTGGAAATCCGGGAGGTCCAGCAGAAGCTGGGCATCACGGCCATCTATGTGACCCACGACCAGGCAGAAGCCCTGGCCATCAGCGACCGGATCATCACCATGAACGCCGGTCATATGATGCAAAATGCCGCGCCCCGGGATATCTACGACCGGCCTGCAAACCAGTTTGTAGCGGATTTCATCGGCACTGCAAACATTGTCCCCTGCACGATTCTGCGCCGGAATGGGCAGCACTTTGCCGTGGAGAGTGCCTACGGCCGTCTGGAGGCGCTGGACCCCGACTGTCAGCTGGCACCGGGCACCAGGGCGCATCTGTGCATCCGCCCTGAGGACCTCCATCCCGAGCCGGGGGACTCCGACGCCCCGAACCTGATCCGCGGAACGGTGCAGACTGCCGTGTACATGGGCAGCCTGATGGATATGTTCGTCCGGGTAGGCGAGGCGCAGCTCCGCGCCGGGATCTCCAAGGACTGGGACGTGGAGGCCGGCAGCGAGATCTCCTTTTCCGTACAGCCGGAAAAGATCCGGCTTCTGGAGGCGTGAGACATGAGAAAGAAGAAACCGTTTGAGTGGGGCTATCTGCTTCTTCTGCCGGGTCTTGGCTTTGTGGTGCTCTTTCTGGCCGCCGCTCTGGGAATGATGATCATCCAGAGCTTCGGACTGCTGAATTTTACAGGAACGTCCGCCTTTTCCCTGCAATACTGGAAGGAACTGTTTTCGGGAGACCTGGGAGGCAGTCTGTTCTACTCTTTGAAAATCGCCGTCTGGACCTGCGTCATCTGCATCATCATCGTCTATCCGCTGTCCCTGGTGGTGAAAAACCTGCCCGGCAAAAAGACCTGGCTGTCTCTTCTGAAGATCCCCATGTTCATCCCGTCCCTGGTCGCCTGTCTGCTGATTACCAACGTGATCAGCTACAACGGCATTGTGAACGTAATTCTGGTAGGCCTCGGACTCATCCGGGAACCCCTGGCGCTGAAAAACGACAATTGGGGCGTCAGTGCCCTGATTACGCAGGTGTGGAAAAACATTCCCTTCATGCTGCTGATCGTCTATTCATCGGTAGAGTCCGTGCGCAAGGATGTGCTGGACGCAGGCCGCAATCTGGGTGCCGGGCGGCTGCGCCTGTTCTGGGAAGTGACCCTGCCCCTGACGTTCCCTTCGGCCCTGGTAGCAGTTATCATGACATTTATCAAGGTATTCAACGACTTCACCATCTCCCGGGTCATGGGCCCCATCTATCCCACCACTCTCTCCAACCTGATGCACAAGCAGGCATACCTACTCAACGATTGGAGCACAGCCGCCTGCATCGGCTGCCTGATGACCGTCACGGCCATCGTTTTCGTATCCGTTTACACCTGCATTGGAAACCGGCTGGCAAAGCATCTTTGAGGGAGGAAACGCCATGAATCAGAACGAAACGGCGATTGCCGGGGCTGTCCCCAACCGCCTGACGAAAAAATTAATCAAGCTGCTGCTCCCTTTCGGCTTCGGCGTACTGTTTGTCATCTGGATCGTGATCCCGCTGGCATACTCCATTTTGTGGTCCCTGGTAGACCCCAGCGTGGGCTGGTCTTACCCCGACGTACTGCCCAGCAGTCTCTCCGTGGACAATTGGATTTACATCATTGAAAATGCCAACATCGGCGGTGCCATTTTCAATAGCTTCCTCATTGCCGCCTGCTCCACGCTGTTGTCTTTCCTGCTGGCCATGCCCACCAGCTACGCTCTGGGCCGCCGGCCCATCCGGGGAAAAGAGGCTATCAAGACCGCGATTTTGCTGCCGATGATCCTGCCGGGAATGGCCCTGGCCATCTACATCGGACGTGTGATCTACTTTCTGGGGTTGTCCGGAACCTATCTGGGTGTCATCCTGTCCCATACCCTGATCGGAATCCCCTACATGCTCCGCATCCTGGTCGTGGGCTTTGAATCCATGCCCCAGGACATCCTGGACGCGGCGTCCAACCTGGGCGCCGGCCCCCGGACACGGCTGAAGGAGGTCTACCTTCCCATGCTGGCCCCCAGTATTATTTCCGGTGCCATCTTTACATTTATCAACAGCATGGAGGAATTCACCATGTCCTTCATCATCGGCGCGCCGGAGATCCGGACCATTCCCACCGTCCTCTTCTCCTATTTGGGAGAGGGATTTTCGCAGACCCGGGCATCTGTTGTATCACTGATCCTGCTGATTCCCAATCTGGTATTGCTGATGATCGTGGAACGGAATATTAAAACGGAGTACATGGGCGCGGCACTTGGAAAAATGTAAGGAGAACTACATGAAAAAACAGACAAATTACACCGGTCCCATGCGATTGGCCCACCGGGGTCTTGCTCAAGCAGCTCCGGAGAATACACTGGGTGCCTTTCAGGGCGCTGTGGAATTGGGGCTGGAAGGCATGGAGATCGATGTCCAGCTATCCCGGGATGGAGAAATCATCGTGGCACACGACTTCAATTTTACCCGGATGACCCTGGGCCATCCCACCGCCCCTACGAACCGGCGCATCTGTGAGATGACCTGGGAAGAAATTCAGTCCGTAGAACTGCCCTATGCCAACCACACCCTCTCCCTGGAACTCCCTCCCCACGCAGACATCGAGAGCATGGCCATTATGCCTGAGCGTTTGATGGGACAGGAACCGGGCAGCGACTACGCTTCGGCTCTGTCCCGGGACGGGCGAATGGCCCACCTGATGCGCTTTGCAGATTTTGATGCCTGGCTGTCCAGCCGACCGGAGCCCATCACCGTGGAGGTGGAGGTCAAATCCCCGGGCGTCATGAAGCGCATGCTGGAGATTCTGGATCACTCTTCCAATACAACCCGGTATATTCTCTTTTCTGGTGTACCCACCTACACAGAGGAAATCCAGCAGATGTGCCGCACTATGGGAAAGCCCTGCGGCCTGCGGCTGGGCGCCAATCTCCACTATTTGACAGAGGAAAACCGGCATGTCGTAGAAACGTCGGACTTCTTCGAGATCGGTCTTAACGCCGGGTGTTTTTCAAAAGACGATGTTCACTGGCTGGCAGACCGCGGCGTTCAAGTTTTCTCCAACTTGGGGGATGATCCCGGTTGGTGGGAGCAGATGTGCACATTGGGTGTACTGGGCTTTAAAACCAATTATGCGCAGGCTTTCACTGCATGGTGGAGCAGCAGCTGTTTTGCTGAATGAACACGCCGTGAAAAAGCAGCGGCAGAACACAAAATCAAAAAAGGCTCCCGCAGATGCGGGAGCCTTTTTGGGCTGTGGTGCTTTTAGTAGTCAGAGAAAAGATGCAAAAACTTGCAAAAAAAAGAACCTGATTTCCTTGGAAATCAGGTTCTTTTTGGTGGAGACTACTGGACTCGAACCAGTGACCTCCTGCGTGTGAAGATCCGTCTGGACGTCAAACGCCTGTTACCAGACGCTTGACGGTACTTTTTACTCCACTTTTTCTGAACAGGCAAGAGGTCATTGTCCACTGTGTCCGCCCGCTGATATCCGGATATTGGTCAGCGTATTGGTCAAATCCCCGGCTCCGCTTATTGAGCGGAGCCGGGGACTCTTTCTGCAAGAGGTGACCTTGTTGCCGTGATGATAGCTTGCAATCGAGAAAATGTCAAGTGTTGTTTTCGGTTCAGGCAGCTTGCCGTGCACGGGCTATGCCGCACTGTGTAGTGGGGAAATATATCAACAAGGCGAAATGATCGCAAAGAGAGTATCTCAACCAATACAAGGCGCTATCTGATTCTTTACGGCCCTGTGCCAGTACCGTCGCAGCGCCAGCCATCGTCGGTCCGATACATGGGGCCCATCTGCCAGTTCATGAAGGCCCCCTCCGGGGCCTCGCCGTAGGTCCCGTCGTAGCCACCGGTGTTGCCGGCCATGCTCCAGCCGAGGGATTGCTTGTTTTCCGGCACGAAGATCCGGACATAGGAGAAGTAGAAGTGCTCCGTCTCCAGCATGAAGGGCTGATACCAGCTGTCCATGGCGTTCTCTTCCAAGGAGACCACATTGCGCACATAGCTCAGGGCGTATTTGCTTCCCGGCGTCACCTGAAGATTGACCGCCTGCATCGCGTCCGCCCAGGCCTGAGCGATAGCCAGGTGGCCCTGCCCAGTGTCCGGGATGACCACATCTCCCCGGAGGGCGGCCAGCTCCACCTCATCGTACCAGAACCGCAGGTGCTGGAAGATGCTGCCGGAGAATACATTCTGACCGGTGCTCTCCGCCTGGAGCCAGTAGGTTTCGCCGCTGTCGGTGCAGCAGACCAGATTGCTGCCGGTCCAGACCCGGATGGCATACCGGCCGTCCGGAGAAGATAGAGTCAGGGATGCCTCCGGCTCCGGGGAGGGCGGCATACCGCCCTCCGCCCGGGACCAAGTAAACAGGCTGGGAGATGTGAAGTTGTGGGCGGTATAATCGGCGTTGTCGGTGCCGCTGCGGGTGGTGACATACCGTCCGCCACCCACGCCGTCGGTGCGGGTGAGTTCCATCACCAGCGTATCGTTGCTGCGGATGGCATCCATCAGCGTCCCCGCCTGGACGTCGGCGGTGAGCGGAGCGTCCCGCTGTTCATCATACCAGGCCCGGACGGCCGCCGTCGCGCTCTGGGCGTCATCCACGGGCGTCACCTGGTAAATCACGGAAGTTCCGTTCCCTCTGATGTACTGCACGTAGGGACTGTCCCGATACACGCAGAGGCTGCAGCGGGTGTCCGGAACGGAAAGGGAAAGGAAGTAATCCCCGTCCTCCTCCGAGGCCCAAGGATCCGTGGCAATTGGCCAGGTCCAGCGGGTATCCACCCAGCTGTACCCATCGCCGGTCAGGGTGTCCAATAGCGTCTGGACCGACAGGGCGGAGGTGGATACGGACAGGGCATCCGCCTGCCAGGTGCCGCCGGAGTTGTAATCCAGCGTCGCTTCCAGCCGCCCGGTGTCGTTATCCAGCAGAACGCTCAGGTCCTCCGCGGCCTCCTCATTACCGCTGTACGGGGCGGAGGAGTACGGCTCACTCAGTTCAAAGCTCTCCGCCGCGGCGTTCAAATGGCCGCCCTCAAAGCTGTGGGCAAAGCGCAAGCACACCTCCGTGGGATCCAGGGCCCAGTCCGCCTGACCGTCATCCGCCTGGGACTGGAGGTCGGCGTAGTAGTCCGCCATGGGCAGGTCCGTGTCCGGCCGCACCACCTGCCGCTGGGGAAACTCTCCCGGGTACCACACCTGCTCCACACACCAGATGCCCTCCGCCCCGCGGGCCATCGGCTGGGAAAGGATGAAGGTCCAGGTGATCTCCCGGTCGCCGTTCACAGTGTAATAGGGATAATACACGGCGGTAATATGGTCGCCCTGGAACTGGAAGGGCTGGCTGCGCAGCGCCTGGACATCTTCCTCAGTAAACGGCTCCACCCCCGGCACGGCCAGCACCGCCGTCTCAGCCCAGTCTTGCAGTCCCTCCTGAACAGCATGGTAATCCTCGCCGTTTTCCGGTGAGAAGTTGACGTCCGTGGGGCAGTGGACAGCGTAATAGTACCCATCGGTATCCCGGGCGAAGCAGAAGACGCCGCTGGTGTCCCCGGCACACAGGTGCGCCTCAAAGTCCGCCTGATCCCACCGGTTCACCCAGAACAGCCAGCCTCCGTAGTCGCTGTCGTAGTCCGGAGCGTAATAGTAGGCAAAGCGGAACGTCCCGCCATCCTCTGTTGGTTTCTCCATCACCACGTTGTCTGCGTATTCGCCCGGCACCTGGGACAGGACTGCACGGATCTGCGCGGTCCGCTCCTCCGCCGTCAGGGATGCCGCGTCGGTCCGGTCCGGTCGGGCACCGGTGAAGGTGGCGGCCGCCGCGATGGCCACCACGGTCACCAGGCACAGCGCTGTGACCGCCAGCATCCGGGGCTTTTTCGCGATAAGGGCGACGCGCTCCTTCAGGCCGCTCTTTCCGCTGCGCATGGTGGTGGCAGTCTGCAAAAGGCTCCCGGGGGACACCCCGGCCGCCACCAGGCCCACCAGGGTCTGGCCGTAGGCGATACGCTCCGGTTCTCCCAGGCGGCGGATTGCACCGGCGTCGCAGGAGAGTTCGCAGTCTCTTCTGGACAGCGCCGCCGCCCACCACACCAGCGGGTCAAACCAGTAAAAGCACAAGCACGCTGCCCGCACCAATGACCACCAGGGGTCTCCCTGGCGCCGGTGGGTCAGCTCATGGGCCAGGACATGCCGCAGCCCCGCCGGATCTACCGTGCAGGCTGGCGTCACATAGATCCGCTGGCGCACAAGGCCCAGCAGGCAGGGGGAGGGTACCGTTTCCGATACGTACACCGGCACCGGGCTCTCCGTTGTCTCCATCCGCCGGGCACCCTTCCGGGCCCGGGCGGAAACGGACAGGTTCACCGCCAGGAACCAGGCCGCCATCGCCATGGCGCCACAGAGCCAGACGGTCCGCAGCAGGTTGCCCAGATTGAAGATCTGCTCCGCCGGAACGGTGGTATACTCCGTGCCCGCCGGTGGGGCCTCCCCCACTGGATAGAAGTGGCGGATGCCGAAATCATCATAGTAGATATCCATCGCCCGCCCATCGCCCAAAGTACCGGTCTCCGGTGCCGGGGCGGAGGTTGTGACACCGTGGGAGGAGACGTATACCGCGGTGTCACCAGTCTCCGGGGTCAGAATATTCAGCACGCTGAGTCCCGTCCCCGGCAAGGAGATGGGCACCAGCAAACGCACGGCCACCAGCAGCCACAAGGCATACTGCACCCGGGGACTGATCCTTCCCCGCAGCAAATACCGCAGGGCGATCAGCACCAGAATCAGCACGCTGGACGTAATCAGCACCGCTCTCATAACCGTCCCTCCTCCGCTTTGCGCAGCACGGCGTACAGCTCATCGATGTCCTCCCGGCTCAGGCTCTCCCGCTCCGCCATGGCGTTGACCAGCAGCCCCACGCTGCCGTGGTACGCCCGCTCCAGCAGGGAATCTGTCTCCGCCGCCGCCACGGCGTCCCGGCTGACGGCAGGGTGGAATACCTTGGCCCGTCCGGACTGTTCATAGGTGATGAGGCCCTTTTCTTCCATCCGGCGGACCATGGTGGTGACGGTGCTCTTGGCCCACCCGGCAGAGACTCCCAGTTCCCGCACCAGCTCCATCAAGGTCTTCGGCCCGGTCCAAAGAACTTCCATCACCCGCCACTCACTGGCGCTGAGAGATGATCTTTCCATACGCTCTATCCCCCCTTTCGGTTTACTCTTGTAATCCTATTGTAGCCGATAGGACTACTTTTGTCAACCAATTATATGCAGGGAAAGTTTCATTTTCTAAGATTACATTTGGTCTTATTACAACTATTTACCTGCAAAGAAGTAATTCAAATTTAGTATCGCCCTGAAAATTTGAAAGTAAAGGTTTGTATCCAGACCGGTCCAGACCAAGGTATTAACACCTGTTGCATTTGAACTCAGAATTTTGTTCCTTGTCCCCTTTCACCATATTTATCTTAAGTCGTTGGTTGCCAAGGGATAACCTGCTCTCCATAACGGATGGCAGATACTTTTTCAAGCATAATGGGGCCCTCGGAAATATACGACACATATCTTTGCCCAACTTTGCTCCCGTCTGGATCTGGAATATATCCTCCGAATTTTTCATGGAGGACGATCTCAGATCCGTCTTCCAAAACAATTACGGGTTTTTCAAATTCAAGGGTTCCATTTGATGGATCAGTCTGATACATCATTTCCATACCCAGCAGGCGAAGGGTAATGCTCTTCACTTCTGCTGTTGCCATAAGAACCGTGTTTAGTGCCGCATTTCCTTCCAAGGTTACCCCGGATACCTGCATTTCCTGATAGCTTTCGCTGTTATCAAGTTGGAAATCAAAGATCCATTTGCCGGCAGCAACCTTTTCCGCTGCTTCAAATTCCCCTTGCTTCTCTACGATTACCGGGTCAACATTTGTTAGGTCAATGAGATCAACTAGCTCCAGAGTACCCTTGATTGTTTCTTGCGTCATGACCGCATTGTTAAGAGATCTGCTTACTTTCAGTATGATATCCCTATGTTCATCTTCGGGCGCTTCGTCGTCCAACTCCTTCATCTGTATGCTCTCAGAGTATCTTTCTTCCTCGCCTTCCAGAATGAGAGACTCCCTTCTAAAAGTTATCTCTTCCAACTCCTTTATTGGAGCTCCATCAATTGAGAAATAAAACCAGAAGTTTGTTCCGTCTCCATATATCTCCTTTAGTGTGATTGTTACACCATTGACTGTTTGAGCCTGTTCCGGGGTAATAATGCTTTCTTGGATTCGCTTTTCCTGCTCAGCACTCAACCTGCCATCCGTTTCGTCTCTAAACATATCCAGAATTCCTGTCAGCACGCCAGAAACAGCAGCAGCCGTAATGGATAAAAGTATGATAATGATTGCTGCCAAAGGGAGCAATGCTGTTCTCCTGATACGGTTTCGCGCCGGGCGAGGGTTCTTTGCTTCAGACACGAACTCGTCATCTATCATTCCGATAGCATCCAGCAATTTTTCAGTATTCACAAACGACCCCTCTCTTTACTAGATATTTCATGAGGCGCTTACGCGTTCTGTATAACATCATCTTTGTTTTCCCTTCCGAAAATCCAAATTGTCGGGAAATGTCTGAGATTGAATCGAGATACCAATAGCGGCAAGTAAAGACTTGCCGTTCAATAGGCGAAATGGACTTCAGAAAACGGTTAATTTCCTTTGCTAATTCTGCGGTCTCGATTTCATGTTCTACATTTCGACTGGACGGAACACAAGTGGATAGCTCGTCAAGAACTTCTACCATTTCGCCGCCGCCCCGTTTTTCCGCTGTTCGTCTGCGCCACTTGTCAATAGAAACTCTCCGTGTAATTTTCCCTAAGAACGCTGAGAGAATGGTTGGACGATGGGGTGGTATACTGTTCCAAGCCTTCAGGTAAGTGTCGTTTACACTTTCTTCTGCATCGTCACTATTCGCTAAGATACTATGGGCAATGGCGTAGCAGTATTTTCCGTACTTGGATGAAGTTTCTTCTATTGCTTTTTCTGATCTCGCCCAAAACAGCTCAACAATTCGGGCATCCTCCATTCTTGATCCTCCTTTGCATTGTGCTAGCACGCTTCATCTATCTACTCGGAAATCTTTCGTACAGGTCACAAACTATCTGAGACTTTTAACGCAAATTACTTCAAAAGCTGATTCTATTGCGGAGGCATTTTCCAAGATATCCAGTAGCTTTGTATATGCATCTACCAATTGCCTTGTATGAAATCAGAAGACAGGGCTCAACGTGGCCTTGGACTGCATACAGATACCACATCACGGGTTTTCATGATTTATTTTCAAGCGCAAGAAGGTCAAAGGTTTACAGATGACCCAAGGGGCAGCGGTTGACACGGTTTCTCTTCAATTTTATAATACAAATACTGGAAATCAAAAGCCCGGTAGCCCTTCACGCGGGCCAGTACAGTACTACAAGTGAATAATGGCATATTAAGGGGAAGGGCGCCATCCGTGATCGTAAAAGCAAGGACGATCTGGGTGGCTTTTTGTTTTCCAGGGAGAATGGAAGGGGGAATGTCGATGAGTGGTTGAACACCTGTTGCTGGCCAACAGAGTTTTTAAGAACGGTGGTGATATGCACCCACGCACAACGCAAAGACCAATTGGGTTTCCGAATCAAAAAGAAAAGCCGCCGAAACTGCTGCAACAGTCCGGCGGCACGCCGCGTTCCGAAAAACGCAGACTCCATCTGCAAACAGTTTAACGCGAAGGCACTCGGAACGCAAGAAAAATTCCATGTCTGAATTTCACAAAGGAGGTTCCGCATGCCAATTCTCGGTGAACGATTCTATCAAATGAGCAATTCCATCTTTTACTATGATCTGAAACCAATCCCGCTGGCGGTATACAGTTACTTGGTCTGCTGCGCCGGGCAGAAAGATCTGTGCTGGCCCAGCATCAAGACCATCGCACTGCACTGCAGCTGTTCAGAAAACGCTGCACGGGATGCGGTCAAGCAGTTGGTGGAACGCGGATTCATCCGCAAGGTGGCAACCAAGCAGATGCGCCGTGACGGAAGCTGGCGGCAGAGCAACAACCACTACTACATCCTGCCGCTGCTTGCGCTTCCTACTGCGAGGCATCGTGCGGGCACAGGGGCCACCACAGGAGATGGTGAGGAAATGTATCAACAAGACAAAGGATAACAAATAAAGAACCTCTCCCACGGCAGGAGAGGAGAAAGGATATTCAGTGAAAAAAGAAACATTCAAATCTTATGAAGATCTGCCGCTGTTGCTCTCGGTTCCGGAGATGGCAGCGGCGCTGGGAATCTCCCGCGCTGGGGCTTATGAATTGGCCCGGTCCGAGGGCTTTCCCGCACTGAGGATCGGTACCCGCATCGTGATCCCCAAGGATGAACTCCGGGAATGGATCAAGCGGAATATGGGGAAGCAGGAGACCCGGTAAAAAACGGCGGCACCCGGTTTTCCGGGTGTCGCTTTGAATTTGCTAACGAATTGATAACTCTGCCCGGTTGGAGTGGCTATTGAGGTCAGGTCATGGTATTGTGTGTCGCTGATAGGAGGCGATTCATGATGCGTGATTATATGAAAGCCCTCTGCTACAGGTTCGAGACAACATCCCGGAGGGCGGAGTATCTGGACAGGAAAATTGAACGGACCTACAGGCAGCTCTCCCGTCTGCTGGATGAGCCAAAGCGGAAACTTCTTCTGAAGATGGCGGATTTGGAAGATGCTCTGCGGGAGGAAGCGTGTCTCAACAGCTTCATATCTGGCTACCGTCTGGCCCAGGGTATCCAGCAGGAGCTGCTGGCGGATCATCCGCCGTACAACTTTGAAAATGAGGACGAACAGCGGGCCTGTGAACTGGCAGGAAAGGAGAGATGATGGATGGGGAAGAAACGAGCTAACGGAGAAGGCAGCATCCGCAAACGGAAGGATGGCTGGTGGGAGGGGTTCTACACGGCCTCCTATGACCCGGCGACCGGGAAGCAGAAAATTAAGAATGTCCTGGGGAAGACTTAGGCGGAGGTTAAGGAGAAGCTGAAAAAGGCCATTGCGGACAGCCAGCGGCTGGACATGAACCGCAGCGGCACCCATACGGTAAAAAGCTGGGTGAAGATGTGGTACGAGGTCTACGCTGAACCCCGGCTCCGGGAGAACACCAAGGACTACTATTTGAACTACATCAATAACCACATCATCCCCCAACTGGGAGGCATCAAGCTGGACAAGCTCACCACGATCCAGATCCAGAAGTTCTACAACGATCTCCAGAAGAACGGGCGGGTGCAGCGGTACCAGCACATCCAACTGAAGAACAAGGGCCTGAGCGTCCGGGTGGTCCACGGCATCCATACCTTGCTGAATAACTGCCTGGAGCATGCTGTGTCGGAGCGGCTGATCCTGGTGAATCCCGCCAGAGGCTGTAAGCTGCCGAAGATGGAAAAGCGGGAGATGAAGGTTCTGCCGGAAGAGAAGATCCGCCCCTATCTGATGGAGGCGGACAAGCGGGGGCTGCTGGCGCCCTTCTACCTGGAACTGACCACGGGACTGAGAAGGGGAGAGCTGCTGGCCCTCCTCTGGACGGACCTGGACGTGGAGAACCGAACCATCTCCATCACGAAACAGGTAACCCGCACCAAGGGAGAACTGGTGGTGAGCCAGCCCAAGACCCACAATTCCATCCGCGTCCTGCCGGTCTCACAGCAGGCGGTGGAGTTGCTGGTGGAGGAGCACAAGAAGCACCCGGGAAATCCCTACATGTTCCCGTCGCCCAAGACGGGCGGGATGTTCGATCCGGACTCCTTCCGACACACCCACGAGAAGATCCTGAAAGCCATCGGTGCCGAGCATATCCGGTTCCACGATCTCCGGCATACCTTCGCAACGCTGTCCCTGAAGAATGGGGTGGACGTGAAGACCCTGTCCAGCACCCTGGGACACTACTCGGCAGGGTTCACCCTCAGTACTTATACCCACGCCACACCGGATATGATGCGGGAGGCAGCGGATACGATGGGGGATGTGATTGGAAAGGCGATGTAACCACCAAAATAAACATAAGGCAGCACCGGGCTGGGAAATTCCTGCCCGGTGCTGCCTTTCTGGTAAACATTCTGTCAGTTTGTTCCACAGAAACATGCAATTTTCTTCATACGGAGGCCTGTATTTGAGAAAACTTTCAGGAGGGAAACCTATGAGCAAGGAAGCAGCTGGTGAAAACGGTGCTGTTTTGGGGAGCAGTGACTATTGGAACCGCGTAAACCGCACCACTTTTTTTGGCACGCTGATGCAAAGGCCGTCAGAAACGAATTACCACGAAACATTACGGGAGGTGGGGAACCGTGCTGGCGCCGCAGTGGAAGAGATCTACGACGACTTGCAGGAACACATAAACGTCATTCGCAATATATTCTCTGATCGAAGGAGCGCACTTGCCAAGCAGGTACAATCGCTATATGATGTATGCAGGATGTCCGGCAGTTTTTGCAGCCATAGCAGTGACTGCATAGGAATCCTGAATCTATCCTCTTTTTATCTCCCAGGCAGTTCTTTGCGTGACGATCGGGCTGTCCAAACCGCAATTCAAAAAATTAAGAACTGTTCAGACTTCTTTGCCAGTGAGTGCCTTGATTTGCTTCAAAAGGCTGTGGATTGGAGTATTTCCTTTGCGGCAGGGAGCGATGCAAGAAAGACTGCATTTCTCCAGGATATTTCACAGGGAAAGGATAAAGAATTCTTACGGGATGTACTGAACACATACCGTAGCAACAATGAATCGGCAGATCTGCGGGGGCGTTGTGGGTATTCCATTGGCAGCAGAGAATATCTGAACTATGTGGAACGGAAGGTCCTTTTGCAGGATCTTCCTGCTATATACAGCGATGACTACGATGGAGGCATAAAGGACTCCTTGGAAGATATCGCGCGCCAATTACAGCGGGATTTATCGCAAAACGAACGAGAGAACAACTATATCACAGACGACACAGCCCGTAACCTGCGTGCCGCTGTTAGCGAACTGGAACACTGCGGGATCAGCACAGGTATTTCTGACAGCATGATCGAGCGGCTGGCATGGTTTGTGGGTGGCGATGCAGCAAAAATCCGCCAGTTACAGCAAAGATTTAACGAATTGAATTTAGGTGGGCGGCTGCTGGAGGACGGAGTTTACGGAAAAAAGACTGACGGTGCTCGTGAGAGCTTTCTGGATGAATTAGCGCGAGGTACCTTTCCAACTCTGGCATGGCTTGACCCGCTCCAAAGCAGTTGGACGGGAATTCGGGCTGCAACCAAAATCACAAGAGATGGGCGGAATTTTTCACGCCTTGTATCCTCTGAAAGTAATATGCCACTTTTCAGGGCCGATTTACACCCCTACAAAGGGAATACAAGCTATTACCATATCAATGTGGATGCTCTCCCAGATGCTTCGGCGTGGCAGAAAAGGCTTGCATCCAAATTGGATCATACCGAGATTTCCAAAGAAGCCTATGATATCCTGAAAGATTTTCAGCACTCAGCCAAAGTAGTCAGGATCGCAGGGAGAGTGCTGTTGGTCGCGGGAGCAGCACTGGATGCTTTGGAACTATGTAATGTCATTGACGGGGATCTACATGACGCCGATCAGAAAATCGGGAAAAAGACTTATAGTACAGCTGCAAGTATTGGCGGCAGTTGGGCAGGAGGTGCACTCGGCGCCAAAGGCGGCGCTCTGGCAGGTGCTGCAATCGGTACGGCAATTTTGCCAGGACTTGGCACTGCTGTAGGCGGGATTGCCGGCGGATTGATCCTTGGTGTTGCAGGTTCCTATGCAGGTTCCTCTTTGGGAAAATGGGTAATTGATATCACAGATGTGGGAGAGTGACTATGGTTTTCCGGAAACGAAAAGAAAGAACTGACAGGTTGCTTAACGAACTGCGCCTAGGGGAGTTTTGGCTGATGCCCGGAGAGTTCCGGGCGGAGGAAACAACTGCCGGCATGACGGGATCATACGGACTTCCCGGCGGATATGGGGCGCTGGCGGCCTCGGCCGAACAGGAGGAAGCGCTGCGCCCCTTCCATACGATTGCACAGCGCACTGTGGAAGAGGTCAGTGCCGGGCTACCTGTGGCGCTGACCGTGTCGGACTATACCGGACATACCTGTGCCCTGTGGGAGGCGCGCTTTCCAGAAATGCGCCAAATGGCGTTGGAACAGTGCCGTTGGTTCAAAGAAGAGGAGGTGGGCAAAGGGGAAAGGCATATATTTCTCTTTGACAGGCTGCCCAAAGGATTGTATACATCGCTCTATCAGTGTATCCATACGGAGATTCCCTGGGCGGACGTCTATCTGAATTGTTCTATTCTGAAAAAAGAGTTTCCTCTTCATTTTGATGAAGGTTCGACACTGGAGAAGAGCGCTCTTCTAAACCTGCATGTGGATTGGGGACATTTGGTACTCATTATACAAACCGCACCAGACTTTCCAATTAA
This sequence comes from uncultured Oscillibacter sp., assembly GCF_900546705.1. GTDB lineage: Bacteria > Bacillota > Clostridia > Oscillospirales > Oscillospiraceae > Oscillibacter. The sequence continues at coordinate 557 of NZ_URDP01000001.1, read as the reverse complement.
AAAGCTCACCAAAGCGCTTGCAGACGCGTGTGAGATGGAAGGCTGGATTTTTTCTGACCATACAAAAAGATTGTAACCATTACGGCAGTACCGGGCGGGTAAATTCCCCCCGGTACTGCCGTATTCTATCGGCTACTTTGGCCGTATTGGTCAGTGTATTGGTCGGAGAAAAAGCGGAAAATTAAAGCAAATTTTTTCTTGGCGAATAAAAAGAAAAGTTCCTGATTTCTTGCAAAATCAGGAACTTTTTGGTGGAGACTACTGGACTCGAACCAGTGACCTCCTGCGTGTGAAGCAGGCGCTCTAACCAGCTGAGCTAAGCCTCCATACGGATATTCTTTTTTGGGAAACCCACAAGACGCCGCGATGCCACAGCGTCTTATGGGATGGTGACCCGTACGGGATTCGAACCCATGTTACAGCCGTGAAAGGGCCGTGTCTTAACCACTTGACCAACGGGCCAGGTTTGTTTCCATGAAGCGCCTGACGGCGCTTCATGGATTGGTAGCGGCACCTGGATTTGAACCGGGGACACTGCGGGTATGAACCGCATGCTC